>JBEGWF010000022.1:0-46895 GCA_041177965.1 Verrucomicrobiota bacterium | reverse complement strand
GATCGGTGGTGGTCTTCCTGCCGCAGATCTGCCTGCTTTTCTTCTTCATCGGATTGCTCGAGGACACCGGCTACATGTCACGGGCGGCCTTCCTCATGGATCGGCTGATGAGCCGGGTGGGACTGCACGGCAAGAGCTTCATCCCGATGCTCTCGTCCTTCGCCTGCGCCATCCCCGGCATCATGGCCACGCGCACCATCGAGACGCGCGTGGACCGCCTCGCCACCATCCTGGTCGCGCCGCTCATGAGCTGCTCGGCCCGTCTCCCGGTGTACACGGTGCTGATCGCCGCCTGCATCCCGCAGCGGAACGGCTGGCCCGGTCTCACCCTGCTCATGATGTACCTGCTGGGCATCGTCGGGGCGCTGGGCATGGCCTGGATCTTCAAGAAGACCCTCCTCCGCGGCGAACCGCCCATGCTCATCCTGGAACTGCCGCCCTACAAACGGCCGATGCCTGGGGCCGTGCTCCGGCAGATGTGGGACCGGTCCCGGCTGTTCCTGCGTCGGGCGGGCACGGTCATCCTGGGCATCAACATCCTCCTGTGGTTCTTGGCCACCTATCCCCGCCCCGCCGAAGTGGAACGCCGCTTCGGACAACAGCGGGCCCTCTGGAAACAGACCGCCTCGAACCTGCCCACGCCGGAGCAGGCCGAGGCCCTGCAACGACTGGAGCACGAGGAGGCCGGCGAGAGGCTCCGGCAGTCCTTCGCCGGACGCATGGGTCGGGCGATCGAGCCGGTCCTCAAGCCGCTGGGCTTCGATTGGAAGATCGGCATCGGCATCGTCACCTCCTTCGCCGCGCGCGAGGTGTTCGTGAGCACCCTGTCCATCGTGTACAACGCCGGCACCGGCGACGAGGGCGACAGCTCGGCCAGCCTGGCGAGGGTCATGCAATCCGAGCGCCGCGAGGACGGACGACCGATGTACACGCCCCTGACCGGCCTCACGCTGATGGTGTTCTACGTCTTCGCCATGCAATGCGTGAGCACCGTGGCGGTGGTGCGCCGGGAGACCAACTCGTGGAAGTGGCCCGTGTTCCAGACCGTGTACATGACCTCGCTGGCCTGGCTCCTCGCCTTCGTGACCCATCAGGTCGGCACCCGCCTGGGCTTCTGAACACGACCGCCCGTCCCTCAGGGCGGGACAGGGATCATCCCTTCCGATCCCACGCGTCCCGGAGCGCCTCCAGCGCCCGGGCCCGATGGCTGAGGCGGTTCTTCACCTCGGCCCCCAATTCGGCGAAGGGCCGATCCCAGCCTTGCGGCACGAAGAGCGGATCATAGCCGAAGCCACCGCTCCCGGACGGTCGCTCGAGCAGCGATCCCTCGCAGACACCGTCGAAATCGCGCGTGGCCGCCGCCATGGCCGCGGCATCCGCCCCGGCCAGCACCGGGGTCAACGCCAAGGCACAGCGGAAGCGGGCCGTCCTGCGCTCGGGGGCGATCCCCGCCATCAGGCGCAGGAGCTTGGCGTTGTTCTCGGCATCGGGAGAGTTGCCCCGCCGCCCGGTGTCCAGCGCGGCGAACCTCGCGGAACGGACGCCGGGGGCCCCGCCGAGGGCATCGACCTCCAGGCCCGAATCGTCGGCCAGCACCCAACGCGCGCCCAGATGGCAGACCTCCATCGCCAGATAGGTGGCCCAGGTCAGCGCCTTGATCCGGGCGTTCTCCCGGAAGGTCGATCCGGTCTCCTCCGGTTCGAGCCGCACGGAAGCATCGCCCTGCGACAGGAACATGCGGTCCGGGGCTCCGAGGATGCCCCGGATCTCCTCCACCTTGTGGGCGTTGCCCGTGGCGATGAACACCGTCGTCATGCCCGCGATGGAAACCGAAAACGGCCGCCGGGTCGCGCCTGAAACCGCTCCGCCGGCACTCGTACCATGGGCTCCGATCCCGGACGGAGGCCTGCAGGTCGGGATCCTCAGCCCGCATCCGATCCCGGGACCGGTCCCCGACCCCCGGTCGTGGAGGGTTCGGCCAGGAGGCCGTGGACCTCGGCGACACGCATCACCTCCTCGAGCGAATACTTCTGGACGAGGCCAAGCAATCGGGCCAACCGCCGCTGATCGTCCGCCGTGTCGAGGCGGAGACTCCATCGGGACTGGTCCACCGACTGCACCACGTCGACCCGTCGGCAGTCGGCGAGCCCCCCACGACGCAGCAGGGCCGTGGGATCCAGGAAATCGGCCCAGCACTGGGCCGCGAGGAAGGCCTGCTGCAGGCGGTCCACCCCCGTGATCTCGACCTCCATGCCGGCGGGGAAGGTCTTCTGCAGGCGGTTTCCCGTGTAGGTCGACGGGTGACCGCACCGCAGATACTCGGCCATCACCCGCACCATCAGCGCGGGATCGATGAGAGGACTGTCGGCCCTGAGGACCATCGCGCTGCGGAAACGCTCCCGGCGGGCGGCCCGCAGGCAGTTGCCCAGCGCGTCGTAGCGATCGCCGACATAGCAGGGCACCCCGAGGTCCCCGCAAATCCGACGGATCGCCCGGTTCTCGGGCAACTCGGTGGTGACCACCAGGCACCGGGGACGATCGAAGGCGATCAGCACCCGCTCGAGCTGGTGCTCAAGGAACGTCTTGCCGCCCGCCAGACCGTTCAACAAGCCGGGCACCGTGCCCGCCCCCAGGCAGGCCTGGACCAGCACTCCCACGGGTTCGAGTCGGGACCTCCCCCACCTCCCGCCCACGGTCCCTCGGACCGATTGGAGCCAACTTGGAATCATGAGCGTCTCCTCGATCGCCGGTTCTCAGGCGAATTCGGGATGCGGATCCAAACGCCACGCGAGTCCCGATTCCGGTCGGTGGGAGGATCGCTTTCTCGGGTCCAGAGATTGTCGGGCAAGGGTTCGGGTCGTTTGCATGCAGCGATATGTTACAACTTTTTTTGGTAGCCACCTCAGTGCAACACCCTAAAAGATGGCATAATAGGGCGTTTTTTACGGCATGATGGGCCGTGTTGCGATTTCTTACCAGATGATTTGATAATGTGATGGTTTTCTCGCTGGCAGGATTCGGAAGGCGGGTGAGAATCTTAAGGCGGGTGCACGGTTTCACCCAAGAACAGTTGGCCGAGGCGGCGGATCTGAACACCCGCACGCTTCAGAAGATCGAGGCCGGTCAGGTCAACATCCTGCTGACCACCCTCGCCCGGATCCAATCGGCCCTCGGATGCACCGCCGGGGAACTGCTCGATCCGGACGCGGTTCTGGTTCTGCGCGACCCGGCGGTGTCTCACGGGATGGCTCCCGACTCCCTACCGGACACCCACCCCACTCGCCCACGTTGGCCGCGTGGTTCGCCGATGGGGAGTTGAAGTTGAGAGACGCCTCTCTGATATCAATTCCTTCGCGCCGATCCGGCAAAATCCCGGCATGGCTTGCCCCGGGCCCGTGATCTGTGCCATGCATCCCGGTGATGAATTCCGGAGTGCCCGCCTTGAATGCCGCCGTGCAGGAGGCCAGCGCCTTCCTGCCGACCCTGATGACGGAGATCAACCGTTGCGTCGTCGGCCAGAAGTATCTGGTCGAGCGCCTGGTCATCGGGTTGCTGGCCAATGGACACGTGCTGCTCGAGGGCGTGCCCGGACTGGCCAAGACCCTCTCGGTCAAGACCCTGGCCACGGCCATGCACGTGAAGTTCTCCCGGCTGCAGTTCACGCCGGACATGCTGCCCGCCGATGTCGTCGGCACGCAGATCTACAACCCCGCCGGAGGGTTCACCACGCGCAAGGGCCCGATCTTCGCGAATCTGGTGCTCGCCGATGAGATCAATCGCGCACCGGCCAAGGTGCAATCGGCCCTGCTCGAGGCGATGCAGGAACGGCAGGTCACGATCGGTGACCAGACGTACAAGCTGCCGGAACCGTTCCTGGTGTTGGCCACGCAGAACCCGATCGAGCAGGAAGGTACCTACACGCTGCCCGAGGCTCAGGTCGACCGCTTCATGCTCAAGCTGAAGGTGGGATACCCTTCGCGCGAGGAGGAGCGCCAGATCCTCGACCTGATGGGCCGGACCTCCGGCCATCCCGTGGTCGAACCGGTGATCGAGCCCGCGACCATCCTGAAGGCCCGCCAGGTGATCAACGAGCTCTACATCGACGACAAGGTGAAGGACTACATCGTCGATGTGGTCTGCGCCACGCGCGATCCCGAGGCCTACAAGCTGAAGCTCAAGGAGCTGATCCAGATGGGAGCCAGCCCCCGGGCGACCATCGCGCTGACGCTGGCCGCCAAGGCCCACGCCTTCCTGCGCGGCCGCGGCTATGTCACCCCCCAGGACGTGAAGAGCATCGGCCTGGATGTGCTCCGCCACCGCATCACCCTCACCTACGAGGCCGAGGCCGAGGAGAAGACCTCCGAGGACATCGTGCAGCGCCTCTTCGACGAGTTGCCGGTGCCCTGACCCGAACCGGCCCATGCCCCTGCCCCTTGGCGTCGTCGACGCGTTCACCCGGGAACGATTCCGGGGCAATCCGGCCGCCGTCTGCCTGCCCGGCCCCGAAGCCGCCACCGGGTGGATGCAATCGGTGGCCGCCGAGTTGAACCTTTCCGAGACGGCCTTCGCGACCCCCCTCGGTCCGGGACGGTGGAGCCTCCGGTGGTTCACGCCCCGCATCGAGGTCGACCTCTGCGGCCACGCCACCCTCGCCACGGCGCACTGGCTGTGGGAATCGGGATGCGAACCCGCCGACCGGCCGCTCCGGTTCGAGACCCGGAGCGGCCCGTTGCACTGCCGACCGGAGGCGGGCCGGATCGCCATGGATTTCCCGGCACAACCCGCGACGGCGACTCCCGTTCCCGACGGGCTGCCGGAGGCCCTGGGACTCCCACCGGTCTGGTTGGGCCGCAGTCGTGAAGACCTGCTGGTGGAGGTCGGATCGGCCGAGGAGGTCCGATCGCTGCGACCCGACTTCGACGCCCTGGGGAGATTCGCGGTCCGGGGAATCATCGTCACGGCCCGCTCGGATCGGGCCGACGCCGACTTCGTGAGCCGGTTCTTCGCACCCGCCGTCGGCATCGACGAGGATCCGGTCACCGGCTCGTCGCATTGCACCCTCGCCTGCCACTGGTCGGGTCGACTCGGACGCACCGACCTGACAGGTTTCCAGACCAGCGCCCGCGGAGGCACGGTCGGGGTGGAACACCGGGGGGAACGGGTCCGCCTGCTGGGCCACGCCGTGACCGCCTGGCGCGGGGAGTGGATGGGACCGCAAGTGCGGGGCTGAGGACTCCGCGGAGGGCGTCGATGCCCCGCGACAGCGACGGAATCTCAGTCGGCCTTCCGACTCTGGATCCACCAAAGCCCCCCACCCGGAGCCTCGCTGACCACCAGGTCGCTGACCCCGTCGCCATTCCAGTCGTCGGCGACGGCATCGCAGGGTTCGCCCAGCAAGCGGAACCCCAGGGAACCGGTCGGGACCGGATCGAAGGTCCCGTCTCCGCGACCGAACAAGAAGAGCGACTCCCCGGCATCGTCGCGCTGCCCCCGGAATCCATGACCGGCGAATCCCATGGCCACGAAGAGATCCCGACGACCGTCACCGTTGAAATCGCCCGGGGCGATGGCCCGGATCGGCCCCAGTTGGGCGGCGTCGGGGAGAGGCCGCGCCTCGAAACGGTCTCCGCGGCGCAGCAGGATCAACGAGGTCAGCCAGCGGACGGAGAGGCGCGACGAGGGCAGGCCCTCCAGGATTCCCTCCACCGTGGCGAGGGCATAGGCACGATGGGTGGAGAATCGCGCGGCGATGGCCGGAAACAACGGCCCGATCTCCTGCAATCCACGGACCGGCAACACCCGACCCTCGGGCGAGGTGTAGGCCTCGAGGCACCCCTCGACCCCGTCCTGGTTCCAGGGCCCATGATACAGATGCCATTCCCGCACCGGACCGGCCGGCGAGCGCGGAGCACCGACCAGGACCGACGGAGTTCCATTGAGTCCCCAGTTCCCGAGGATCACGTCCTCCTGCCCATCGCCATCCACATCGGTGACCTCCAACCGCTGCCAGAGGCCGGTCCATCGGCTGAGGGGCAAGGGAGTCTCCCCCGGCGCGGACACCAGGGGATCGACCGGTTCCCAGGAATCACCCCGGCGACGGAACCACACCGGAGCCCCCCAGTCGGAGAGCGTCACCAATTCGGAGGCGGGTCCGTCCGGACCGGAGACGAACCGCGCCCCCGTCACCAGGCCAAGAGGCCTCGACAGGACCTCACGGTATCCGGTCCCGGTTCGCCGGAGCCATCGGCTCTCGGCGGCCATGGGAAAGCGCCCGGGAAGCGCGGCTCCCCCGAGGAAGATCTCCGTCGGCATCCCCGAATCCTCACCGGCGAGGGCGGCCATCGAGAAAGCACCGGTGGCCACCGTCTGCCGCCGACCGTTGGCCGACGCGATCCAGTCCACCCGGCCCGTGGCGAGGGTCGAGGTCGGCGGGGTCGCGGATCCCGTGACGGGCACGTTCTGGGACACCGAGAGCACCCCGCCGACGGCGGACACGAGAGCCCCGTCCGACGACTTCGGACCGACCTCGCGTACCACCCCCTCCGCCGTCGGGACGCGGTGTCGGAGCCCCTGTTCGCCCATGCCCCCGATCCAGACGCCGCGCGGCGAGCCAGCGGAGCGATCGAGGGCCAGAGCAGTCCCCGGACGCATCCATCGCCGGGGGATCGAGGGCTGGCCGACGGATTCCTCCGCGCCGGAGCGCCCGGCGGCCGTTTCCCAAGACCGGGCTTCGAAGCGCCAGCGGGGCCGGGGCGACCCGGTCGCCGCACTTCCGAAGAGCGCGGGTGCCGATGGACCGGGCGGGGCCACCTCCGCGGCCGGCTCCCGCAATCGCAGGAGCGCCCCCCCGGCAGCGATCCCCTCGTGCACCGTGACCCGGCCCGAAGGCCAGCGCACCTCCAACCGCCCGGAACCCGGACCCGGCGCGGCGAAGGTCTTGCCCGGGGAGTCGCCCGAGAGATATCGCCCACCGGCGATGACCTGGGCCGTCTGCACCGGCACCGCGTTGGAGGCACCCCGCCACTCGAACCGCAGCACCGCGCCGATGGCCCGGGTGTTGGGAGCCCGGCCCTCGAGCAGCACCGACACACGGCCTCCCGTGGCATCGTTGCGGTACATCCCGGCCGGGGCGTTGAAGTGGTTCACCACGACGTCCAGGTCGCCATCGTTGTCGAGGTCCCCCAGGGCCATCCCATGGCTGACCCCGTCGAAATCGAAACCCCAGGCGGCGCTCGAATCCTCCAGCGTCGGCAGTCGGTCCATCCCGGAGGCACCCCGATGCCGGAAGGCCCGCAGGGGCGCCGGGAGTCTCGGGAAACGCTGGCGCTCCCTGAAGATCTGGGCATCGGTGCGCAGCCCTGTCCTGCGGTAGGCCTTCAACTGCTCGGCGATGTCGAGGTCGCGCGAGCCCCGCTCCTGCCCGGCGGTGACCAGCAGGTCGGGGAACCCATCGAGATCCACGTCTAGGAAGGCCGGCGTCCAGGACCAGTCGGTGGCCGAGACCCCCGCCATGGCCGCCATCTCGGCGAACGAGCCGTCCGGCCGCTGGAGGAACAGCGTGTTCGCATCGTGCTGGGTCTGTGCCCGAGGTTCGGCCGGATCGATGGGCACGGTCGGGGAACCGTCCAGCAGGGTCAGTCGGCGCACCGGGTCCGGACTGAGCATGTCGAGCACCGCGAAATCCCAGCGGCCATCCTGGTTGAGGTCGGCGAAATCGACCCCCATCGAGAACAGGCTCGTGTGCCGCAGGAGTCCGGGGGCGGCCTCGCGGAACCGGATCTTCCCACCCTCGCTCTCGTTGAACCACAGCCGGTCGGGCGACTGGAAGTCGTTGCAGACATACAGGTCGGGTTTTCCGTCGCCGTTGAGATCACAGAACTGCGCCGCGAGCCCCCATTCGAAGGGCGGTTGCCGGAGGGGTTGGCCCGTCGCATCGAGGAACGCCCCCTCGGTCCACGGCACGACCACCCAACCGTCGCCGCGGTCGTTGCGGTAGAGCACATCCGGTTCACCGAGTTCCTCGATGCCACCCGACGCATTGACCTCGAAACGGTGGGTCAGGTCCGGAGCGGAGGTGGGTCGGCCGTCGAGGGTGGCCACCACGGTCCGATCGCCCTCGCGCCGGAACGTCGCCCGCGCATTGGGCATGTCCATGAGGGCCTTCTGGCGGTAGTTGCAGACGTAGAGATCGATCCAGCCGTCGCCGTCCACGTCGGCCAGCGCGAGCGAATGTCCTCCCCGAGCGGGGACCTGGGTGAACGGGCGCGGCCGGAAGCCTCCTTGACCGTCGTTGACCAGCACCCGCACGCCGTCGGCATGGGTGTTGAGCACCAGGTCGGCATGACCGTCCCCGGTCACGTCGGCCGCGGCCACTCCCGTCACATCGCCCCCCAGGCTCTCGACCCGCTGCGGGAAGGCCCTGCCGGTGATGTCCTCGAAGCGCCAGTCCCCCCGGTTGCGCCAGAGCGAGGAGCGCCCCCCCGCGGCGCCGAAGAAGACATCGATCCATCCGTCGCCATCGACGTCGGCCAGAGTCACGCCGGATCCGTCGAGCAGCAGTTGGTTGGTGAGATGCCGCGAGGCCGGCACGGTGTTGGAGAAGGTCAGACTGGCCAGCCCCGGATCCTGACGCTGGAAACCGATGCGGCGCAGGGGAGCCTCGGCGGCGGAGACCCGGACCGCCAGGAACAGGAACAACGGCAGACAGAGGCGGACCCAGCCGGCACCCCGGGATTCCCGGACGGCAGGGCGATGGGGCTTTTGCCAAGGATGGATGACCGCGGAAGACACCGAGGATGGGTCACCCTCGCATCTCCCCTCCCGGGAGCCAAGCCCGTCGCGGATGGAGGCTTCACAGGGTGACGGGCACCCACGGGTCGCAGTGGGTTCTGGCACCCGGATCTGACGCCCGGTGACAGGTTCCATCTCAGGGTTGGGTTCCGGCGCATCCCCGGGTACCTTCGGCCGAGACTTCCATGAGCACCCTCGGAATCGGCATCATCGGCTGCGGCGGCATCACGCTGCAGAACCACCTCCCCGGCCTGGCCCTCTGCCCCGATGTGAGGGTCGCGGGCCTGTGCGACAACGACGCGGCGACCCTCGAACGGGCCCGCACCGCGACCGGTTGCGCGGTCACCACCACCGACTACCACGCGCTGCTGGCCCGGGACGATGTGCACGCCATCATCATCGCCACACCCAACCTGCTGCACTTCCCCATCGCCATGGCGGCCATCGCGGCCGGGAAGCACATCCTCTGCGAGAAGCCCATCGCCATGGCCGCCGAGGAGGCGCGCACCATGGCCCGTGCCGCCGATGCCGCCGGCCTCCGCCACATGACGGCCTTCACCTACCGCTTCGTGCCGGCCATGCGCTACCTGCGCCACCTCATCGACCGGGGAGATCTCGGGGAGCCGCGCCATTACCGCTCCTGCCGACTGCAGGACTGGGGCACCCGCAACCTGGGCTGGCGCATGGTCAAGAAGCTGGCCGGTACCGGGGAACTGGGCGACATGCTCAGCCACCGCATCAACTTCGCCCACCACCTGGTCGGCCCGATGAAACGCATGGTGGCCCACGTCAAGAACCTCACCCCGATCCGCGACGGCAAACCCAACGACACCGACGACTGGGTGGGCATCCTGGCCGACTTCCACAACGGCGCCACCGGCGTGCTGGAGAGCTCCAAGCTGGCCAGCGGCCGCAACGAGAGCTGGCGCAGCCTCGACTACGTGGAGGTCAACGGCAGCGAGGCCAGCTTCGAATTCACCACCGGCAAGTGGAACGAGCTGCAGTTCGGAAAGCTGGGCGGACCCGGCATGGCCCCCTTGTCGGTGCCCCGCGAATTCTGGGTGTGGCCCGGTTCCCCGCGCGATCCCGGGGTGGGAGACCCGCTGGTGGCCTTCCGCTACGATCAGGCCGTCGAGTTCATCCACGCGATCCGGGAGCAACGCCCCTGTGCGGTGACCTTCCACGATGGCGCCCAGACCCAGGCCGTCATGGACGCGGCGCTGCACTCCGCGGCCACCGGGTCGTGGGTGGACCTGTGAACCTCCGACCCGTCGCCGATAGCCCGCCCTTCCCGTGACGCCGGCCGAAGCGCTTGCCTTCCTGCACCGGTTGAGCCAGTTCGGGTTCCAGCCCGGACTGGAATCGACCCGACGGCTGGCCGCCGCGGTCGGCAACCCCCACGAACGGCTGCGCTTCATCCACGTGGCCGGCACCAACGGCAAGGGGTCGACCTGCGCCTTCCTCGAGAGCGTGTACCGGACCGCGGGTTTCCGAACCGGCCTCTACACCTCGCCCCATCTCGTGCGCTTCGGCGAGCGCATCCAGGTGAACCGGCAGATCCTCCCCGACGAGACCCTGGCGCGACTGGTGTCGGAACTTCGGCAGCGAATGCCGGCGGACCTGCAACCCACCTTCTTCGAATTCACGACGGTGGTGGCGCTGATGGCCTTCGCCGAGGCCGGGGTCGATCTGGTGATCTGGGAGACCGGCCTCGGCGGTCGGCTCGACGCGACCAACATCGTCACGCCGCTGGCCTCGGTGATCACCTCCATCGGCCTCGACCACATGCAGGTGCTGGGCTCGACGGTCGCTCAGATCGCCACCGAGAAGGCGGGGATCATCAAACCGGGCATCCCGGTCCTGACCGCGGTGGATCGGGCCGACGCCCTCGAGGTCATCCGGTACCGGGCCCGCGACCTCGACGCCCATTGCGTGGTCGTGGATGCGAATGCCGTCGGTCGGATGACGCTGCCGATCTCTCTGCTCGGCCCCCACCAGCGGATGAACGCCACGCTGGCCGTGGTCGCCGTTCGCCTGCTGAGGCCTGTGCTCCCGGTCTCCGACGATCAGGTCGCCCACGGGCTGGCACACACCTTCTGGGCCGGCCGCATGCAGGTGCTCCAGCGCGGCGACCAGACCTGGCTGCTCGACGGGGCCCACAACGAGGACGGCGTGGCGGCGTTCCGGCGGGCGTTGGCCGAACACTTCCCCGGACGCCACCCGGTCCTGGTCCTGGGCATGCTTCGCGACAAGGCGTGGCGCGGGATGGCCTCGCAGCTGGCGCCGCTGGCCTCGCGACTGGTGGTCGCACCGGTGTCGAGTCCGCGCACCGTGGCTCCCGATGAAGTCCGGCGGGCGCTGCTGGAGGCCCATTGCGGGAGGGCCGTCCGGGCCTGCGCCTCCGTCGAGGAAGCCCTGCGCGCGGTCGCCCGCGAACCCTTCGTCGCCGTGACGGGCTCGCTGTACTTCATCGGGGAATGCCTGGAGCGGATGGGCGTGGCACCCGGAGGTCCGGGCGACGAGCGACGGCTCAACGACTGGAATCCTCCGGCTCCCCACCCATCGGACCCGACAGCACCAGACTGAAGCCGATGTTGCTGCTGCGGAAATCGGGCACGCTCCGACCACGGTAGGCGGACCGACAGCACCGCGCCTCGTCGCTCCAACCGCCGCCGCGGTACACCCGGAAGGTGCCGAAGGACGGACCCGACGGATGGGTCACCGCCTCGAAGGGGTACTGACCGTACCAGTCGAGGCACCATTTGCCCACGTTGCCGTGCATGTCGTGGAGCCCCCAGGCATTGGGCCGCTTCTGGCCGACGGGGTGGCTCCGCTGGCGCGAATTCTGCCGGTACCAGGCCACGTCATCGATCGGACCGTGGAAATCGCCGGGCTTGCGTACACGGCAGGCATACTCCCACTGGGCCTCGGTGGGCAGGTCCCAGCGCCACCCCGGTGCGATCAGGCCCTCCCGGAAGTGGAACTCGGTCAGGCGCCTGGCGAACTCCCGCGCCTCCTCCCAATTCACCTGTTCCACCGGGAGTCGGGCCCCGTGGAACCTGCTGGGGTTCTCGGGCATGAACAACGACCACTGCGCCTGGGTGCAGGGAGTCTCGGAAAAGAAGAAGCCGTCGGGGAACGACACCGTATGGAGGACCTCGTCGGGCTCGCGATCGGGCTCGCGGATCGGGCTGCCCATCAGGAACCGCCCCGGAGGGATCCAACGCACGGCAAGGCCGACGGGGGAATCGCCCCGGGGCATCGGAAACTCCTTCCTGGACCCGGGAACGCCGCGGTACGAGGCCAGCACCTCTCCCAATCCGTTGAGGAATCGGAATTCAGGTTCCTGGTCGACATGATGGATGATCCTTCGGCGCGGATCGGCATCGGGAGCCGCATCCACGACCTCTTCGTCCCACTCCCGGGACACCGTCCGCTTCGCCTCGAAGAACGAACTCCGCAATGTCTCGTGGTCCTCCCGGAATTCGAATCCGAAATAGCGGTGCACCTCCAGCAGGCCCTGGTGCTCCGCAGCCTCCGACAGGTCCACGAGGCGCCGGGCGGCGGGGGTCTCCGCCAAATCGGGGCAGTCGGCCATCCATTGCCGGATGCGGGCCGCCACCGGGGAGACCTCCGTGCGGATCTTCGTCAACTGTTCCTCCCGGAGTGTCCGGAGAAAATCCTCCAGCTTGGCGGAGTGACGCAGGAAGTCGCCATCGGCGGCGGCCTTGAGCAGCAGCACCCGTCCCGAAAGGGGCAACCAACGCAACCCGTGCAGCGCCGCGTCGGGCTCACCCAGCGCCATGCGCAGCTTGGCCGCTTGGAACTGGGCCTCGGCGAGGTCTCCGTCGAGGTCCAGCGCCTCGCCGGTGTAGGTGACGGCCGCACGGATCCGGCGCTCCACCTCGCCCTTCTCCTTCACATAGGCGGCCCACCCCGCGCCCAGGAGGGCCCGGGCCGCATCGAGCCGGTACTCCATCCTGGCATACCGGGCGGCCAACAGGAACGACTGCTCGGCTTCGGCGGGATCGACCAGGCCGGGATCGGTGTTGTGGTCCGAGCCCAGGAGCAGGAGGGCTCTGAGAAGGTGGATGCGCCAGACCAACCTTCCCGCCGCCATCAGGCTCGGGCCGGTGTCGAGGGCCCGGCTCACGGCCTCGAGACTCTCAGGAAACCGCCGGTCCAGGAAGGCCTCCCGGGCGATCTGGAACTGGAGGACCGCCTCGGTCTGCGACTGTGATCGGGCCTCGGCCATCAACTCGTCCACCGGCACGCCCATGCCACCCATCGTGGCCAGCACATCGCCCCGGCTCCAGGTGAAGGCCGCGGACAGGCGGATTCCGGAGGGGTCCAGAAGGCTGTTCGATGGATGCATCCCCGCCCCCAGGATGGGCTCCAACGACTCCGGGGAACCGATCAATCGCAACGTGTTGCCGGGCAGGACGGAAACCATGGCCCGGACGACGGCGACCGCACCATCACCCGCCACCTTCGGGCGGAGAGGATCCCGGAGATAATCGAGCCATGAGGCGGGTTCCTCGGCGGATCGACTGTAGTTCCAGGAAGCTTTGGTCATCTCACCCCTTTCCCATCCGGTAGTTCGACGCGAATCAGCGGGGATTACCGGATCACCCGAGGGTCACGGAATCGGTGTTTGATGATCCACCGGACAAAAACAAAAACCACCAATAAGCATCGTCCGGTGTTCTTGTTTTTTGATGATCCCGATCATCATTCATGGAAGATTCACCCCCGATCCGCCTGACCCGAACCCGACGCATGCACAAACTTCAGGAATGCCGAGAGAAGATCGGAGGCCCCGGGATCGGCGACCACCAGGTCCGCAAGCTGGCGGATCAGGTCCCGTTGGCGGGTGGTCAATCGACCGAGGTCGATTCTCAAGACTTCCGTCGCGCGCTGCTGGGCACCCCGTGCACCGGCCTGGACGCGGACCCGCGTGCGGAGCGACACCGGGCAATGGTCCAGCAGATAGGCCACCACCAGCGGAATCGACTGGCTCTCGGGGAGGGCCCGGGTGACCCGCCCGATCGTCGCCCGATCGGGCAACGACACCCCGGCGCACTGGCGGCTGACCATGCTCTGATCGATCCCGGTCACCCTGCCGAATTTCAGCTGGCTCCCCTCGAATTCACGTTGGATCAGCGCTGCCAGTTCCGCTGAAAAATGACTCACCACGATCTTGTGACAGGAAGGGGCATCCCCTGCAAACCAGCGTCTTTCGCATAATTGCTTCCGCGTCATTCCCTGGCCCGGGTCCGAAAGCACCCACCCTCCGGTCGGGTCGTGACACCTCACGGACACCGGCCATGCGGACACCACCCGATTGACGGCGGCCATGACGTCCGGTTGCCTAGGGCCGCATGCAACGCATCCTGGTTTCCGTGATCGCCCTCGCCTCCCTGTCGACGGCGATGGCCGAGGAGATCGTCACCCTCGACGGACGGACTTTCCGCGGGGCGACGGCCCGCAGGCTCGATGAGGACCGCCTGCAGGTGGATCATTCGGAGGGACGGACCTCGCTCTTCTTCTTCGAGGTGCCCGAACCCGTGCGGCGACGCCTGGGCTTCGACACCGAGGCCGCGCTCAAGCGCCTGACCCTGGAGAACTCGCGTCTCCGCGGCCTTCCGCCGCTCTCATCCGGTGCCAGCACTGGTTCCTCGAATGCCTTTTCGAAGGCCACCACCCCGGCCGAGCCATTGGCGGTTCCCATGCTCGCGGCCGCGGCCAGGCCGGCGGTCGAAGCCCTCCAGGCCTCCCGATGGGCGGGCCTTGTGCCTCCCGCCCCGGCCGCGCAACTGCCGCCGGTCACCGCCGGGCAGGAGATCAGCGTCTGGGAACTGGTGAACCACTACCGCTCCGACCCGCCGGCGGCCGACGCCCGCTACCGGAAACGCCCGTTCCGCATCACCGGCGTGGTGGAACGCATGGAGCGGGGCATCGTCAGCCGCAACGTCCGGGTGTTCCTGGAGACCCCGGACCCCGCCGTGCGCCCGGTCTGCGAATGGCGCATCGACGACAAGATCCCCGCCTTCCACACCCGCCGCGACGGCCGCACGCTGATCGCCGAGGACAGTCGCTCGAAGTGGAAGCTCCTCGAGGCCGGCCAGACGGTGACCTTCGAGATCCAGGGCGGTGGCCTGGACGATGGGCTCGTGGAACTGAAGCAGGCCCGATTGAAGCCGTGATTCCGATGGCCCGATGGCCCGAACCCGGGCCACCCGTGCGCCCGACCACGGTACGGCCGACGAATGCTAACGGGTGGGCTCGTCGAGTTCGGCCACGACCGTGATCTGCACGGCCGCATCCAGCGGCATGTCGGCCACGCCGATGGCCAAACGGGCATGGGCCCCACGGGGGCCGAACACCGCGTTGAAAAGGTCCGACGCCCCGTTGAGCACCTGCGGATGCCCGCGGAAACCCGCTGCGCAGTGCACATAGCCTTCGACGCGCACCAGACGACGGACTCGGTCCAGATCGCCGCCCGCGGCCGCCTGCAGCTGCGCCAACGCATTGAGGGCGCACTGCCGGGCCGCCTGGTATCCCTGCTCGACCGTCAACTCGGCCCCCAGCCGACCGGCGAAGGCCATCACGCCGTCGCGCCAGGGCAGCTGCCCGGAGGTGAAGACCAAGGTTCCGGTGCGCACCCACGGCTCATAGGCCGCCACCGCTCCCGGAGCCGGCGGCACCACGATGCCCAGATGTTTCAAGGTCTCGGTGACAGTCATCGCGTGGCCCATCCCCTCGATCGGTTCAAATCCTCAGGCCGCCGACGCGACCGGGGCCTTCGCCGCACCGGAAGCCTTCGAGAAGCTCCGCCACCGGGCCTGCGGAATCAGCCCGAGACCGATGAGCACGCACTGGCTGGCCACGAAGACCATCAGCGCCGTGAAGGCTCCGCTCATGAACCCGTAGCTGTGGAGACCCACGCCCAGCAGGTTCGTGCCGAACCACGACCAACTGGTGACGATGTTCCCGAAGATCGCCAGATTCATGATGCCGCGCTCGCGGACCATGCCGCCCCAGCGGGCGTGCAGGATGAGCGCATTCCAGAGCACGATGATGAGCGCCCCGTTCTCCTTGGGATCCCAGCCCCAGAACCGGCCCCAGGACTGGTCGGCCCAGATGCCGCCCAGCACGGTGCCCACGAAACTGAAGAGCGTCGCGAAGCACAGGATGCCGTAGACCATCCGCGAAAGACTCCGGCCCATGTCGGCCGTCATCACCTTGGTGAAGAACCCGAGTACCACGTACAGGATGGCCAGGAAGCCGGCGACATAGGTGGCCGAGTAGCCCAAGGTCACGATGACCACGTGCGTCGCGAGCCAGAAGTTGGTGTCGAGCACCGCCTGCAGCATCACCATGGTGTCGCCGCCCAGGGCCAGGTTGTGGGCCACGATCTGGGTGGAGAAACCGATCACGGTGGCCACCGCCAGCCCGATGGCGTTCTTCCAGAACGATTCCAGGATCAGACCCAGACCGACCGCGCCCCATCCGATGAAGATGGCTGAACTGTAGAGGTTGGTGACCGGCGGCCGACCCTCGAGCCACATGCGCACGAGAAGCCCCAGCGTGTGCACCACGAAGGCCAGACGCACCAGGTTCAGCGAGGTCTTGCGGCTCCATTCGGCGAAGTTGAACCAGAACCCGCAGCCGAAGAGGAACGCCACGAGGTACAGCGAGGCCGCCTTCGAGAACGGCGCGAACCCGTTGTAGCGCTGCTCGCGGGCCGCCTTGGCCAGTGCATTGCCCAGGCGCAGCGACTCCAGGTACCCGCGGTACCGCGCCACGGCGCCATTGAAGACATCCACCTGTCCCTCCCGGAAGGCGTCGGCCATGGCCGCCCAATGTCCGACGGCCGGAGACAACGGGCGGGTGCCCGCCGTCCGGATCAGCTCCGCCACGGTGTCGGCGGGCAGTTCGGCCTTGGGCACGCGCATCAGATGCTTGAGCAGGGGCGCGCCGAAGCTGGGCTCCAGCAGGGCTTCCCCCGTTCGCTGCCAGTCGAAGGAGTCGCCCCCGGCGGCCGGCGGGATCAAGAGGGGCGGCTCCCCGCGCAGCGTCACGAAAAAGCGTTCGGCATGACCGAAGACCTCGGTCAGCGCGTTGGTGTCGAACGGACCGCTTCCGGTCATGCGCTGCTGGAAGGCCTTCACGCCCGCGGGAATGCTCTTCTGATAGTCGGCGATCTCTGCCGCAAACCGGGCCGTGTCCTGCGGATGAACGGTGTTCTTGAGGCGCAGGTACAGGGTCATGGCCTCGTAGAGCCCGAGGGTGGCGTTGTCGAACGCGTTGCGGAGGGACGAGTCCTTCTTGTTCTCCTGGATGTTCCGGGCGCTCTCCTCGATCTGCTTCAGGCCGGTCTCACCGAACTGGTTCCAGGAGTAGTGCTTGCCGTCCTCGCCGGCCGGCGGGTTGGGCTCGGGCAGCTTCAGCATCGCCTTGAGCTCCGGGTGATCCACACGGAAGACCCTCCATCCATCGGCCAACTCGGGCCGGGTCATCACCGTCAGCAACCATTCGGTGGCCGAGACGATCCTCGGACGTTCGTACCAGGATTTGGCGGGCTCCAGATTGGCCGTCTCCTTCTCGCGGATGCGGGTCAGCGAGTTGCGCGCCAACGAATCGAACGGCTGGAGACGACCATTGAAGACCACGGGCAGACGACCGAAGTCGCCGAAGGCGTGGTCGCGGTCGCGCCGCGGCACCAGCGCACCCAGGATCCAGAGTGCGAAGAGCGCCGTGATGATCAGAGGGAGGCGTTGTTTCATGGTTCGGTCGGAGCGCGTGGGCAGGATGCCGATTGCGGCGGAGGGGCGTCAGGCCGCCCGGGGCTTGCGGCGGGCGATGAACTTCGTGAGGTGCAGGAGGAATTGGACGAGCAGGCCCACCCCGACGAGGATGCACCCGAGGTACGGCGTGACCCACGACGGATTGCGCACCACCTGCAAGGCACTGGTGCCGCGGCCGCCGTCGGCCAACTGCTCCTTGCCCATCTGATACTGGAAGAAGGTGTAGCCCCCGTGGCGCAGCGGCGAGTTCATGTAGATGTCCACCTCGCGGTCTTCGCCCGTCCCGGTGTTCCGCAGCCGCACCCGACTCTGGAAGTTCTTCGGGATGTCGGTGCCCGGGTAGGTCTCGTGGGTGGTCTTGAGGAGGGTGAGGGCGAAGGGTTTGTACTCGCGCACGGGGCGGTACTCCATCCGCCACTCCCGACCCTCGACGGTCAGGGTCTGTTGCTTCAATTCCCCGGAGATCGCCCAGGTCCCGAGGCTCGACGCCCCCGAAAGCTCGATCACCGCGGCCGGCACGTTGCGGTCGTTCATGGTCCTCGTGGCCGGCTGGGCATCGATGACGATGCGGGCCCCCACGCCCTGGGTCGCCGCCGGCGGGCGGTTGGAATCCATGACCGGGGCGCGCAGGCGGACACGGGCGTTCTCGTAGACCTCCTTCACCCGAAGGGCGAAGGGCAACAGTTCATGGCGAACCTCGGCTCCCGCCTTCAGGCGCGAGGCGGGGATGGCCACCACCTGGTCGAGATCGTTGCTGCCCGTGCCCCGCAGGAAGGCCAGCTCGAACTCCATCGCCGACTCGGAGTAGTTGCGGGTGTCCCCCTCGCGGAAGCTCATGATGCTCTCGCGGGCCAACATGTCGGTGGCCAATTGCCCGAGCAGCAGGACGATGATGCCGATGTGCGTCAGGAAGATGCCGCTCTTGGACCAGGTCCATTGGAAGCGGGTGAAGTGGGCCACCAGCAGGTTGATGAGCAGCGACGTGCCCAGCAGGTATCCGCCGGGCAACGGCACCACCGGGAAGGCCGATCCGTGCGGGGTCCAGTAGGCGAACCAGCTGCGGAAATAGCGTTCCTGGGCCACGTAGAGACCATCGCTGGTCTGGCCCAAGGTGCCGAAGAACACCACGGCGACACCCAATCCCAGCAGCACCACGGTCAGGCGCAGGGACGACAGGAACTGGAAGACCTTGGACATCATGGACACGGGATGGGACGCAGGGACGTCGTTCGACATTGCACCTATTTGCGGGAAATGGCGCGGGATTTTTCAGGCGCGTCGAACCGGGGCTCAGAAGCGCACCGAGCGGACGAACCGATCGAACGCCTCTCGCTGCCGACCGGCCGCGGCCGAGGGCACCGTCAGCTTGAAGAACCAGGACGCATCACCCCGGGTCACGATGGCTCCGAAGATGGTCTTCTCGCCGCCCGCCAATTCGACCCAGGTGGCCGGGTCTCCACCGGCCGTGGCGAGCGTCTTGGAATTCGAGGCGAGGGCCGAGGCCTCCAGGGCCGGCAATCCCACCTGACCCCGCCAGCGGTTGATGTTGGCCAGGAGTCCGCCGCCGTCGCCGTTGAGCTTGCTGATGGACACATCGCCGTTGCCCGCGGCATCGGGGATGTCGAACGACGCCAGGCGCATCGGTTTCGGGCCGGCCGCCTTCCATCCCGCAGGCACCTGCCAATTCGGGAGACCGTCGGTGCCGCCCCCGGCGACCGCGGTGGCTCCCGGCGATCCGGTTTCCTTCGAGGAGGCCGGCGCCGGGGTCTCCGACGCCGCGTCGGCACCGCCGCCCGTATCCACCGATTTCAACCAGGCGAGGAATTGCGGTTTCTGCTCGGCCACCAGCGCATTCTCGCCGGTGATCTTGAAGAACACGGTCATCTCGCCGGCCGGCAGGATGGCGGCCAGGGTCCGTGCGGCGTACTTGTCGTCCAACACCGGCTTCTTGCCGTCCAATTCGTACATCACCACCTGCCGATTGCCGGCCGGGATGATCGACCGCAGGCCGGCCAGATCGGCCTCGGTCGCCGGATCGAGCCCGATCTGATTGCGCCACCGGTTCACGTTGTCCAGTTCACCGCCGGCGCCGCCACCCATGGCCACCACCGAGATGTCCGCCGACCGGCCGTCGGGGCGCTTCACGGCGTAGCTGGCCACCCGCATGCCCGAGGCGGGCTTCTCTTCCCAACCGGCCGGCACGATCCACGGCACCGGAGGTCGCTCGCCGGCGGCCGATTCCGGGGCCGATTCATCCGATCCGCCGGACGGCGACGACGCCCCCCCTTTCGAGGCTGGAGTCCGGGACGGGGCGGCGGCCACCGCCGGAGCCTCCTGCGGAGCCTGATACACCCGGATCTCGTCCTTGCCGCAACCCGCCGCCATACCCGCCAGGACGACGACCCCCATCGGAACCGTGAAACGCATACCCGCAGTCTGGACTCAGGCCGCGATGGGGCAAGCTACGACTCCGGTGGAATGTACTTGCGGACGGTCAGGTACACGAGGCCGCCGATGGCGCTCCAGGCGAGGTTCAGGGAATAACCCAGCAGCGACAGCGACAACGCCTCGGCCGGCTTGACGCCGAACCCGGGGAAATCGACGGCGAGAAGCACGACGAAGAGGTTCTCGCGGACCCCCAGGCCGCTCGGGGTGATCGGCAGGGCCGCGAGGCAGACCACCGCAGGCACCACGAACCACAGGTTCCAACGAGGCGTCTGCAGACCCAATCCCGAGGCCAGGGCGGCGAAGGTGCCGACGATGGCCAGGTTGATCACCAGCGACAGGAGCGCGCTGCGCCAGAGGAACCGGGGGTTCCGCCCGAAGAGCCGGCAGGAGGCCAAGGCCCGCAGCGGGGATTTCATCCAGGGAAAGCGCCCCAACCGACGGCCGAGGGGGCCGTTCTCCGAGAGGAGGTCGGTGAAGAATCCGGCACCGGCGCAGACCAGGGCCACGACCATCATGCCCAGGATCGCCAGTCCCACGCCGTCGTAGCGGCGGAACTTGAGGAACAACGGCCAATTGGGGATCGCGAAGACCCCGGCGAACACCAGCAGTGCGAGAATTCCGATGAGTCGATCGACGAACACGGTCAGCGCCGCCTCGGCCTTCTTGTGATGGGTGCTGCGGGCGGCCGCATAGGCCTTCCAGACGTCACCCCCGGTGGAGCCCAGCAGGAACGCGTTGAAGAAGTGGGCCACGAAGGAGAGTCGGGTGACCTCGCCCAGCGGCAGCTCCAAACCCTGGACCTTCAACGCCTCGCGCCAGCGGAGGCCGCCCAGGAAGATCAACGCTCCGCAGAGCCCGAAGGCCAACCCCAGGCTGGCCGGATCGAGCCGCCGCGCCATTTCGAGAAGCTTGGAGGGGCTGTGGGTCCAGGCGTATTGCCGCTGTTCCCAGGGGCCCATGGACTTCCAGGCCTCGGGTCTTCCCTGGGCCAGCAGGTCGAGCTGCGCCTCATTGCAGAAGATGGCGTGGAAGATGGCCGCGAGCAGCAGGCCGCAGACGGCCAGCCGGACCAGTTGACCCAGCGTCTTTCGAGGCGGGTGGGGATGGACGGACCGGGATGCCATCCGGGCTACTCCATCCCCCAGACGGAACGGATGTGCGCGTAGCCCTTGCCGACATCCTCGGGGGCCACCCCGGGGTTCAGCTCCAGAACCTTGATGTGCTGCGGGCCCACGAAGGGCTTGAGCGCGGTGTAATCGATGACGCCCGCCCCCGGGGGCGCATGATCATGGGCACCGTCGGGCGTGAGCACCACATCGTGGATGTGCAGACCCCCGAGGCGCTCGGCCAGACTCTCCAGATGCATGCGGTGGTCGAGGAAGCCCATCTGATGCTTGATCTGGGCGTGGCCGCAATCGTGCCAATAGCGGACGTTGTCGGGCAACTGGTCGAGGAAGAAGAGCAGGTCGTGGTCGAAGGGGATCTCCTCCACCGATTCGCGGTTCTCGATGCCCAGCAGCAGGTTCTTCTCGCCGGCCACCTCGGCCAGGCGGCGGATCATGTCGAGGGCCAGCTCCATGGGCTTCTCCTTGCGGGCCTCGCGACGCTGCTCCAGTTCGGCCAGGAGCTTGGCGTACTTCGGGGAGTCCTGTTTTCCGGCGGCGGCGAGAGCCTCCAGCTTCTCCTGATAATGCGGATCGCCGAAGAACCCGGAGAGATCCACGGCCCCGGAATGCAGCACGATCAACCTGGCCCCCAACCGCTCGGCCGTCTCGATGGTCTTGATCGAATGCTTCCATGCCAGATCACGCTCGCGCTTCTCGGCGGCCGAGAACTTGAAGAGATTCGGGGCGGCATGGTTCACCCCCATCGGCAGCGGGCAGAAATTGTGGAGGGTGCTGATCCTGATGACCCCTGCCTCGACCGCCTCGAGGATCCCAGGCACCAGGCTGACCCGGATCCCGTGGCTCAACTCGGCGTACTCGAAGCCGAGGTCCCGGATCTCCCGGAGCATGTCGCCCCCGTCTTGGTGGCGGCTCGAGTTCCAGCAGGTGGATAGGGAATACATGATGGTCAATCCAACGACCCCGGACCCGGGTCCGGAAAAGAAAAGGCCGGAGGCGTTCCCGAAGGAAAGCATCCGGCCCTGTCGAAAGCAAACCGCCTTGCAGCGGTGCGACCCGTGCACGACCCGTACGACGACCTCACTGGTCGGCGTACCGGGCGGCCAGCATGGCGGAGAACTTGGAAACCTTCATCTTGCGACGCTTGGTTTCGCTGGGCTTCTCGTAATGGCGCTTCATGCGCACGTCACGGAGGGTGTTCTCGCGGTCCACCTTCTTCTTCAGGCGGCGCAACGCGCGATCCACGGGCTCGCCCTTCTTCAGTTTGACTTCGCTCACTTCAAAATTCAGCTCCTTCCCGGACCTGGCGGAAGGACCCCGGACCTTTCAGGTCCCGGGACGCCCGCGTTCAGGCTCACGGTCGGGACGCCCAAAGGCGCCCGGACCACCGATCGAGGCACAGGCCTGACGACCGGAGCCCTCAACCAAGCCTGTTTTTTTGGAGATCCGCAATGGTTTTTCCGGCCCCGGTGCTTCCGGCTTCAGATCCCGCTGACGGGCCGGATCCCGGATCCCGGGATCGGACCCGACCGATCACCAGCGCGGCGGCGCGACGACCCACAGGGTTCACGCTCCCGGGATCAGCGGGGCCAGAGCGGCCCAGACCTCCTCGACCGGCAATGCGGACAGCCCCCCGGCATGGGAGAGGGTGTGCAACGGCTGGTCGGGCCGGATCAGGGGCCGCCAGACCGATGCATTGGAAGGACCCCAGAGGGCCAGGCACGGCACGCCGACGGCGGCGGCCAGGTGGGTGATCCCGGAATCGTGCCCCACGAATCCACGGCACCGGGAGAGGTGTTCGGCCACCGACTCGAGGGACTCCCCCCGGAGGACCCGCCGCCGCGATGGCGGGATCAGGCGCTCCAGGCATGCGAAGGCCTCGGCCTCGGCCTCGCCGCCCACGAGCATCAGCCCCAGATCGGTGCCCTCCAGGCAACGAACGATCAGGTCGGCCCAGCGATCGAGGGGCCAGTTCTTGGAGGGACTGCCGCTGCCCGGGTGGAGGGCGATCCACCGCCCGGCATCACCCCCCATCCCGGCCCAACGCAGTCGCGGCACGGGATCG
This sequence comes from Verrucomicrobiota bacterium, assembly GCA_041177965.1. Taxonomy (GTDB): domain Bacteria; phylum Verrucomicrobiota; class Verrucomicrobiia; order Limisphaerales; family UBA9464; genus SXXZ01. The sequence goes on along the minus strand of JBEGWF010000022.1, from coordinate 23,658 downwards.
GCGTCGAAAATGGCCAATCGCTCGAGGGGTGCGAGCAACTGGACCGGAGCGGGGACACCGGCCGATTCCGACGGTCGATGCGGCCCCGGGATGATCTGGGCCGAGGTCACACGGGACAGGTTGTCCTGGAAGATCCCGTCCGGATCGAAGAGATAGCTGAAGATGACGTCGCATCGGGCGAACCGCTCCGACTGCGACGGGTCGAGCACGCCCTTCCGCGCGAAGAAGCCGGCCAACGGCCGCGACTCGATGGCCTGCGCCGCGTCGGCCCACCCGGCCCTGACGGCCAGTCCGGCCACCCGCGGATAGGCAAGCACCTCGAGGCGGGTCCGCGGAAAGCGCTCCCGCAGCGCGGCCAACACGGGCAGCGTGACGATGAAATCACCCACGGCCCCACCGCGGATCACCAGGATGCACCCGCGCCCGGTGGCGGAGGAGGCGGGAGTCGAGGCGTCGACGGTCATGGTGCGACCCGCCCTACCGGAGCGATCCCCCGGAGGCAAGCCCAACGACGGATCGGCGACGGGCGCACGACGCGGGGCACCGGATCGAAGACGGACATGGCTGCGGCGGACCGCCGCTGATAGCCTCGCCGGCGGTGCTGGGTTCCCTCTTCGTCCAAACCGTCTTCTGGCGCGCCTTGGCCTACCTGTCGTGGGCGCTGGTGTCGCTGCTGACCATCCGGGTGTTCGAATCGGTGGAACTCCTCGGGCTCGTCAGTGCCGCGCTGCTCGTCCTCGGAAGCCTGCCGGCCCTCGACGGAGGATTCCGCAACACCCTCAATCGCCGGATCCTCGGGCGGGAGCGGGACGCCGAGACCTTCCGGATGCTCCGGTTCGGCCAGCGCCTGTACACCTGGTTCTGCGCCGGGGTGGCGGTGCTCGGAATGGTGATCCTGAGCGCCTATTCGCTGACGCCCAACGCCCGTTCCCAGGACATCCCCTGGCTGTTCTACCCGTCGCTGGGCGCGGTCGCCGGCGTGGTCGCCCTCGGTTCGGCCTTCCTGCAGTTGCTCACGGGTCTGGGACTGCAGCGCCGGATGTTCATGCTCCAGCTCCTCATGGCCTGGGCCTCGATCGGCATCCTGTGGGCCGGTTTCCGGTGCGGCCTCGGCATCTGGTCATTCGTGATGTCCCAGAGTCTTCCCAGCCTCGCGGCCATCGCCATCGCCACGCCGATGATCCGGACCGCGGCCCCGGGTCTGAGATTGCTCGATTTCTCCTGGGATGCCGCGGATTCGGCCCGATTGCGCGAACTCTGGCCCGACTCCTCGGGATTGATGCGCTTCCAGTTCTGGACCCTGCTGGTCTACACGCTCGACGTGTTGGTGGTGGCCTGGCTGTGGCAGGGAAAATCCGTGGGACAGTACTCCCTGGTGGCCAATCTCTTCAGCAAGCTGCGCCTGCTGCTGCAATCGGCCGACGAGGCCGCATGGCCCATCCTCGCGGCCCGGACGCAGAAGGCCGATTCGATCGCCGAGGGTGTCCTGCGCTTCAACGGCTGGCTGTGGGGCGGCGCGATGGCGGTGTCGGCCGTCTGCATTCCGGCCTTCATCGCCGACTACAAGGCCCGGGAATTCTCCGGAGGCACCCTGATGACCGCACTGTTCGCCCTGCGGTACCTGGTCACCGGCATCGCGTCGCAACCGGGTTACTGGATGTTCGCCCACGGCCACATGGACCTGCTGGCCCGCCTGATGCGGCGCGAACTGGCCTGCTGCCTGGCCTTAAGCGTGCCCCTCGGATTCTGGCTGGGGCCCACCGGCGTCATCATCGCCTTCATCGCGGGTTCCTCGGGCAGCACGCTGCTGCCGTTGCACCTCGAGTTCGCCCGGGCCAGCGGCCGACCCCCGTGGCGGATGCTGCGGGCCTCCTGGTCGCGGGCGCTGCTGTCCGCAGGACTGGCGGCGGGTCTGGCCCTCGGTGGCCTGCGCCTCGGGATCGCCGACTGGCGCCTGACCGTGACCCTCGCCGGCCTGTGCCTGGCGACCACCCTGGGCATCGCGTTCTCGGCCGCGCTGATCCGCGCCCGGCGGGCCGGCGCGACGGGGCGGGCCGAGCTGGGGCGCTTCCTGTAGGCGGCTCCCGCTTCACCGCCTCGCTTGACGGACCGGGACTTCTGGTCGAGGACTGGAACCGTGCCCGCCACGGCACCACCCAGACATGAGCGCCCCGACCCGTTTCTCCGTCGCCCCGCTGCACACCCTCACCCGACGTCTGGCCGCCGTGGCCATGGGGCGGCAGGCACCGGACCTCGTGATCACCGGGGCGCGGGTGCTCTCGACCTACACCGAACGGATCCACGATCAGCGGGAGATCTGGATCAGCGCCGGCCGCATCGCCGCGGTGAAACCTGCGGGCTCCTGCCCCAAGGACTCCGGGACCCGGTTCTTCGATGCGGGCGGCGGCATCCTGGCCCCGGGCCTCGTCGACCCCCACATCCACATCGAGTCGTCGATGATGACCGCCTGCGCCTACGCCGAGGCGGCGCTGCTGTGCGGCGTCACCTCGATCTTCTGCGACAGCCACGAGATCGGAAACGTCTGCGACTCCGAGGGCATCGAATGGATGCTGGAGGACGCCCGGCGGGCCCCGTTGAACATCTTCCTCACCGTCCCCAGCACCGTGCCCGCCACCGGTCCGCAGTTCGAGACCGCCGGAGGCGACCTGACCGCCGAGAAGATCGGCGCGCTGTTCGACCGGTGGCCCGAGGCCGCGGCCCTGGGCGAGAAGATGGACTTCGTGCACGTCGCCATGGGGGACCCGCGCAGCCACGCCATCCTCGCCGCGGCCCTGCGGCGCGGCAAACCGGTGTGCGGGCACATCTACGGCCGGGAATTCGTGAGCGCCTGCGCGGCCAGCGGCATCACCGACACCCACGAATCCATCGATCCGGACATCGCCTCCGACTTCCTGGAGGCGGGCCTGTGGATCTTCCTGCGCGGTGGCAATCCGGCGACGCCATGGCACTCCTTGCCGTTGGCCATCCAGGCCGTCACCCGCGCGGGCGCCAACCCCAAGCGGGTGTGCGTGTGCACCGACGACCGGGATGCCGATGACCTCTTCCTCTTCGGCCTCGACTGGGTGGTGCGGGAGGCCGTGAAGGCGGGGGTCTCCCCGGTGACGGCGTGGAGCATGGGGTCGCTGCACCCGGCCACCCGCTACGGCATGGACGGCGATTTCGGCGGGCTGGCACCGGGACGGCGCGCCGACGTGGTGCTGCTGGACGACGATCTGAAGCCGCGAAGCACCTGGTACGGCGGAGAGCTCATGGTCGAGTCGGGCAAGGTCACCACGGCCTTGGATGCGGCCCTTTCCGACCGCTACCGCTACCCGGCCGCGGCCTACAGGACGGTCCACATCGCCGACGCCGTGCCCCTGATCCCCGGGCTCCCCAAGCTTCCCTGCACCGCAAACGTGCTGCGGGTGGCCTTGCCCGGCATCCTGACCTTCCACGAACGGGTGTCTTTCTCACCGGCAGCCGACTGGCCGGCCACCCTGGCGGCCCATCCCGAATGGTGCTTCCTCACGGTGGTGGAGCGGCACGGCAAGAACGGCGGAGTCGGATTCGGCCTGCTTCAGGACTTCGGCCTGACCGGCGGTGCGGTCGCCAGCTCGGTCGGGCACGACGCCCACAACCTCATCGTGGCCGGCAGGAACGAAGCCGACATGCGGCTGGCCGTGGACACGCTCCGAAAGTGCCAGGGCGGCGTGTGTGTGGTGCGCGACGGCCGCGTCCTGGCGCTGGTCGAAATGCCCATCGCCGGCCTGCTCTCCGACAAACGGGCGGGCGAGGTGGCTCGCGAGAGCTCGGCGCTGAAGAAGGTCTGGGAGGAGGCCGGATGCATCCTGCCCTACATGGGGTTCAACCTCCTGCCGCTGTCGGTGATCCCCGAGATCCGTCTGACCGACCGGGGTCTGGTCACGGTTCCGGGCATGCGGATCGTGCCGCTCTTCGAGGAGTGACCCGATGGGAGCCCGGGGGCTACCGCACCTCCGAGTAGTTGACGTAGCCGATGAACATCTCGTCGTCGGTCTGTTCACCGAAGCCGACCCGGGCCTTGGCGTTCGGGTTGAAGGGGTTCCAACGGGAATTGTCGAAGGTGCCCGAGATCCGGATGCGGGAGCCCGCCGGAAGGCGTACCGGTTTGGACAAACGGTACAGGGCCTGCCAGTTGAAGTCGTACTTGGGCACATTCAGCAGGACCTGCGAGGTGCCATCGGGCAACAACGCCTCGAAGCGCATGGAGTCTCCGCGGAAATGCATGTGCGGGCTGAATTCATGGACATCGATGGCGGTGTTGAACTGCCGTTCGGCGACCATGCGGTGATGGCGTGCCCCGGCGGGGATGTCGATGGCCGTCGAACTGGCGGCCCCCGTCTTGAGTTCCATCGCCGGCGGCGTGGGGTTCAGGTACAACCCCATCTCGGTCGCATCGGTCGTGGCCTGACCGTTCGGGGTGTAGTGCATCTGGAAGACGAACACGCCGCCGGCGGGCAGGAACTTGCCGGTGCCGGTCGGGTATTCCCGCTGTCCCATCCCCGGCACATAGCCGGCGTAGAACCCGTTCAACCCGCCTTGGACGGCTTGGAACTCGGCGAGCATCTGCAGGAGGGAACCACCCTTGATGTAGAAGATGAGCGCATGGTGCACGACGGAGCGGCTTCCCGGGCGGACCACCGCCGCCCGCAACCAGGCGTTCGTCTTGAGCGTATTGGTGACGATGAGGTAGGCGTACGGCACCTGACCATCGGCCTGGATCGTCTGCGGAGCGATCTTCAGGACCAGATCCGGCCTGCCCATCGGCCAATCGCCGGCCGGGGGGGCCACCGTCTCCAGCGGATCGGCACCGGACTCCCGCGGCGCTCCGGCATCGAGCCATGCGACCAATCGCGCCTGCTGGCGCGGCGTCAGCGAGAAATCGTTCTCGAACCTGCCGTGGGCCGGGTCGGCATGCCAGGGCGGCATGAGACCCTCGAGGACGTTGGCCCGGATGGCATCGGACTTGGCGCGGACGGCGGCGTGGCCGGTGATGGCCCAGGAACCGATCTCGCCCGGGCGGTGGCAGGTCACGCACTTGGCCTGCAGGAGCGGGGCGATCTCGTCGCGATAGGAGGCGATGGACGGGTCGTCGGGCGTCCATGCGCGGCCGTTCGGACGGGCGTATTCGACCGCCGGGCGGGCACCCGAGGCGAAGCGGGCGAGCGCATCGGCGAGGTAGGCCTGTCGCACCGGGGTGCCGGAAGCCGATTCGACGACATCCTCGATGGCTCCGCGATAAACAGGGGTGAGCGATTCGGCCTCGAGGGCCACCGCTTCACCCGCGACGGTCACCCCGTAGGAGCGGGCCACCAACCGGGCCGCGTCGTGGAGCACCGGAAGGGTGATCCCAGCCTTCGCTGCGGCCTCGGCCATCGAGGCCCGGTCGTCGACGGGATCGATCATCCAGAACTGCACACCGGCCGCGGACGGGGATTCGACGATCGGCTTCAACTGCCTCCAGTGCGACTCCATCGAAAGGGCGTCGGTGAAGACCAGGACCACGGCCCGAGCGTCGCCTTCGCGGAAGAGCTCGTGGGAGAGACCCAGGTGATCGGTGAGGCGGAAGTTGGGCAGCGGCAGCAGGGGAGGCCTGGGGGCACGGCTGAGCCGGTAGAAACGGCGGGCCTTGGCCCGATTCTCGGGGTCCATCCACTCGTGGTGCCCGGAGACCACCCCGAGCTGCAGCAGGGGCCGCCACTCCGGCGTCTCCAGTTGGTCGGAACCCTCGAGGACACCCACCGAATCGGCGTCGGCCGTGAAGGCCAGCCTCAATTTGGGGGCCGCGCAGAGGGCGTCGTAGACCGGTTGGACGGAGTCGGCACCGAGTGCCGGGGCGAAGGACACCAAGGCGGCAGCCAGGGGGATCCACGCGGTACGGAAGAGGCGACCGATCGGCTTCATGGACAGTCGGGGATCAAGGTGCGGGCGCACCCGGAGATATGAAGTTGATGACGCTTTCGTTGGTGCGGGCCAACTGGAGGCGTTCGCGCGCGGCGCGCTCCACGGCCCGGGGATCCTCGCGAAGGCTCTGAAGCCGGGCCGCCGTGTCATCGGCCTGTCCGGCCAGACGGGCCTGCTGCGCCTCCCATCGGGCAAGATTCTCGCGCAGGGCCTGGTTCTTGCGGATCAACGGCAGGTACTGGGCGATGATGAACCCGATGATGCCGATGAACAGACACCAGCGGATCGCCCGATTGAGGGCGCCCATCCATCCGAGGTCCACCTCGTAGGGGGAATCATTGCGGAGGCGTTTCATTTGTAGATCCGTTTCCAGGACTTGAGTCGGCCTTGGGGGGTGAAGGTCAGCAGCAGATGGGATTCGGCCGTGGTGGTCACATCCTGACCGGTCCAACTCCAGAACAGGGGACCGCGCACCGCGGTGCTGTAGGTCCGGGAGCGCGAGACCACCCAGTCGGCCACCCGCGAACCATCGGAGGTCTTCGCTTCGGATTCCGGGGGACCCAGTTCCTCGATCGCCTGATCCCAGGTGTACTCCCCCACGCGGGCCTTCCAGTCGGCCTTGCCGTAGGTTTCGCAACCGGCAAGGAGCGCCGCGAGGCAAACCCCCAAGACCCCTCGAAGCGTGAAATCCTTCCGCCTGTTCATGGGTTCAAGAAAACATTCCGCCGGTGTCTGCGCAACCCCGGTCAGCAAGCCCCGGCCGGAATCGACGACGGCGGCCGGGCCCCGGGATCGGGATCGGGTGCCGTCGCCCCGTGGGACGAGCACCCGCGAAATCACTTCGCCAACTCCTGGAGCAGGGCCTGCTTCTGGTCGGCCGGAAGGGCTTGGAACTGGGCCTTGATCTGTTCAGGCGTCGCGGGTCCGGCGGCGACGGCAGGGGTGCCGGCCCCGCTGGCGGGCACCTTGAGCAGTTCCTCCTGCGTCCAATTGTCGTCGGCCGAGCGGTCCTTCACCGCTGCCAGGCCGTCGGCCACCATCTGTGGAGTGACCGCCGCTCCGGTGTTGCCCCACGAAGATCGGATGTAGGTGAGCACCGCGGCCAACTTCTCGTTGGTGCCGCCGATGGCATCCCATTGGGAACCCATGACGATACCGGGATCGTTGGCCGGATTCCAGGTGACGTCCTTGTTGACCTTGACCGTGCCCTTGAGCCCATGGCGGACGATGCGCATCAAGCGGTTGGGACCATCGGCATTGACCCAATCCGAGCCCGCCAACGGCGGAGCGATACCCGCCTTGCCCGCTCCGTCGTCTCCATGACAATTGGCGCAAATGGCGTAAACCAGCATCCCCTCCCGCTTGACCGCGGCCAAGGGATCGGCCGCCACGGCCGCCACGGGGGCGGGCTTTCCGTGGGGGAACTCCGAGAATTCCATCGCCTCGAAGCGGCCGCTGTACTGGGTGAGATATGAACCACCCCAGAAGAGCAATCCCGCGATGCCGGCCACCAGCCAGAGGTTCACCGGTTCGAATCCCTCGACCGGGTCGGGCTTCTCGCGCAGGACGGCGGCATGAAGCTCGGTGACGTCGTGCTGCTCGCCACGATCGAGCCGTGAGGACGGGTCGGAGCTGTCCTTGGGGTTGCTCATTTCGCGGCCTCCTCCTTCTTGACCGGCGCCTCCGGCAGGTCGCCCGACGACTTCAGACTGCGCAGGTAGGCGACCAACTGCTCGGCCCGGCGGGTCGGGACCACTTCGTGGCCGGCGGGCGGGGCGAACGCCCCTTCGATCACCAGCGCGTTGGTCGAGCGGCCCGCGGCCCCGATCGCCCGGGTCTCGAAGAGGAAGGCGTGCGGCGGCATGATGCTGCCGGGGCTGGTGATCTGCGGGTTGTACAAATGACGGTAGTGCCAGGCCGCATCGGATTGGCGTTCACCGATGTTGGAGAGATCCGGGCCGGTGCGCATCGTGCCGAGCATCACGGTCTTGTCATGGATGTAGTCGCGGCTGACGGTGCGGCGACGGCCCCAGCCGCGCTCCAGATCGGAGCCGTAGCCCTCGGGGCGGACCTGCTGGGTGTGGCAGTAGACACACCCCAGCGAGCGGTAGTGGTCGGCACCCTGCTGGGCGTCTCCGGCGCGGGCGGAGGGATGCACGGCCGCCGTGTCGGCGTCGGTGTGCTGTCCGAGCGCCCCCAACTGACGGTGCGGCATGAGGACCAGACCCACCCAACTCGATGCGAGGGTGAGGAGGATTCCGAGGAAGAGTAGCGGTCCGTAGCTCATGGCTGTTTTCCGGCGGCAAGCGTTTCAGCCTCTCCGGTCAGGATGCGGACCACCGGCTTGCGGTAGGGCTCGAACATCCGAACCAGCAACCAGCCGACATTGACCACGAAGGCGGCATGACCCGCGGCCAGCAGCAGGCCGGCCAGGGTCCGAAGCTTCAGCCACGGCAGGGTGAACTGCACCACATCGAGGAAGCGGATCGTGGGGTCGTTGAGCTTGGTTCCCTGGATGAAGCCCATGAGGCTCATCGGCACGACGTAGAGGATGATCCCCAGGGCCACCCCCCAGAAGTGCAGCGAGATGAGTCCGTTCGACGGCCACTCCCGCTGGGTGATCCGCGGCAGGATGTAGTACATGGCACCGAACATCACCATGGTGAAGAAGGCGTACATGCCGAGGTGCGCATGGGCGACCGTGTGGTGGGTGAAGTGGGTCACCTCGCTGACGCTTCGGAGGGCGCTCGCCACGCCCTGCAGGCTCGCCAGCGTGTAGGAGAACGCACCGAACACGATGAACCGGAGCGTCGGGCTGTGCCGCATCTTGCCGAAATGGCCCACCATGGTGAAATGGTGGTTGATCGCCACGGTGATCACCGGGATGAGCATCATGACGGAGGCGACGATGCTGATGGTGATCATCCATGCGGGCAGCGGACCGCCCACGAGGTGGTGCATGCCGTTCCAGTTGTAGAACAGGGCGAGGGACCAGAATCCTAGCACGCTCAGATAGTAGCTGTGGATCGGCCGACCGATGACCTTGGGGATGAAGTAGTAGATCGACGCGAGGCCGATCGGCGTGAACCAGAGCCCGAGCACGTTGTGCGCGAACCACCAGTTCACGGCCGCCTGCACGACGCCGCGGACCGGTTCGATCAGAAGCATGACCTGCGCCGTCCCGTAGAGCCACGGGAACCAGAGCACGGCCGCCAGGAGGTACCATTGCGACACGTACAGGTGCCGCTCGGCGCGGAGGCGGAAGGTGACGATCGTCCAGACCGCGATCAGGGCGTAGCTGAAGAAGAGGATCGGCGTGGCATAGCGGGGCATCTCCAACCACTCGATGGCCGTGGAGTCGCCGAGCAGGATGCCACCGACGCCCACCGTCACCCCGAGGTTGTAGAACAGGTTCGCGACGGTGACGAGGCCCGGAGCCGGGAGCGGGATGCGGCAGAGCCGGCACATCAGCCAGATCGAGACACCCACCGAGATCTGCGAGGCGAAACCGTAGATGACGGTGTTCAGGTGGGCGGTGCGGACGTTGGAGAACGTCAGCCACTCCCAACCCGCCAGAAACCCCGGGGTGTGGAGCTTGATGCTGGCGACCAGTGCCAGCACGGTGCCGGCGAGGAGCCAGGCCAGGCCGCTGATGAAGAAGAAGAGGACGGGCACCCGGCAGGAGGCGTCGATCTCCGCCAGCGCCGTCTTTTGGGCGCCCTCGGCGCCGGCGTCACCGGGAAGAAGGGCCCGCAGCGTTTGGGACTGTTGGATCATGCTCAACGACGGTTTCCTCCCAGGATGCAGTCGGTTTCAACGCCCACGGGCTCGGACTCGTCGAACGGCAGGAGGGCCGCCTTGTCCGGGCATCGGAACTGACCCGCGGCCGCCGCCCACCGGAGCGCCCAGAGGGCCACCACAGGGAGCAGCACCACGCTTCCCAAAAGGATGAATGCGATCACCGGCATGGGTTCACTCGAAGGACTGCTGCTTCGACTTGTCCTCCAGTCGCTGGATCAGCTTGGCGCGACCGGCGGCGGGGTCCTTGAAATCGGCGGCGGCGAGTTCCAGAGCCAGCGAGATGGGGACGTGGTAGACCTTGTTGCCCTTGGCCAGGGCGTCGGTGTCGAGGGCGTAGCCGGAAGCCTTCGGGGCGCTGTTCGCCTCGACCTCGGACCGGAACTTCAACCGCTGGGCCACCCGCTCGGCATCCACCGCGGGAACCGGCTGGCGCACCACCAACCAAGCGAGTGCGCCGACGATCAGGAAGGATCCTACCCCGCCCGCCAGATAGGCGAGCGTCGTCTTCGACGTCGGGGAACAGCAATTCGAGGAACTCATGGCGGGAGAGTCGTGGGTCAGTGGGCGGCGCTGGCGCCGGGAGCGGGCACCTCATGGTGGACGATCGCTTCCTGGAGCCGCGGATCCTTCAGCGGGTACGGCGGGTTCTTGCGGTACTCGGCCCAGAACAACCGGCCCAGCAGGACCGAGAGGCCGATCCAGAAGATCGGATCCCAGAGGGTCAGGTGCAGGCCGTCGGGGTGGATCACCGGCATGATGTTGTAGGTCATGTCGATGTAGTGCATCAGCCACGCCCATGCACCCACCGGGATCATCACCGACAGGTCGCGCTTGATGTCCTGGTTGAGAAGGATGAGGAACGGCACGAAGAAGTGCCCGAAGAGGATGGTCATGCCGACCCACTTCCAGGAACCCACCTCACGGAGCACGTACCAGAAGGTCTCCTCGGGGATGGCGGCGTTCCAGATCAGGAAGTACTGGGAGAAGTGGATGTAGGCGTAGAACACCGTGAAGGCGAAGAACAGCACGCCGAGATCCTGCTGTTGGCGCTTGAAATAGACCTTCTCGAGCGGGCGACCCGGCTGGGACAGCCACATCGTCAGCAGGTACAGGGTGATGAGCGTGGTCCAGACGCTTCCGGCGAAGTAGTAGACGCCGTACATCGTGCTGAAGAACTGGTGCTGCAACGACTTCATCAGCAGGAAGCAGAGGAGGGTCACTCCGACGGCGAAGAAGAAGATGCCACCGGCGGCCAGCTTGCGCGATTTGGTGGTCCAGTGGGCGGCACCATCCTTGTCCTGGGCGATGGACCAGGAGCGGATGTTCCGGGCCAGCAGACCGAGCAGGGTGATGAGCACCGGGACCATGACGGTGAAGGCGGCCGGGTTGAAGAGCACCTTCTTGACGTCCAACGCATGGTCCGTGGCCGGATCGATCTTGAACCAGGCGTGCAGGTTGCCGGTCCAGGCGAAGCCGATGATCGGCACGGCCAGGATGAGCATCCAGGGGAAGAGCAGACTGGCCATCGTCTCGGTCACCCGGCGGATGGACGCCGACCATCCCGCATCGAAGAGGTGATGGGCGAGGGTCAGGAACAGCGATCCGACGCACAGGCTCAGGCAGAACATGTAGGCCGTGAGGTAGCTGTGGGCGATCTGCTTGAGGGAGAAGGCGGACACGGCGGCGTGCCCATGGTCGGCGGCGTGGCCGTGGGCGGCCGAGGCATGCGCGGCGGCGGCATGGGCGGTGTCATGGCCCGCATCGGCTCCCATCGCGGGCAGGAGGGCCAGACCGGCGATGGCCATGACGGCGATCACGGGCCTCCAGGACTGGGTCGGTCGTGAGAAGGGGTTCATGGATGCTTACTTGATGGTGGGCAGGACCGCCGCCGGGATCTCGGATTCCGCGGCCAACCGGCTCAGTTGCAGCGCCCGGACGTAGGCCACCACGGCCCAACGGTCGGCGACGGGGATCGCCGAGGCGTAACCCATCATCGTGCTCTTGCCGTTGCTGATGGTGTTGAAGAGATCGCCGTCCTGCGTCTTGATGAGGCGGTCCTGGTGCAGGTTGGCCGTGTTGCCCATGCCGTACTTGCTGGTGATGCCCTTGCCGTCGCCGAGGACGCCGTGGCAGGGCTGGCAATAGATCGAATAGCGCTCCTGGCCCCGCTTGAGGACCGTGGCGTTGACCTCGATGGGCATCGCCTCGACCAGGGCTCCGCCCTGGCGACCGGTGTTGAAGGCGTTGTCCTCCCAATGGGATTCACGGGAGACCGTGCCGGCCGGATGCGGGCGTGAGGTCTGGCCGTCTGCCCAGGCCGCGAACCGGGTGGTCGTCTGCGGACGCAGCTTGGGCTGGCGATCCATGTCGGGGAACACCTCGATCGGCGGCTTGGTGCTCTTGGACCCGCGGAACCCGGCGATTCCCACCACGAGGGCGACCGCCAGCACGTAGGCGGTGAAGAAGTATTTCAGGAAGGTGCGCATTCAGTCCTCCACGAGTTCGACGACGGCCGCATGGCATTTCTCGGTCAGGAAGGCCCGGGTGGCCTCGAGCCCGAACTTCGGGTCGGCCGACTCGATGCAGATGAAGAACCGGTCGTCGGTCGATTTCTTGAACCGCTCGTTCTTGAAGAGCGGATTGTGGAACTTGGGCAACTGGTTCAGGAAGAACATGCCGAAGAGCGTCCCGAAGGCGCTCAGCAGGATGGTCATCTCGTAGCTCACAGGGAACGCGAACAGCGGTGTGAACAGGGGCTTGCCGCCGACCACCAGGGGGTAGTCGAACTTGTTCATGTACCAGATCATGGTCATGCCGGCGAAGAAGCCGGTGAACCCGCCGCAGAAGGTGAACCAGCCCACGGGGGACTTCCGCAACCCCATGGCCTCATCCATGCCGTGGATCGGGAAGGGGGTGTACACATCCCACTTCGTGAACCCGGCGTCGCGGCAACGGATCGCCGCCTCGAAGATATCCGCAGCCGTGTGGAACTCGGCCAGAAGGCCGTGCGGCTTGGAACGATTGGAACTCATGGACAGGGGCTTTGGATTAGTGGTGTCCCTTGGCGCCGCCGAGCGGATGGTGGGGATCGGCCTGGGGCGTGACGCCCTTGACCTCGCTGATCGCGATGACCGGCAGGAAGCGGATGAACAGCAGGAACAGCGTCATGAAGAGGCCGAAGCTGCCGACGAAGGTCATCACGTCGACCCAGCTCGGCGTGAAGTAACCCCAGCTCGAGGGGAGGTAGTCGCGGTGGAGCGAGGTGACGATGATCACGAACCGCTCGAACCACATGCCGATGTTCACGAAGATCGAGACGATCCAAACGAACACCACGCTGGTGCGGAGCTTCTTGAACCAGAAGAAGTGCGGGCTGATGACGTTGCAGGAGATCATGGCCCAGTAGCTCCACCAATAAGGGCCGAACGCACGGTTCTTGAAGGCGTAGAGCTCGTAGGGGCTGCCGCCGTACCAGGCGATGAAGAACTCCATGCCGTAGGCGTATCCGACGATGGACCCGGTCGCCAGAAGCACCTTGCACATCAGTTCGACGTGGCGGAGCGTGATGACGTCCTCGAGCTTGAAGAGCGAACGCAACGGGATCAGCAGGGTGAGCACCATGCCGAAACCGGAGAAGATCGCGCCCGCCACGAAGTAGGGCGGGAAGATGGTGGTGTGCCAACCGGGCACGACGGACACCGCGAAGTCGAACGACACGATGGAGTGCACCGAGAGCACCAGCGGGGTGCTGAGGCCGGCCAAGAGCAGGTAGGCCTTCTCGTAGTTGCTCCAGTGGCGGTTGGAGCCGGTCCAACCCAGCGAGAAGATGCCGTAGAGGAACCGTCGGAGCCAACCCTTGGCGCGGTCACGGAGGGTGGCCAGATCGGGAATGAGACCGACGTACCAGAAGAGCAGCGAGACGGTGCCGTAGGTGGACACCGCGAAGACGTCCCAGAGCAGCGGCGAGCGGAACTGCGGCCAGATCTCGTTGGCGTTCGGGGCCGGGAACAGGTAGCCCGGCAGCAGGGCGAACCAGACGCGGCCGGTGTGGAACACCGGGAAGATGCCGGCGCAGGCCACCGCGAAGATGGTCATGGCCTCGGCGGCCCGGTTGACCGAGGTGCGCCACTTCTGGCGGAGCAGGAAGAGCACCGCCGAGATCAACGTGCCCGCGTGGCCGATGCCGATCCAGAACACGAAGTTGGTGATGTCCCACGCCCAGTCGGCGGGTTGGTTCAAGCCCCAGACGCCCACGCCGGTCGAGACCAGATAGGCGATGAGAGAGAACATGGTGATCATGCCGCCCACCGAGATGATGAAGGCGGGCCACCACCACACGGGCATGGGCTTCTCGCAGACGCCGGCGATGGCGTCGGTGATCCAGCCCAACGACCGGTTGTTGAGGACCAGCGGCTCGCGGACCAGTTCGGCCGGCGGCTCGGGCGCCTTGACGGCGGCGGATTTCCCGGGGCTAGCCATTAGACCGCTCCTTTCCCCGCCGGGGACGCGGATGGATGCGAGGCATCGTGACCATGTGAATGTCCTTGGAATGGGGTCTCGTGACGGAAGCGCTCGTAGTCGCGCTGGCTGTCCGGGGTCTTGCGCTTCTCGAGGGCGAGCACGGCCGGATTGGGGTTGCGGATGCGCGCCAGATAGGTGACGCGCGGACGGGTGTCGAGGAAGCCGAGCACCGAGTAGTTGCGAGGACTGGCCTTGGCCTTGACGACCTCGCTGTGGGAGTCGAGCAGGTTGCCGAACACGATGGAGTCGGCGGGGCAGGCCTGCTGGCAGGCGGTCTTGATCGCACCGTCGGGCACGGCCACATCACCGCTGTTCCCGGCCTTCACCTTCTGGGCGATCTTGCCCTGCTGGATGCGCTGCACGCAGAGGGTGCACTTCTCCATCACGCCGCGCATGCGGACGGAGACGTCGGGGTTCTTGACCAGCTTGATGATCTCCCACTCCGGCTCGCTGTTGCGGTTCACACCCAGCGGTCCCTTGTACAGGTTGCCGGTGTTGACCAGATGCTGGTCCTGGGCGGCGCCGTAGTCGCTCTCGCGCTTGTTGAAGTCGAACCAGTTGAAGCGGCGGACCTTGTACGGGCAGTTGTTGGCGCAGTACCGCGTGCCGATGCAGCGGTTGTAGGCCATGGCGTTGATGCCCTCTTCGTCGTGGACGGTCGCGTTGACCGGGCAGACGCTCTCGCACGGGGCCGCCTCGCAGTGCTGGCAGAACATCGGCTGGACGGCCATCTGGGGATCCTCGGCCGCCAGTTCGGCGTTCACGTCGGCATCCGGGTTGTGGCTGTAGTAGCGGTCGATGCGCATCCAGAGCATCTCGCGGCCGCGGGCCACCTGATCCTTGCCGACGATGGGGATGTTGTTCTCGCTCTGGCAGGCGATCACGCAGGCCGAGCAGCCCACGCAGGTCTGGAGGTCGATGACCATGCCCCACTGGTGGACCTTGGAGGCCGTCTCGGGGTTCTGGTCGTAGGGGTGCTCGTAGATGTTCTGGGGCCGCTTCTCGGCATTGCGCCCGTCGGTGCCCTCCTTGTAGGGGACGTAGTGCGGGAGATGGGCTTCGAGGTCCATGTTCCGGGCGAACTCGGGGTGCGCCTTGAACTGGTCGAGATGGGCTTCACGGATGACCGGTCGGCCTTCCATGAGGCCGTGTTCCTGAGTCACCGCCAGACGATGCTTGCGGAAGACCTTCTCGACCTTGCCCGCGGCCAGGTGACGGGAGGCCGATTGGAAAAGAGCGTAGGCGTTGAAGCCCACCCCGCGACCGACACGTCCGACGACCCGCCGGCCGTAGCCGAGGGCCAGGGCGACCGTGCCGTCGGCCAGACCGGGCTGGATCCAGACCGGACCCTCGACGCTCCGGCCACCGACCGTGATCTTCACCACGGGCTGATCGTACTGGCCGTCCTTGGCGTCGGCGGCCTCGGCCGGGCTCAGTTCGTCGGGCACCTTGGCCGAACGTTTCGTGGCGAGGCCCAGCGACTTGGCGGTCTTCTGGGACATCATCACCACGTTGTCCCAGGTGACCTTGGTGATCGGGTCCGGCATCTCCTGGAGCCAACCATTGTTGGCGAAGCGTCCGTCGTCGACCGAAGCGTCGCGGTGGAGAACGATTTCGATCTCGCCGGAAACCGGTTGGTGGGCGGCCAACGCCGACGCTGCGGCGGAGGCGGAGACGGTCGCGGAGACCTCGGGGGAGGCGCTGCCCGTGAGGAACCCATCGTGCAGGAAGCGCTTCCATGCCGAGTCGTCGGCCGCGCCCAGACCCTTCAGGGTCTCGCGGACGATGTCGTACGGAGCCACCTTGGATTCGCCGAGGATGCGGGCGAGCACCTCGAGTTCGGTCAGGCCGCCGAAGAGCGGTTCGACCAGCGGCTGCACCGGAACCACCGTGCCGTCGGCAGTACGGGCATCGCCCCACGACTCGAGGAAGTGGGTGCCGGCCAGGTGCCAGGTGGCCAGAGCGGCGGTCTCGTCCTCGTAGTATCCGAGGCGGATCACGGTGCCGGCCTTCTTGGCCACGGTCTCGAACTGGAGGTCGGCCGGCGCGTTGTAGGCCGGGTTGCCACCCAGGATGACCAGGGTGGAGACCTTGCCCGCCTGCAAGGCGGCGGTCAGCTCCCGGATGCCGGAGGCGACAGGTTCAGTGGGCTGCACCAGCGTCACCGTGGACCCGATCGCGCCGAGGGCCGCATTGATGGCTGCGGCGAGGGCATGGACGGCGGGCGGCTGGGCATACCCGGCCACCACGACGGCGCCCTTTCCGGCGTCCTTCAGATCCTTCGCCACGGCGGCCGCCCAGGCCGAGTGGGCACCCGATGGTGATGCGACGCCGGAGACACCGAGTTCGGCCGCCACGGCCGCCGCGACCTTCACCACCTCGCTGGGCTTGACCCGCAGGCGGTGATCGGCGTTGCCGCCGGTGAGGGACATCATCGACTCCACCACGTAGAGCCGGTTCATGCCGTCATCGGCCGATTTGCGACCGAGGGCGAACCCGCGGATGCTGCGATGGGCATCCTGCTCGGCGCCGATGAAGTCGCAATCGAGCGACAGGATGCGGCGGGCCTTCTCGAGGTGGACCACCGCGTGGACCGGAGCCCCGCAGACCTGCGAATAGGCCGCGTCGACCCCGGAGAAATCGACCGGCTCGTAGGCGTGCCAGGTGGATTTGGGGTATTTCTCGGCGACCAGCTTCTGGAGCCGGGCCCGGGACGGAGAAGAGGAGCGCTCGACCAGGAAGGCGAGGCCTCCGCCCTGGTTTCCGGCGGCCGTCTTGGCCACTTCGGCCAACCCATCACGCACGGCCTCGATCTTGACGTCGTTGCCACCCTTGGTGTGCCGGTGGGCGCGGTCGGGATCGTAAAGGTTGAGGATGGCCGCCTGGGCCAGGGAATCGGTGCCGCCGTTGCCGCCCGGGAACAGCGAATTGCCCTCGATCTTCGTGGGTCGACCGTCGCTCGACTTGACCGTCAACGGGATCGCGCTGCCGCGCACGGGCATCGACGTGGCGAAATGCTGGGCCTTGCCGTGGACGAAGCCTTCGGGCTGCTTGGCGAAGGGGGTGAGTTCCTCCTCGGGCCGACGGCAACCGGTGGCCATGCCACCCAGACCCGCCAAGAGGAAGCTCGCGGACATGAGCTTCATCCAGTCGCGCCGCGTCTCGCCATCGGGAGCGATGCTCGCACCGGCCGGGAACTCGCGCTCCATCCACTGGCGGAAATCGGGCTGGTCGGCCAACTGCTCCAGGGAACGCCAGTACTTCGGGCCGGTCTCCGGCTCGTTGCAGATCGGGGGAATCGTCTTCATCAGCGGTGGCAGGTGGAACAGCTCTGGCCGGGTTGGACCTTCCAGTCGTGCACGGCCTTCTTGCCGTCGAACTCACCGTTCCAGTCGAGCTTGGTCACAAGGTCATTGGGCCGGATGTGCTTCTCGGGCTCCCGATGGCACTCGAGGCAGAAGCCCATCGACAGGGGCTTGGCGTGGTGCACCTCGTCCATCTTCTGGATCTCGCCGTGGCATTTCACGCAGGAGATGCCGCGGTTCACGTGGACGGAGTGGTTGAAATAGACGTAGTCGGGCGTCTTGTGGATCTGCACCCAGGGGATGGGCTTGCCGCTCGAGTAGGACTCGCGCACCAGACTGAGCTTCGGCGAATCCTTGGCCACGATGGAGTGGCACCGCATGCAGGTCTCCGAAGAGGGGATGTTCGAGAACCAGGACTTGTCGACGTCGCTATGGCAATAGCGGCAGTCGATGCCCAACTGGTCGGAGTGGATGGCATGGGAGAATGCCACCGGCTGCTTGGGCTGGTAACCCACCCGGGTGTATTTCGGGGTGAAGTAATAGGTGATGCCAGCGATGACGGTGGGCAGCACCACGGCCGCCGCCACACCGACCATCAACGGTATCTTGTTGGTCCACCTCGGGAAAATGTCCGACATCGGGCCGCTTTCTTGGGGCATCGGGGTCGGAGCCGAATCATTCGGACCCGCCCGCCCGCCCCTTGGATTGGATTCTCACGCCGACCTTCCGTCCATGGCCGAGGATTCCTCCTCATCCGATTCCCAGCGGACATCCGGGCTCCCGTGCTCAATACACAAGCCCCAGACGGCCATCGGGGAACGGTTTTGTCCCGGAACGGCGGTCAGCACCGGGCGGAGTGAACCACCCCGGTCTTCCCCATGGCAAGCCCGTCGATGGATCGAGGTCATGACATCAATGGATCGAATAGTTTGATTAAGACCCACCGAAAAGGCACAGCAACGAGCCTGGGGCTCGGCGGCGGCGACCGGGATTCCCCTTGGCCGTGGGTCCGCGGACTCGGTAGCGTTGCGGCCCTTGAACGGAACGGCGATGGACTACAAGAATTCACTGAATCTGCCCCGGACGGAGTTTCCGATGCAGGCCAACCTGGTCCAACGGGAACCCGAACGATTGGCCCGGTGGCAGTCTTCGGACCTCTACGGGCAATTGATGGCGGTCCGGGCCGACGCCCCCCGCTTCGTGCTGCACGACGGCCCGCCCTTCGCCAACGGCGACGTCCACATCGGCACCGCCCTGAACAAGATCCTCAAGGATCTGATCCTGAAGTCGAAGTCGCTGCGCGGATTCCAGACCCCGTACATCCCCGGCTGGGACTGCCACGGTCTGCCCATCGAGTCGAAGGTGACCCAGGAACTGCGCGCCCAGGGCAAGACCGAAGCCGACGCGGCCACCATCCGGACGGCCTGCGACGCCTATGCCCGCAAGTACATCGATCTGCAACGGCAGCAATTCCAGCGGCTCGGCGTTCTGGGCGATTGGGCCCACCCGTACCTGACGCTCGCCCCGCAGTACGAGGCCGACGAGTTGCGGCAGTTCGCCGACCTCGTCGAGAAGGGCTTCGTGTACCGGGGCAAGAAGCCGGTGTACTGGAGCGTGCCCTTCCGGACCGCCCTGGCCGAGGCCGAGGTCGAATACGCCGACCATGTGAGCCAGAGCGTCTTCGTGCGCTTCCGCCTCGTCGGCGAGCCCAACACCTATGTGGTGGTGTGGACGACCACCCCGTGGACCCTGCCCGCCAATCTGGCCGTGGCCTTCAACCCCAAGTTCTTCTACTCGTACGTGTTCGCCGAGGGGAACACCTACCTGGTGGCCAATTCGCTCCTGTCGACCCTCAGCGAGAAATGCGGTTGGGAAGGCTACCAGATCATCCGCACCGCCCAGGCCGAGGAATTGGCCTCGCTCCAGTACGAGCACCCCTTCTGCGAGCGCACCGGACGATTGTTCCCGGCCGACTTCGTGGACGACTCCACCGGCACGGGCTTCGTGCACATCGCCCCGGGCCACGGCATGGACGACTACCAACTGGGCCTGAGCGTCGGCCTGCCCATCTACTGCCCGGTGGACGACGAGGGCCGACTGACCGCCACCACCGACCTGCCCCGCGAGCAACAACTCCCGGAGTCGCTGGTGGGCAAATCCACGCTGGCCAAGGCGGGCAAGTCGGAGGCCAACGAGGCGGTGCTGGCGCTGCTGACCGAGAAGGAGGCGCTGATGCGCCGGGAAGATTATTCCCACAGCTACCCCCACTGCTGGCGCTCCAAGTCGCCGATCATCTTCCGGGCCGTCGACCAGTGGTTCATCCGCATCGACCACACGGGCAGCGCTCCGGCCGCCCTGCCCTTCCGGCAACAGGCCCTGGCCGCCATCGACTCGGTGAACTGGATCCCCGACTGGGGCAAGAACCGCATCCAGGGAGCGGTGCAGTCGCGGCCCGACTGGTGCATCTCGCGCCAGCGCACGTGGGGCGTGCCCATCCCGGCCTTCTACGACGCGGCCGGCGAGCCCCTCCTCGATGCGCGGATCGTCCGCAAGGCCGCCGACTGGATCGAGCGCGAGGGCTCGAACGTGTGGTTCTCGACCCCGGTCGAGGCCCTCTGGGCCGGGTGCCGTCCGTCGGATTGGTCCGGCCCCGAAGCGGTGCGCAAGAGCCAGGACACGCTCGACGTGTGGATCGACTCCGGTTCCTCCAGTCGTGCCGTTCTCATGCGCCGTCCCGAACTTCGCGGTTCGAATGGGGGTTGGCAGGCCGATGTGTATCTGGAGGGCAGCGACCAGCATCGGGGCTGGTTCCAGTCATCGCTGCTGCTGTCGCTGGCGGGCAACGGGGCCGCGCCCTTCAAGACCGTGCTCACCCACGGATTCATGGTCGACGAGGACCGCGAGAAGATCTCCAAGTCCAAACAAGGCCAAGGCGGCTACCAGAAACCGCAGACGGCCGAGCGCTACATCAAGGACTACGGTTGCGACGTGGTGCGCCTGTGGGTGGCCTCGCAAGACTACCGCAGCGACATCGTGGTCAGCGAGGAGCGGCTCAAGAAGGTCGGTGAAACCTACCGCCTCATCCGCAACACACTGCGCTACCAACTCTCGAACCTGTACGACTTCAACCCCGCGACCGACGCGGTGCCCGACGAGAAGCTCAGCGGGCTCGACCGCTGGATCCTCAGCGAGTTCGCCACACTGGAATCCTCGGTGGCCCAGGCCTACGACGCGTATGAATTCCACGTGGTGTACCAGCTGGTCTCGCAGTTCTGCGCGGTGCAGCTCAGCGCCATGTACCACGATGTGGTCAAGGACCGTCTCTACACCGATCCGGCCGGTTCCGCGCGCCGCCGCAGCACGCAGACCGCCCTGCACCGCATCCTGACCCGCCTCAGCCAGGCCCTGGCTCCCATCCTGGCGTTCACCGCCGACGAAGCCTGGGAGCGGATCCCCGGGGTGGCCACGACGTCGGTGCACCTGAGTCGGTGGAATCCGGCCGCGGTCGCCGTGCCCACCGAGCCGGTCTGGTCGGCCCTGTTCTCGCTGCGCGAGCAGGCCCTGCCCGAATTGGAGAAGGCCCGTCAGGCCAAGCTCATCGGCAAGGGGCTCGATGCCGTGCTGCATTTCGCCCTGCCGGCCACGGAGCGGGCGTTGGTGGCCCCACACCAAGACGAACTGCGCGAGCTGTGCAACTGCTCGGCCGTCACCCTGACCGAGCAGGCCGAGCGTCGGATCACCGTGCAGGTCGCCGGCGATGCGGGTCGCAAGAAGTGCGAGCGCTGCTGGCACTGGGAACTCGACCTCGGCGAAACCCCGGCCCACCCGACCCTCTGCGGTCGCTGTGTCGAGGCGGTGATCCCGGTGGCCTGATTCCCCCCCGGGCCGGAGGGCGCCGACCGCAGACGGAGGGGAGTCGATCCGGAGTTCCATCCGGGACCGGAGCCGGAAATCGCCCCCGATCACGACACGACCCGGACCTTGCAGGGAGCAGGGTCCGGGTCTTCGGTTCTTCCGTTCAGAGGTCCACCGTTCAGGCGGTCGGCTTCGGCGGCTTCACCGCCGGGATCGCCGGGGCGGCGGGTGCGGGAACGGCCGCAGTGTCCGGGGCAGGAGCCTGGACGGGGGCGCCACTGGCGGCGACCGGGGACGCCTCGGACCCGTGAGTCCCCAGGAAGGCGGGCAGGCCCAGCCCGACGCTCTTGGCCAATTCGTGGATGGGCAGCACCCCCTTGTAGAGGTCCTGCACGAATTGCCCGGGCCCATTGCCTCCGGAGCCGCCGCCCATCACCACGACCTTCTCGAACTGGAGACCCTTGATGGCACCGGCCTGGATCTCGGCGATGCGGACGATGTTCTCGGCGATGAGCAATTGGGTGGCTCCGTTCGTGCCGTCGGCCACGCGCAGGATCTTCTCGAAGCCCTGGGCCTTGGCATCAAGCAACGCCCGGGTGCCCTCGGCCTCGGCGGTCAGCTTGGCCTGCACGCCGGTCGCCTCGGCGGTCAACCGGGCCCGGATGCCGTCGGCCTCGCCCTCGGCCACGCGCTTGATGCCGTCGGCCTCGGCCTGCTTCTGCGCGATGTAGGCGGCGGCCTGACCCCGCTGGAGGATCTCGGTCTGGGCGGCCCGGGCCTCGGCGTCGATGCGCACGCGCTCGCGCTCGATCTCGGCCTTCACGATCTGATCGGCCTGGGCCGCGGCCTTCTCACGCGCCGCACGGGCCAATTCGGCCTGCTGCTGGGCGTGGTAGGATTCCTCGAGCGCCCGGGCCTCGGCGACGCGCTGCGCGGCCTCGGTGCGGCGGGTGGCCTCGGCCTGTTCGGCAGCGAGGTCGGCGTCGGACTTGGCGATCATCGCCTGGGCGGTGTTCTGGCCGCGCTTGGCCTCGGCCTGGGCGTTGGCCACCCGGATGGCCTGCTCGCGCTCGGCCTCGGCGCGGCCGATGGAACCGCGCTGATTCTCCTGGGCCACCTTGATCTGGGCGTCGTTGATGGCCTTGGCGGCGGCCTCCTTGCCCAGCGCGTCGATGTAGCCGGAATGGTCGCGGATGTCGCGGATGTTGCCGTTGATCATGCGCAGGCCGACCTTGTGCAACTCCACCTCCACACCCTTGGTGATGAGGGCGATGAGCTTCTCGCGGTCGTTGTTGATCTCCTCGATGCTCATCGAGGCGAAGACCACGCGCATCTGACCCATGATGATCTCGGAGGCCAGTTGCTGCACCTCGTCGAGCGAACGGCCGAGAAGCCGGGTCGCCGCGTTCTGCATGACCTCCGGATCGGTCGAGACGCCGATGGTGAACGAGGCCGGCGCATCGATGCGGATGTTCTGGCTGGAGAGGGCCCCCTTGAGCTCGATGTCGATGTTGATGGGCGTGAGGTCCAGGTAGGAATAGCTCTGGAAGAACGGGATCACGAAGGTCGATCCGCCGTGGTAGCAGCGCGAGGACTGGCCATCGGCCAGTTTGCCGTACACCACCAGCACCCGGTCGGGCGGGCACATGCGGTAGCGCGAGATGAGGGTGATCACCACGACCAGCAGGAAGACGACCAGCAGGAGGATGGCGAGGATGGCGACGATATCCATGGGTGGGGAGGGGGTTGGGGGTTGGGGAGGAAGGTTGGGGGTGCGACGGGATCGTGAGGGTGAAGGCTCCGGGCTCGCTGGAAGGAACGCTCAACAGGGCTCCACCAGCACGGTCTGGCTGTCGAGCACCTCGACGACGCGGACCCGCTCCCCGCTGGGGATCGGACGGTCGGAGCGGTTCAGGGCCTGGAAGGTCTCCTGTCGGCCGCGGAAATGAACCGTGACCTGGCCTCCCGCCCGACGGGAGGGCGGCAGCGACACGTAGACGGTGCCCGACGCGTTCAGCGTGTCGGCGATGCGGGCGGTGCCGTCGCTGCGCAGGCCAAGGATCAACCGCAGGAGCCCCACCACCATCGCCATCACCAGCGACCCGGAGAGGATGGCGGTGGCGATGGACGCCAGCAGGCCCAACCCGTTGGCCGAGGCGATGCCCCCGGCCCAACCGAACCCGAGCAGGAAACCGGTGAGCGGCTTGACCGAGAGGATCCCGCCGCCCCCGGC
>JBEGWF010000021.1:0-33301 GCA_041177965.1 Verrucomicrobiota bacterium | reverse complement strand
GGGACGGACTTGTCGCTTGTCAGCCGGCAGGGACGCGGGTTCGATCCCCTCTGGAATCCCCCATCCACGCCATGATGCCTCCCACCGTATCCCTCCGAGGACGCCACCGGGCCTTCACGCTGATCGAGCTGCTCGTGGTCATCGCCATCATCGCCATCCTCGCCGGGATGCTCCTCCCGGCCCTGGCCAAGGCCAAGACCAAGGCCCAGGGCATCCAATGTCTGAACCACACCAAGCAGCTCCAGTTGGCCTGGATCATGTATGCCGAGGACCATCAGCAACGCCTCGTGCTCAACGGCACCGGCGACCAGAAGGGATGGGTGGCCGGCTGGATCATGGGCAACACGCCCGACGCCACGAACCTGAACCTGCTCAAGCCACCCAATGGGCTGCTCTGGCCCTACAACCAGTCGGCCTCCATCTACCGCTGCCCCGCCGACCGCAGCACGGTGCGACTCGGTGGTCGGGACCAACCGCGCACCCGGAGCGTCTCGATGAACGGATTCATGAACGGCCAGAGCTGGCACACCGACCTCATGGCCAAGAGCTGGCGGACCTTCCGGAAGCTCGGGGACATGCGGTCTCCGAGCCAGATGTTCGTGTTCATCGACGAGCGCGAGGAGAGTGTGGACGACGGCTACATCCTCGTCTCGATGGAGCCCAACCAGCTCTGGGGCAACCTGCCGGCGGCCTACCACAACGGAGCGGCCGGCCTGAGCTTCGCCGACGGCCATTCCGAGATCCACCGCTGGCTCGACCCCGGCACCCTGCGCAAGGGCGTCGCCGGCGATCGCAAGGCCCCCCGCGACGTCCCCTGGATCCAGGAGCGGGGAAGCGAGCGGGTCGAGTGATCGCCGACCGGGTCACGCGATGACCCGACGCAGGCACGCCCAC
The DNA here is from genome assembly GCA_041177965.1 of Verrucomicrobiota bacterium. Classification (GTDB taxonomy): domain Bacteria; phylum Verrucomicrobiota; class Verrucomicrobiia; order Limisphaerales; family UBA9464; genus SXXZ01. Next base: position 32,407 of record JBEGWF010000021.1, on the reverse strand, counting down.
CGGATCCTCCATCATCCACAGCACCCGGGAGGCGGGGTCCTCCGCACCCCCGGGCCCGAGGCGCACCATCGGGGTGGACCGCCGGAGTGAACCCTTGTTCCCGCCGTCGGGTTCTTGCACGGTTCCGGCGCTTCCATGGACATGAACCTCCCCAACGCCATCGCGGGCCTGCTGGTCGGCATCGTCGTGGGCGCCACCGGCGTCGGCGGCGGCGCCCTGATGACCCCGGTGCTCGTCCTGCTGTTCGGGGTGGCTCCCCAGACCGCGGTGGGGACGGACCTCCTGTTCGCCGCATTGACCAAGATCTTCGGGACGGCGGTCCATCATCGGCAGGGCACCGTCGACTGGGTCGTGGTGCGACGCCTGGCCCTGGGCAGCCTCCCGGCCGCGGCCGCGACCCTCGCCTGGATGACGCTGACGGCGACGGGGCAGGTGCGGAGCGGATTCCTGATCCGAGCGGTCGCGGTCGCCCTGCTGATCACGGCCGCGGGGATCCTTTCCAAGGACTGGCTCCAGCGGATGGGCAACCTGGGACCCTCGGGCATGATGGGATTCCTCGGACGTTCCCAAACCATGCTGACGGTCCTCGCCGGGGTGATCCTGGGCGTCCTGGTGACCCTGACCTCCATCGGGGCCGGTGCGCTGGGCACCGTGATGCTCGTGTACCTCTACCCGGTGCGCCTGACCCCCCAACGATTGGTGGGCACCGACCTGGCCCACGCCATCCCGCTGACCATCATCGCCGGCCTCGGGCATCTCATGATGGGCAACGTGAACCCCGCCCTGCTGGGCAATCTGCTGCTGGGGTCCATCCCCGGGGTGCTGGTGGGTTCATGGATGAGCACCCGCGCCCCGATGCAGTGGGTTCGCGTGGGGTTGGCGATCATCCTCGCCGCGGTCGCCTCCAAGATGCTGCTGACCTGACCCGATGGGCGCCGGTCCTCAAGGAGCGTCGAACTCCACGTACCGGCTCTCACCGGGCGGGACCTCGACCTCGATCCGGTCGGTGGGCTCCCAAGTGCGGCCCGTCCGCCATTCCCGGGCCGCGGTCCGACCGAAGCGGGGCGACAGTCGGACCTTGGCCACCACCTCGGGAACGATGCGCACCGGGGTGCGCCCCGTCTTGATCACCCCGTCGTTGTGGATCAGTTCCACCACCCAACCGCGTCGATTCCGGTTGATCTGGGATTGGATGGGATCGCCCTCGACGGCGACCGGCAAGGTCTCGGCCACCAACCGCTGGAGCCGTTCTTCCGGAATGGCCGCGGGGCGTCGGGTTTGCGGATGGAGCCACTCCGGCAACACCTCCGTCGTTCCGGCGCGTTGAAGCCGCTGCCACGCCTCGGCCGACAACGCCCGGACGTGCCGGTCTTTCAGCAGCAAGCGACTGCCCGCAGCCAGGGCCGTCTCCAGTTCGCGCACGAAGCCGGGGCCGAATTCGAGATCGCCCGCGAGCAGGATCACCGGGTAGCGACCCATGAAGGCCCCCGTCGCCGTCGCGAGCGCCACATCGCACAACTCCCCGTGCCGCGTGGGCTGCAGGTAGTTCGCCTCCGGATTGGGCGGGTTGCCCGGGACCGGCATTCTCGGACCGCCCCCGAACAGTTGGGATTCGAGGAGATCGGCCACCTCCTGATCCGCCGGCGTCCTCGGAAAGACACCCCAGGTCTTGCCGATGTACCCGTTGTAGCCGGCGAGCGGGTCCAGCACCACGAGCAGCGGCGTGTGCGGATTGCCCCGATCGTGGGCCCGCATGAAGGCGAAGGCCTCGGCGGCGGCCCGACCGTGCTCGGTCAATGCCCAGGGTTCCTTTCCGGTCTCGAAGAAGCAGTTGACGCTGTTCTCCGGCGTCACCAACGCCGCCCCGGCGAACCACGCATGGTGCCACATCCGCAGGCAGAGGCTGAGCGAATGCCCCGCATCGAGGCCGGTGGCGGTCGGGCCGTGGGTGTCGAGCGGGCCTCGGGTCGTCACGGCGTTGCCGAACCACGGGCTCATCTGGACCGACCACGGCAGGTTCCACTGCCGCGCCGCGCCGCGGGAGAAGGCGAACTTCGACTGGGTGAACCCGATGTTCTCGCCCACCTCGATGCCGACCACACTCGCGCCCCACTCGGCGGCGTAGCACTCGTAGTGGGAGTGCCCCGTGACGCTGATGACACGCCCTCCCTTGGCCTGTCGATGCCACAGGAAGTATTGGCGCAATTGATCGTAGGCCTCACGACGGGTCTTCGGAACCGGATCGTAGCCCTGCGTCTCCGGAGGGCGGAGGAATCGGCTCCGCTGGCTCTCGAAGTCCTTCCCCAGCACCTCCCGCATCCAGCGCTCATCTGTCCGCAACCGGTGGTAGTGATAGCCCCACTCCCCCAACTGGATCGCATTGAAGACACCGGCGCCGTCGAGGATCCGGACGGCGGCCTCGTCGTCGGCCTGAAGCACACTGGTGCCTCCCTCCAGTTGCATCCGGCCACCGTCGGGCGGATAGAGGATCACCGGCCAGCGACGCCGCGCGAGCACCTCGAAGGCGGCTCGGGAGCCGGCCACGGCCGCCGGTCCGGGATCGAGCGCATTGGCCAACCCCTGCCGTTCGAGGGCATCCAGGAACGACTCCAGTTCCTTCGGCTCGGACGGGCATCCGTAGAGTGAGAAGTGGAAGTTCGTGGATCCGGGCAATAGACGCAGGGCCGGGGCGGTGTGGCGAAAGACGGTCTGGCCCGACCGATCCGGTCCCGCGTTCGGAGACGATGAGGACCGGCGGGTCCAGGCCAGCACGCGACCCGCAGCCTCCAGGGCCTGGGGCTCGCGGTGCACGATCCCGTGCAGGGCCAGCGCCAGGATCACCTCGTTGTGGTTGATGCCCTTGGGTTGCCCATTGTAGCCGGGTTCCTTGCCGACGCCCGTGCGGGTGTTGCCCCGCGCGTCCACCTCGCCCGTCTCCAGCACCCGCGAGATCTGCCATCGGGCGGCCTTCTTGAGGGCCTCGTCGAGCTCGGGCATCGGGACATGCAGGGCGAGCACCTGGGCGAAGAGCAGCGACACCGCGTTGTAGCTCGAATCACGCCCTCCATGCTCCAGGAACACCCCGTCGGCATCGCGTTGCAGCAGCGCCTCGGCCACCAGTCGCCGGGAGGTCGCCACCAGGGTCTCGTCGTTCAGCACCCGCCCGCAGGTCCCGAACGCCTTGGCCGCGATGAAGACCCGGTTCACCGCCTTGCGGCTCTTGGGCAGGATGGTGGGCTCGCCGGCCGCGAGGAAGTCGCAGGCGCGCCGGAGCTTGGGCTCGAGGGCGCCGAGGCGTTCCCGGAAATGGGCCTCATGCGGCGACTGGCGGATCACCAGGATGGCCCGTCCCAGTTCCTGCAGGAAGAAATACGCCGTCTCCACGGCCGCGGGCCCCGAGGCCGAACTGCCCCCGTTCGGCCGCTCCGCAGCGGTGAATCCCCCGTCCTCGCGCTGATGCTCGAAGGTGGTTTCGATGCCCTTCCAAGCCCGGTCGGCCCGGGCAAGATCGCCGGCCACGACCGCCGCGATGACCGCACGGCAACTGCCCCGCTGGGCCCCCGCCTCGATCCATCGTCCCTGGCCCCGGTTCCCACCGGCCAACCCCTGGGCATCGGGCATGTCGTTGCGGCTGATCTCCTCCAACCATCCCGGCGGCAGGGATCGCAGAACGTCATACTCCCGGGGTCGCGGCGATGGATCCACCGCCGGACGGATCGTGGTTGGCCCGGCCGCCATCCCGATGACCGCCCATCCGAACAGGAGGATGCAGGACAGCGGCAATCGAAGGGATCGGAGGTTCATGGATGGGGGACGCCGGGGATGCCGTGCTTCGCCCGGAGAGACCGGACCGAACCCGGCATCCCGCGGGGCATTCGCGGATGAGGCTGGACGCTACTTCGCGAACCCGTGAGGCGTCGAGCGGGAGTCCTGGATCGTCCGCTCCAAGCGGACGGCGGCGGCTCGGACCGATTTCAAGGCGACACCCAGCGGTAGAAACGCGCCCCACTCTCCGGGAGCGGCACCTCGAGTTCGACCGTCTGCGGTTCCGAACGCATGGGTTGGACCTGGAGGGTCACCCACTGCGGTGCGCCCAGGGAGTCGCAGGCCTCGAACCGGACGGCCTGCCCAGGCGAGGCCTGCCAACGGAGACGAAGCCGGCCGTCATGAAGGTCGGGGATCACGGTCGGCACCGTCGCCGCGACCGGTTGACCGGGTGCCCCGCCCCAGACGGCCCCGGGCCTCCACGAACCGGGCCGACCGGCCTCGGTCAGGGCATCCAGCCGTTCCAACGCAAAACCGCCACCATCGGTGCTCGGATGCCAGACGTCCGAATAGGTGACGTCCAACACGGGATTCCCGAAGGGATCCACGAGCACCAAGCGCTCACCGGAGTTCGAGCACTGCGAATCCTTGGCCGGATCCTTTGGATCGCCGTATTGGCCACCGATGCGGATTCCGCGACCGTACCGGTTCTCGAAGGCCGCCCGATGCCGCACGAGCACCAGGCGCTCCAGCGGTCCGAGCGACGCTTCGGGCGTCTTGGGGAAGGTGAATCGGATTCCCTCGACGAATGCGAGTCCTCCGAGCGCCACCGGCGCGACGCCCAGATTCTGCAACTCGATGAACTCGTAGTCGTCGGCATTGAAAACGAGGCCCCCCGACCGGGCCCGCTCCGCGTCGGTCTGCGGCGGCGGATGGTACATCAACCGGGACACCATCAGCGGTCGACTGCCGGGAACGTTGAACAACGCCTCGTTGATCGCGCTCCACACACCGCCCGAACGGACTCGGGCCCGGACCCGCCGTGTCTCGTTCAGTGCGAGGGACACGGAGCCGGTGGCGGACGACGCCGACGGGTGGATCGAACCATCCGCACGGCGGGGATCGGAGCCGTCGGTCGTCCAATGGATCGTGCCGGCCGGAGCACGGATCTCGACCTGGGATCCGGGAGGCAGCAAACCGCCGTGCTGGCTGAAACCCGGAGCCACCACCGCGGGATACAGGCCCACCCGTCGGAATCGACCCAGGGCGATGGCCTGGTTCTTGGGCCAGAACTCGTCCTGCATCCAGCGATTGGCCGCGGCCCATTCCACCTCGCGGCGGTAGGGCGCGGCTCGCATCGCATCTCCCCAGCGGGCCGATTCGGCCACCAGCGCCCGATCGATCTCGGCGGTGCGGCGCTTCCACCGGGCGTCGTTCGCAGCGGGCGTCAGCGGGCCGCCATTGAAGAAGCAGCGATGCACCCGGTCGGCGAACCGGAGCCGGAAACCGGCATTCGCCCGCAATCGTGCATAGAGATAGGTCGGCGTGCCCGCGACATCCACCTCTTCATACCGCCCTCCCCAGGAGGTCTGGGTCCGAAGCAGCGAGTTGTTGGAAATCTCCTGATCCCACGGAAAGAACCGGAACCCCTCGCTTTCGGCCCCCCGACGACGCGCCCCCCACCAATTGTGGTTCGGCCAATCGTCGGCCCCGATGGCGATGTGCAGGATCATGTAGTCGATCAGGTTGTCGACATCGAGCAACCGCGGGTAGGCCGGGTTGCGAGTGCCATCGGGATGATTGCCCTCCAACCGTTGGACCGCGGCCTCCGATGAAAGTCCACCGCCCGCCAGCGACATCATCGCGTCCCACGCCTCGGGGGTGCCATTGTCCAGTTCGGTGAAATCCTTGAAGGCGTCGTACTCGTCGGCCTCGCCACCGAAATGCTCGGCCTGGAAGGGAGCGCTCGGATGCTCTGTGAGGTTGAAAAGTCCCCAGTAAAGGCCGTTGAGGAAGAGGTGCACGAATCGACCGCGACAGGCCACCTGCCCCATGTCGGTGAAGGCGTCGCGCACCCATTGATCACGGACATAGGTGGCGTCCTTCCGCAACCAACGGACATGGCCCTCGCCGTTGGCTCCCCACTCCACACAAGGCCAAGCGTCCGTCGAGAGCCCCTTCACCACCACCTCATCGAAGGTGTCCACGACGCCATCCTCGAAGAGCGGGAACCGGAGTTTGGTTGGCCCATGACGCTGGCTGAAGACCAGGCGGAAGGAGTGCTTGGGGGTGAAGTCGTTCTGGCGGCTGATGTTGCCATGGATGTGGATCCCGCAATCCACCTGAAACCCCTCGGAACCCTCGGGAAACAGCATCTCCGCCGAGGCCGGTCGTTCCCAGGCATCCCCGCGCTGGGTGGCATTGGCGTAGATGCCCGAACCGCGGTCCCACAAATCGCGGGGATCGGCCACCACGCTCAGGATGGGCAGCGCCGCCAGCGCCTCGGTGAACCCGAACCCGGGCAGCGTGCGATCCACGACGTCGGGATCGACCTCGTAGTCGGCCGGCGAGCCATCGGCCCATCGGACGGGCAGTCCTGCGGGGCGGGCCGGTTGGCGGGCGACGCGATCCGGGAACACATAGGTCCGCGTCACGATCGGCGACGGTCCGTAGCCCTGTCGAACGGCGACGGCACGAATCACGGCCGTGGTGTTCAACGCCATCTCGGCGACGGCCGTTCCCTCGACCGAAGGCGGTGGCACCACCACGCCATTCGTGAGCGATGGCGGTGAACCATCGGTGGTGTACACCAGCGTGGCCCCGGGCGAGACCGACGCGATCGCCAGACCGAAGGGTTCGCGCACCATGCCGTGAGGGGCACTGAACCGCGGTGCCCCGAGGAGACCGAGCACACCATCGCCGTTGGCGCTGCCGGGCGTCGGCCCCGGGAGATAGCGGTTCGGTTGCAACTCCAGCCCCACCAACTCCGGCCGGATCAGGAATGACGGATCCCCCGCCGACTCGTTGAGACCATGAATCGCCAGGACATTGGGGCCCATCTGCAGGAGACCCGCCACCCCGGCCAGATCGATCTCCTCCACGCGCAGCGCCTCGGCCCGGGATCGGCCGGCCGACGCCGAGGCATTCCATGCGGCTTCGCCCGCCTGACGGCGCGCGATCTCGACCCCGTTCAGAAAGGCGATGAACCCGGCATCGTACTGGATGCGGAGCCGGAGGGAGTCGAAGGTCGGAGGCGTTGGAACCTCGAACGGCAGACGCAGATAGACCGAGGCGTTGCGACCCGGCATCACGGAGTCGAGGCGGGTACCGATGAGCCCGGAAAACCCGCCCACATCGAGGGGCGAAGCCCCGGTGGCCAGCGCCCCGATCTCCCGGGCATCCAAGGCACGGTCCCAGACCGCGAAGTCATCGATGCGTCCGACATACCGCATGCTGCCATCGACCGCGGACCCGACGGTGAGCGATCGGAGCCGCGCGAGCGGATGACTGCCCGTGGCCCGCGCAAAGAGGGTACCGTTCTGCCAGATCTCCTTCTCCGCTCCGCGCTTGAGGAACACATAATGATTCCAGCGCCCCTTCCATCGCGATGGATCAGGCTCCGCCTTCGACATCCGCGCGGCCCCGCTGCAGCAGTCGCTCCCCAGTCCGGTGTCCCAGTAGAGGACACTGTCGCTCCAAGGCAGATGGGCTTGGGCGGCACGCGCTCCCGAACCATCGGGGTTCTCCTGGAACCAGAACACCGATCCCTGCGCCGGTTGCGCGGCTCCACCCCGGATCCACAGGCTCACCGAGAGGGCGTTGCTGCGGGTGGCCGAATCGAAGGCTCCCTGCGCCGCCGAAGGCACCACCATGCGCCCTTGGCCGTTCTCGAGGTCGAGGGCCCGGTCTCCGGCCAGTCCGGTCCTGCCCCCTCGATCGGCCGTGAAACCCGACCCCACGAACCGGCCCGGGTTGCCTCGACCACTCCCATCCGGGGCCAGCTGGCTGTTGGCCACATCGTTGAAATCCCAGGCGGCGAGCAACCCCGGCGACTTCGTGCCCGCGGCCATGTCAAAACCGACCCCCGTGGTGCCGGCGATCCAACCGGCCGCGACGGAGTCGTCGAACGGGCCGTCGGCGAGACTCCCCGTCCATCGGTTCTTCAGCCGATCATCCAAGGGCACCCACGCACGGACCGGGGAGCCCGAAGGAATCACGCTCCGGGCCGACGCACGCCGGCCCGTGCCGAAGGCGACATCGGGTAACTGCGGCGGATACCCGGGGCTGAAGAGGGTCGAGGCCGAGCCATCGGGACCCAGCAGCGCCAGGTATTCCCCGTCGGCCGACAGGCGAAAGGACGCGTGCAATTCCTTGCCGGCCTGGGCGCGGTTCTTGCCCGAAGCGAACACCACCAGCAGTCCTCCCGGGGGCAACCGCATCGTCGGCAACGACCAGGTGACCCGATGGCGGGGATCGTCGGTCAATCGCCAACCCGACAACTCGATCGACGACGAGGCCGACCGGTTCTCCAGCTCGATCCAGTCCGAAAACTCGCCGTCCTCATCGCGCACCGTGCGCGTGTTGTCGGCCATGAACTCGGAGATCACGAGATCCGCGGCCATCGGGCATCCGGTGATGCCCCAGACCGCCAAGACGACCCATCCCACCCACAGCAACCGCCACGACCTCGACACCCCACGCGGTGGGAAGACCAGGCGGTCCGCCTCGGACGGAGCCATCGATGTCATCGGTCCACGGATGCCCGTTGTTCGAAGCTGTAGAGGCGGGTGGCGGTACGGACGAGCAACTGCCCTCCCACCGCCACCGGCGATGCGTGCACCGGTTCCCCGAGATCATTGCGCGCCAATACCTCCAGTGCGTCGCCGGCCCGGATCACCGTCACCACCCCGCGCTGCGAGGTCGCATAGATCTTTCCATCCGCCGCCAGGAGGCTGGCGTAGTAATCGCCCGGCGCATCCAGGCGCTCTTCCTGATACAGGGAAACGCCGGTCTTCGGATCGAGGCAGGTCATGAGCCCCCCGTTCTTCACCTGATAGAACCGCCCGCGGTACAGCACCGGAGATGCCACATAGGGCAGCCCCTTCTTGTACCGCCAGCGTACGCCCGCATCGGAAACCTTCCCCTGCGCATCGGGCACCACCCCGAACGACTGGTTCTCGACCTTCGAGAAGATGGCCGCCATCGATTCCCACTCCGACCGCTCCACCTTCTGATTGCGGTTGCCATCCAGATGCTTGAACCGCTGCTTCGCGGCCCCCTCGGGCAATTCATCGAACGTCAGCGAACCATCCCGATCGCGGTCCTGCGCAGCGAGCACCTCGTCGAAAGGCGGCATGGTGATCCGATCGGAAGAGCGGTCTCCGCCAGTCGTCCAACTCGAGGTCAGCAGCATCCCGTCGCCGATCACCGGCGAGGTGCAGGTGATCCTCGCCAAACCGCTCACGCGCCAGCGTTCCTCGCCCGTCTGCGGATGGTATCCGATGAGCCAGAACGTTCCGGGCACCACCAGATCGACCCGGTCGTGGTGTTCCCAGATCACCGGCGTGCCGAATCCGCGCCGCATCTCCGGCCGATCCACCGTCCAGACCCGTCGGCCGGTCGCCACATCCACGGCCACCAGCGACGACGGACCATCTTGATCGAGCAATTGGTACACCCGATCGCCGTGCAGGACGGGCGACGAACTCGATCCGTATTCGGTTTGCGGCACCGGCAGCGGCAACCGCCACAACTCCTGGCCGTCGATACCCAGGGCCACCAGACCGATCGAACCGAAGTGGACCACGATCCGCCGGCCGTCGGTCACGGGCGTCGCCGAGGCCGGGCTTCCCAGAGATCGGTGGACTTCTTCGACCGCCGTCACCGGGAACTCCCGCCGCCACCGCTCCCGACCCGAGGCGCGATCCAACGCGATCACTTGGCACCGACTCTCCGAGAACCCCGTAACCACCACGGTCCGCCCGAAGACGATCGGCGATGCATTGCCCGGTGGCACCGGAACCTGCCATCCCACGGATTCGGAGGCCGAGAACCGGCTTGGGGGCCGAGCGTTCTCCGCCGCGACCCCGCAACCCGAGGGGCCCCGGAACCGAGGCCACTCGAGCGACGGAACCGCATCGGCCCGGACACGCCCGGCGAACGCGACCAGCGCGACCAGCGTGACGACGGCCGACGACACGGAGGGGAGAGGCATCGGTCGAACCTACGGAGAAGCCCGCCCCTGTAAAGCGTCGCCGCCCACTCCACCGCGAAACGGGGTCACCGTCCGGTTCCCGGCGGCGCACCGACATCGGGAGGTTCCCACCGGTCCATCGGGCGCTCCCGGCTCCAGTCGAGCATGAGTTGCACGTTCTTCGCGAAGTCGCCGCGGCGATTCCCTCCACCGGCCTCGGGCCGATCGTCCCGAACGCAGTCGAGGTACTCCTCCTCGGACTCCGGATCCCGCCCCTGGTCCCGGGTGGTCCGGAGCCACTCGGAGAGCGCCTTCCGGTGGCGCTCCAACTCCGTTCCGAAGCGCGGGTCCCGGGCGACATCTTGCAATTCGAACGGGTCCGAGCGCAGGTCGTAGAGTTCCTCGCGTGGCCGCGATTCGGCCATGACGAGGGCCTCCTCCGGCTTCAGGCCGCCCGCCGCATGGAGTCGTCGCAGGGTCTGGACGACGGCCTTTTCGTCCATGTATCGGTTCGGCTGCCGATACGGCCGGCTCGGGTAGTAGTTCCGGATGTACTTGAAGTGGGCACTGCGGACGGAGCGGATCCGATCGACCGTCTCGTCTGCGCGGTCGCGGGCGGCGAAGACGAATCGACGGGGGGCCGCGGTGGTCTGGAGGGGGCGTGCCTGCATCCCGACAGGCGGAGTCAGTCCGGCCAGCAGCAGGGTGGTGGGCGCGATGTCGATGTGTTCGACCAGATCATCCCTCACCCGGCCGCGTTCGAAACCCGGCCCCTGCACGAGGAGGGGGATGCGGATGCCACCGTCGTAGAGGAACTGCTTGTGGCGGACATGGCTGATCCCGTGGTCGCTGAAGAAGATCACGACCGTGCGTTCCAGTTCGCCGGCCTCGCGAAGACGGTCGATGATCCGACCGACCTCCCAGTCGACGTATCGGACCGTGTCGAGGTACTGGGCCCAATCCTCCCGGAGGACCGGGTCCTCGGGCATCCCCGGCGGCAACCTGAAGCCATCGGTGGGCGTCCGCCTCCCGAGGACGGATTCGACCCGTGCGGGCCAGGACCGACCCGGAGTCTCCCCCCGACGTTTGCCCCCGAGCAACTGGACCTGGGCGAAGAAGGGGCGTCCCGGACTCCGTTCGGACCAGTGACGGGTATCGTACGTGGCCCGGGCATCCCACACGAAGTTGTAGTCGGTCTTGGCCACACCGACCGGTCCATCCCGCTTCACGAAATCGTCGAACGACAGGTTGCTCACATGGTAACCGGCCTCCCGGAGGATCCGGGGCACCGGCACGAGCCCTTCCGGAAGACGGATGGGATGTCGTGCGCTCCCACTGCGGTGGTTGTGGCAACCGATGTGTGTCTGGAAGCACCCGGTGACGAGGGCGGATCGGCTGATCGAGCAGATGGGGCCGGTGGTGAAGGCGGCGGAGAAGCGGACGCCTCCGGCGGCGAGACGATCCAGATGGGGGGTCTGGATGACCGCGTTCCCGTAGCATCCCAGGTCGGGCGACAGATCATCGACCACGATCCAGACGATGTTGGGACGGGCCACCGGAGACTGCGACGCGCACAGGCGCAACGTCACGACCCAGAGGAGGGCCAGCAGGATCCGTGATGGAAGGAGAGGGCGGAGGGACTCTGGCATGATTCGGGAGACGCTGCGCACCGCGGCCATCCGTCGTCAATCGGGCCCGTCCGACGGGCCCCTTGGGCCGGCTCGGTGAAGCACGGCAGGGATCTGCACCCGCCCGCTCGAGGAAAGCGAGCTCAACCGGGCGAACCGGATACGAGACGCTTGAGGAACGCGAGGCTCCTCTCCGCAGCCACCAGGGGATCCGTGGCGCATTCGTCCAATTCCACCACCCATGCCTCCACGGATCGGGAGGCGATCAGGATCGAGCGGAGATCCACCACCCCCTCGCCGAGGGCGGTCATGGGCTGTCCGTGGATCGCGGGACCGTCCTTCATGTGGACCATCCGCACGCGCCCACCCAACTCGGCGAGCACCTCCAGCGGATCCATGCCGGCGGTCTGCGCCCAGTACACATCCAGTTCGAAGAAGATCTCCGGGGGCAGGTGACGATGCAGCCACGGAAGGAGGCGCTCGTGCCCGACGGCCTCGAATTCCCACCAATGGTTGTGGAGCCCCAGTCGCAGGCCTCTCGTGCGCGCGGCCTCGAAGGCGGCCAGATACCTATCCAGAAGGACCTCGAATCCTCCGAGGGAATCGCAGTTCGGATCCTTCGGCCAACCGTGCCAGACGATCCGGCGGGTGCCCAGCGACTCGGCCTCGTCCAGTATCCGGCTCTGATGGGCGCCCCATGGGAGGTCGCAGTGGGCGGCGGCGACCGAAAAACCGTGATCCCGAAGCAGGGATGCCAGTCGCGATGCCGGAAGTTCGGGCGTCGGGGGGGCCGTCTCCACCTGTTCGAAGCCCGCGGCCCGGACCCGCCGCAGGGTCTCCGAAGGATGGGCCGCCAGGGCATGGCGGACGGTGTAGAGCTGCAGGGCGAAGTCGTTCACACGGGGGAGAATGGGGCGGAGGCTGTCAACCGGTGACTCCGCGGGCAAATCCCAATCCCAATCCCAATCGCAATCCCGAACCGGAGCGCCCCCCGATCCTGATTGCCGAGATCCAAGACCCGCGGCCGGCCTCGCCCAAACACGCGCACCGCCGACCGACAGCGACCCCATGTCCGCCGCGGCCCCCGAGCCTCCGACCGCCCGGATCGAGAGGACCATCCGGATGGCACATCGGACCCGCCTCGCCCTTCAGGCCGCGGCCCCGGTCGATCACTCGTACCCGGGTCCCACCGTGGTGACGCTCGACCACCATTTCGCGTCGATGAGCGAATCTCCGGCCGGCACGTTCAGGCCGGTATTGGAGCCTCGGCCGAAGGTCTTGATCTTTCCGCCGACCCAGCGGTGGATCTCGGAATGGCCGTCGGCGAAGGAGAAGCCCGCGGCCCCGTTGTGGTAGGCCGCCGGGAAGTCGATGATGTTCCCCGTCTTGGCGTCGGGGCGGACCATCTGCACGGCGCAGGCCGCGTCGTTGATGCTGTCGGGATGCTCATCGAGCATGACCCAGGTCTGCGTCGGGTTCACGATGTGCGCCAGACGCGCATAGGTGCGGTACGGCGGCGATGGCAGCCACCCACCATAGTCGAACACCTGGCTCATCGATTGGCTGCGCACGCGCGGCACCTTCCGCCCGCCCTCGATGCGGGTCGTGCGATCGGAGGGGCACTTCCAGACCTCGCGGGTGTTGCCCAGGTATTTCGCCAGCGGGCTCTTGTCGATGGTGTTGGTGGGGTTGTCGCTGGCGCTGCCGGCGACCAGGAGAGGTCGGAGGTTGGTCTCGGGCCCACCCTCCAGGGACTCCACCAGAAGATCCTGATGATCCTCGGCGTAGAGCCTCCATGCCATCATCATCTGACGCCCGTTGTTCATGCACTGGATGCCTTGGGTCTTGGCCTTGGCCTTGCCGAGGGCCGGCAGGAGCATGCCTGCCAGGATCGCGATGATGGCGATGACCACCAGCAACTCGATCAGGGTGAAACCTCGCGATGTGGGCGCGCACCTTCGAACAGGTCCGCCATCTGCAACCGGACTGGCATTTTGTGTCTTCATGGGGAAACTTCTTGGGGGATGTTCCTCCGAGTATCAGACGGCCTGAGATTTGCAAGCACCGATTGCGCCGGAAGAATGCTGCGAATGCATCGATCGATCCGTCCCGGCGGGGCATGACCATGCGCGTGTGCATGCATCACCCGCCGAACCGGGACCGGATGCGACCCTGGGTGCGTCGCGAATGAAATCCTGCCGGCGGACACATGAGAGAATCGGAGGAGAGGACGTCTCTGCCCGGAACTCCGACCGGTTGGAGAGTGCACCCTGCCGGGCGCACTCGCCAAAAAAGGCCACCCCATCGGGGGTGGCCCATCTGTCTGGATGGCGAACCGATCTCGCCTCGTTAGGCCCAAGTCGAGGCCTGCATCAGTTTTTCTTCAACCTAAAGAAGGAAACAGCACCGGTCGCAGGAACCGAGTAGACCTTGTCCGTGCCTTCCGTGCGGACTTGGCTCGTAGCCACAGCGGCCCACCCCTTGCCGACATCCACACTTTGCTCCAGGACAAAATTACTTACGGACGCCTGCCACCGAAGCTCGAGTGAACCCGTCGCCAACAACTTTAGGCCCAGTTTCGGAGCGCTCACGGAGTCTCCCAATTGAACGGGATAGGAGACAATTGAACTCGGATTCAGGTACATGTCGTTCGCCAACACCTCAAGATGATAACCGCCTTGCGGAAGAGGGATGTCGACCACCTTCAGTCCATTCAAACCGTTTGCGGGAACCACGATCCCGCGGGGTGCCCTCACAAGGTCGACATCCCAGTTGGATGGATCGACGTCGGTACGGCGTTCCATGTAATAAAGAGGAGTCAAAATCGTGCCTTCTTCGAGGTCGATGCCGCGGGGAGCCATCGTTTCCGCCATACCATCCAACACCGAGAGCAGCACTCCACCATCCGGCCCAATTCGACTCACGATGATAACAAATTCCTGATCCTGCTCGCCGGGGTATTGTGCTTCCGCATAACTTACAAACAAGTCACTGCCAGGTGACTGAAATGCACCACCCAAAATCACGGGAGAAGCTTTGCCGTCCGAAAGCGCCGCCACCTTGCCATCCCATTTAATATTGTAAGCTCCAGGACCATTGATGCGTCCCCGGGAGATGTCTCCAAGATAAGTATATTCGTTCGCCTTGCCGGTATAGTTGGTCGACACTAAAGAAACGATGTAGGAAAACAAATCGTCCCCCGGCTCTACGCGAAACAAAATCGTTTTTGAAGAGGCATCGACCGCAGCAGATTTTGATAGACTTACACCAGGCTGCATAAGCACCGCACCCTGCTCTGATAGCTCCTCCGTCAGCTCTGGCCCAGATTTATCACCCTTTCTCAACTCAGCTGCCCCCAACAAAAAGTTCAACCATGGTGCACTGGCTGCGGTCGATGGAGTCAATCGGGTGTACCCCTCGGTGACGGAACCGTTTACAGGAAAGTAAACCGACAGGCCATGCGTTTTGAGTTTGTTATTCCCCAACACCTTTGAAACCACCATCTCGTCGATCGATGCCACCAAACGTCGTGCCGAAACCTTCAAAATATCAGGAATCTCAGTCGATGCAACAAGCCGGTCGGCGAACTCTCCCAAGTCCGCAAAGTCCGTCGGCTCACCCATATCTGCTATCTTTTGAATACTATATTGAGTTGTGTCCAATCGATGCCTCGAAAGCTCCGCCATGCTTGAGTTCGTGACTCCGAGCAAGGCCGTCGCAAATCCGCGAAACTCCGCGTCAAAGGCTGCAAATTTCCGCAGATCATAAATTGAATGTGCACCCAAAGCCAAACTTACTTCCCTACCGACCACCAGGTGGTGATCCTTCCAATAGGTTGCTTCCTTGAGTCCAAACTCCAACCCGGTCATTGCAGGATTCTCCTTCAAATGTTTAAGGACCTCATAGTTCCAGCCAGGGCCATAATCGAGCTCTGGACATGCAATGAAGACGTCAGTCAGCGGCGCAAAATCATAGAGAACCTCTGCTCCGCCCATCAGACAGGTGTCGAATCCAATAAAGTCCCAGGCAAAACCTGTCCCTTCAGGGCGAACCTTCTTCAACACTGAGCTGATTTGTAACGTACTCAACACCCCTTTGCTGCCCAAAGTCCCATCCTGACCGTCACCTCCAAAACCCTCATACTGCCCACCATGGTTCCAGAGCACCAAACCATACCTTTTAGCTGGGTATTTCTGCATGGCCCAAGTCACAAAGTCTTCGAGCACTTTCGGATCATCCATGTTACTTGTCTCCGGCAAACGCTGAATCACCTCGGACTCAATAAGAAACTCATTCGTACTCTGATTCACCAAAAACCGAGTGACCCCCGACTTCAGTTCCGGCGGCAAAAAAACGTTTGCCGCACTGGCGTCAAAGTCCGCTTGTACAACAATATTGAGACCAGACCCGCTCCCTACTTTCTCCATCTCTTTAATATCAGTAATCAATGACTGACTCAAATTATGGTCCGCGTGTCCATAAACAATGATCGTCCAATTGTCCAAATTTGTCGCGGTAACCGTCAACACTGCCGCTTGGCTTTGCACCGCACCGGCATCATTTGAAACGGTTACTTGATACTCTCCCGAGTCGGCCTCAATCGTTCCGATAATCGTGAGGGTTGAAGTGGCCGTACCCGTAATTCGGGTCGAGTCGGCGAGCTTCGATCCCTTGAAGAACCATTCGTACTTCAGCGGAGCCCCCCCGCTGGCCACAACCTTCAAACTCGCGGTCGCCCCCAAACCTACCGTCGACGGCGCTGGTTGTGTTGCGATCGTCGGCGCGACAAACACCGGAGCGTTGACCGTCAACACTGCCGCTTGGCTTTGTACCGCACCGGCATCATTCGAAACGGTCACCCGATACTCTCCCGAATCCGCCTTGACCGTCCCGACAATCGTGAGGGTTGAAGTGGCTGTACCTGTAATCCGGGTCGAGTCGGAAAGCTTCGATCCCTTGAAGAACCATTCGTACTTCAGCGGAGCCCCGCCGCTGGCCACAACCTTCAAACTCGCGGTCGCCCCCAAATCCACCGTGGACGATGCAGGTTGGGTTGCGATCGTCGGAGCGGCAACAACCGGAGCGTCGACCGTCAACACTGCCGCTTGGCTTTGCACCGCACCGGCATCATTCGAAACGGTCACTCGATACTCTCCCGAGTCCGCCTCGATCGCGTCCGAGATAATGAGCATTTGAGTGGCCGTACCCGTAATCCGGTCCGAGTCTGAAAGCTTCGATCCTTTGAAGAACCATTGATACTTCAGCGGAGCCCCGCCGCTGGCCACAACCTTCAAACTCGCGGTCGCCCCCAATTCCACCGTGGACGATGCAGGTTGGGTTGCGATCGTCGGAACGGCAACAACCGGAGCGTTGACCGTCAACACTGCCGCTTGGCTTTGCACCGCACCGGCATCATTCGAAACGGTCACTCGATACTCTCCCGAGTCCGCCTCGATCGCGTCCAAAATAATGAGCATTTGAGTGGCCGTACCCGTAATCCGGTCCGAGTCTGAAAGCTTCGATCCTTTGAAGAACCATTCGTACTTCAGCGGAGCACTACCGCTCGCCTCAACCTTTAGACTCACGGGGTCCCCCACGGCTTTTACCGTGGACGGTTCGGGTTGGGTTGTGATCGTCGGAGCGACAAGAACCTCATCCACGATCAAGACGACCTTTGTGGACTCGATTTCTTCAACGCCATCACCGACGACGACATGGTAGGATCCGGAGTCGGCATCCGTAACACCGGTAATCGTTAGGGTCGCCGTTCGGGACCCGCTGACCTTACCCCCATCGCTCAACTCTTCGCCGTCGAAAAACCAGACATAGACCAACGATGCCTCGGCTGTCGCCTGAACGGAGAAACTTGCGTCAGCTTCTGATTGAACAACGAGATCCTTAGGTTGCTGCTCAATCACCAGCGAAGCATGGCAAAAAGAGGAGATCAGAAAGTAACAGCAAATCAATTTGAGTATTGAGCTCAGTTGATTTGCACAATTCACCAAATCATGAGGCAGCTTTTTTTTCATTACTAAATAAAATTTTATTGTTTTTAGCAAAATGTAGTCAAGGGTGGTTTTGGGTTATTTGACGGTCACTCAGGGCGTTTTGCTTGTAGCAGGCGATGATTATCGGTCGACGCCGCATCCGACGGAGGGCTGCTGTCGCAGCGAAACCGAGCTCCCTGATCTCAGTGGCGACCCGCTTGCCAATCTGGTGCTGCTTGGGATTGGCCCACACGCATCGCGCCTGAAGGAAGGATTGGTCGAGACCCCATCGGGATTCAGCAGCGTAAAGATCTCCTCGGCCCGGGTTCGGAGAATCACCTGATTGAGCATCTTGCTCCGAGCCTTGTCGCGCCGTGCGGTTTCGATGCGGTGGCGGGTCGAACCGGCTTTCCGTTGTTTGGCATGGGCATTGATCAGATGCGCCCAGGTCCGGGTTTCGGCATCGGGGTCTGCGGTTTGGAGGCAGGCCATGCCCAGGCGGCAAGCGGCCTCGGGGTGCTCGAGGGTTTCGAGGCCAGCCTCGAAGCACCGTTGGTCCCTCTTGGGATCTTTGGTCGGAAGGCTTTCAGGCCTGGCGGTGCGGACGTCGAGGATATAGAATGTGCCGTAGGGTTGACGGCGGTAGAGGCGGAAGGCGTTGGGAACCGTGTTCATGACGCAGACGTTCTGAACCGTCTGCCAGAGGATCCCGCGAGCCCCTTGAACCTGAGTAAACCCTTAGGTTCGGAAGGTGCCAGAAGAAGGCACACCGAGGGTTCCCAGTGTCACTTTCGTGGTCACTCGGGGGTTTTTGAGGGGGCTTGGCCCACTCAATCCGCGAGTTCCTTAGGAAAATGAGCTGGAGGCGAGGGTCGGAATCGAACCGACGATGCAGCTTTTGCAGAGCCGTGCCTTACCACTTGGCGACCCCGCCCTCCGTGAGAGCCCGGCAAATAAAGGGAATGAATGGTTCGGGCGCAAGTCGGGTTTTGGAAAAACACCCAGAACACGACCGCCGCCAAGACTCCGACCGATACGCAGACGCGCACCAACGATGTGGACCAACCGATGGCACCAACCGGTTGCAACCCCGCCACCGCAGCACAGTCCACGACCCTTCCAGGCGCCCGTCCTCGCCCCTCGTCTCAGCGACGTTCCGGCATTCACGGAAAGTGGCCGATTTGAGATCCACGGTTTTGCCGGATCCTCGGATCCATTTTCTTCCAGGATGAGCACCAGCGTTTCTTCCTTCTCCCTGATGAGGCTGAATACGTTCGGGGGCCACCCGATTGGATCAGCATTCTCTTGGGCAAACGACAAGCCAAGGCCGCATCGATGATCCGTTGAGTTTCTTGGTCCAGCGGTTTTCAAACCGGCAGGTTTGATCGCTTTTCAAACCGTCACCGACACACCGCACCCAACGGAGCGTGTGCCCTTCGTGCCCCATCTCGGCAACGGGTACCCACGGAGTCTGGCCTTGGTTCGGTTCCGCCCCAACGGGGCGGCGCATACCAGCCCAGGGTGCAACCCTGGGAGGATGGTCGAAGCGTCGGATGCGTTCTGAAGGAACGCCGCATCCAGGGCACGCCGATGGATACCCCCGGTGGATGCGGCGTTCCTTCAGAACGCGTCGGTTGCCTGTCGGCAAACCCGGGGTTCCACCCCGGGCTGGTATGCGGTGCCCCGTTGGGGCACTGCGAACCAACGCCCAGGACCCAGAACGTCCAACCCTTCTTCATGTCCATGCCCCACGAGGTCGATGCCCGTTCGCGTACCCGTTCTCGACCCTCGCCGCTCCCATTCCAGACACGGAGACTCCCCGAACAACCGCTCCATCGCCCGAAGCCCCACCGATCCGATACCTCCCACTCGATCCCAACTCGACCTTGGCCATACGGGCCCCGGTTTGCATCCTGACCCCATGATGGGATGCACGCTGAATCGCCTCCGACGGATCCGAACGCTGTTGCTGGGAGTGTTGCCGCTGTTGCCGTCCGCGTTCGCGGCCGACATCGGGCCCGCGGGTTCGGCCTCCGGTGCAGGCCCATCGCCCTCGGGAGGTTTCCGCCCGCTCGTGAAGGATGATCGTGCGGCGGTTCCCGTCCTGGCCCCGGCATCGTCCGAGGGCGAGCAGCGGATCAAGCAGTTCCAGGTGGCCCCAGGACTTTCGGTCCGGCTCTGGGCCGCGGAACCCCAACTGGCCAATCCGGTGGCGTTCTCGGTGGATGAACAGGGGCGGGTGTTCACCAGCGAGACCTACCGGTACCGCACCAGTGTGCTCGATATCCGGCATTACATGTTCATGCTGGAAGACGACCTGGCCTCGCGCACCGTCGAAGACCGTCTGGCCCAGATCCGCAAGTGGTTCGGCCCCGAAGGCGAAGCCGCGCTGGGTCGCGAAACCGAGGTGATCCGCCGGATCGAAGACACCGACCACGATGGGCGCGCCGACCGGTCCACGGTTGTGGCCGATCACTTCACCAGCCCGCTGAGCGGCATCGGCAGCGGAGTGCTCGCGCACCAGGGACAACTCTGGTTCACCGAGATCCCCACGCTGTGGCGCATCGGCACGGCAGGCGCCGATTCGAGCGAGGCCCCTCCCCCCATTTCGAAACCGAAGGAGCCCGCACTCCAGTCCCAGCCCCGGATCTCCGATCCGTCACTCCGCGCCGAGGCGATCCTGCACGGGTTCGGGGTGCGGTTCAGTTTCACGGGACACGACCTGCACGGGCTCATCTTCGGCCCCGACGGCCGTCTGTATTTCTCCTGCGGTGACCGCGGCGCGCACGTGACCACCCGCGAGGGCACCGTGATCGACCTGCCCGATGAGGGCGCGGTGTTCCGCTGCGAGCCCGACGGATCGAAGCTCGAGGTGGTGCATCGCGGGTTGCGCAACCCCCAGGAACTGGCGTTCAACGACGAGGGCGATCTGTTCACCGGCGACAACGACTCGGATCAGGGAGACCGGGAGCGCTGGGTGCAGGTGGTCGAGGGGGCCGACTCGGGCTGGCGGGTGGGTCACCAGCATGCACCGCTGGGCAATGCGGGGCTGTGGAATCTCGAGCGCCTGTGGGTGCCGGCCTTCGAAGGCCAGTCGGCCTCGATCCTGACTCCCATCGCCAACATCGGCGACGGCCCCAGCGGACTGGTCCACGACTCCGGCACCAGCCTTCCGAAGGCCCTGCGGGGGCGTTTCCTGTTGGCGTATTTCAAGGGGACAAGCGCCAAGAGCGGCATCAGCACGCTGCAACAACGGGCCACCGGAGCCACCTATGAACTGGTGGCCCACGATCCCCTGGTGTGGAACTCGCTGGTGCCCGATGTGGACCTGGGCCCCGACGGGTCGATCTTCTTCGCCGATTGGCATGAAGGATGGCCCAAGAGCAACAAAGGCCGGATCTACCGGGCGATGTTCGCCGAGACGGCCGCCGATTCCGAGGTGGCCACGACCCGACGGTTGCTGGCCGAAGGCATGAAGGCGCGCACCCCGGAAGAACTCGCGTCGCTGCTGGGCCACCGCGATCAACGGGTGCGGCAAGAGGCGCAATTCGAATGGGCACGCCGGGGTCCCGATTCGATCACCCCTCTGAACTCACTGGCGGCGAGGTCCGGGCATGAGCGGATTCGGATCCACGCACTCCGGGCTCTGGGGCAACTGGCCCGGAACCACCCGACCACCCTCGCGAAGCCGCTGCTCGAACTGGCCCGCCAGGCCGAGGGCGAACCCCGGGTGCAAGCCATCCGCGCTCTGGCCTCGGCCACCGAGATCGTGCGGCAACCCGGTGTGGCTCCCTGGCTCCGGGAACAACTCGCACACGCCCATCCCCGGGTACGGGCGGCGGCGGCCCTGGGTCTCGGCCGTGCCCGACTCGATGAAGCCGATGCCGCGGGGTTCATCGAGAGCGTGCGGCGGTTCGGAAAGCCCGATGCGGTGCTCCGACACGCCCTGGCCTACGGACTGGCTTCGGCCCTGTCGGATCGGGTAGTCCGGGCCCACCGCTCCGACCCCGACCGCGAGGTGCGCCAACTGGTGTTGCTGGCGGCCCGAATCCGCCGCTCCGATGCGGTCCGGACATTCCTGTCCGACGCCGATCCGTTGATCGCCCTCGAGGCGGCCAGGGCGATCCACGATCTCCCCTTGGCAGCGGTGCAGCCCGATCTGGCGGCCCTGGGCGAATCGGCGTCGGTCCAAGCCTGGCGACGTTCGCTGGCCGGCCTGAAACCTGCCGCCGCTCCCACGCCAGCAGGCGGGGCCATCCGCGATCTTCGGGCCGACCAACCGCTGCCCTGGGGCCAGGAAGCGGTGGACCACACGTCGGCGATGCTGCTGAGAATCGTGAACGCCAATTTCCGCGTGGGCACCCCGCAGGCGGCCCGACGTCTGGCCACGATGGCCCAGGATGCTGGGCTGCCCGAACGCATCCGCACCGAGGCGTTGCTGGCCTTGGGCCATTGGGCGAACCCTCCGGCCCGGGATCGACTCATCGGCATCCATCGCCCGCTCCCGGCCCGGCCGGCCGACCCGGCGGTGGCGGCGTTGGGAGCCCTCGCCGATTCCCTGCTCAACCAAGACGGGGCCGAGAAGGTGCAGATCGCCACCACCGAGGCGCTCACCCGATTGGGCCGAACCCAGTCGATCCCGGCCCTCGAAGCGCTGGTGCGACGCACCGGGGCTCCCGCCGGCGCCCGGGCCGCCGCGCTGAATGCCGCATTCCGACTGGCACCCCAACCCCGCTCCCTGCAGGCGTTGCTGACGTTCGCCGCCGCCGACTCGGCCGAGGCCCTGCGGCTGACCGCATCGAGACTCGCCACCGAACTCAACCCCGACGACGCCGTCGGCAAACTGGCCAAGGCCGTCGAGAGCCGATCGTTGGCCGAACAGCAATCGGCCTTCGCCTCGCTGGGTGAGCTGAAGTCCGACGCGGCCGATGCGCTGCTCGCCGAGTGGCTCGATCGCCTGATGAAACGCGAGGTGGCCAACGAGGTGATGCTCGACCTCGTGGAAGCCGCCCGGAAGCACCCCGCCGGCGCCGTGCAAACCCGCCTGGCCGCCTATCAGGAGTGGAAGCTGCCCAAAGACGCCTTGTCGCCCTACCGCGAGGCTCTTTTCGGGGGCGATGCCACCCGCGGTCGAACCCTCTTCTATGAGCACGCGGCCGTGGCCTGCACGCGCTGCCACCAGATCGGCGGCGACTCGGGCGGCAATGCCGGACCGAAGCTCGACGGGCTGGCCTCACGGGTCACCCGCGAGCACCTGCTCGAGAGCATCGTGTCGCCCAATGCCCAGATCGCCACCGGCTACGAGAGCACCCTCATCACCACCCGCTCGGGCGGGGTGTTCGCCGGAGTGGTGCGCCGCGAATCCGACGATGCGGTCACCCTGCTCACCCCCGATGAAGGCGAGGTCACCGTCTCCAAGAAGGACATCCGCACCCGCAACCGTGGGCCCAGCGGCATGCCGGAGGGCTTCGGCGACACCCTCAACCGCTTCGAGCTGCGGGACCTCGTGGAGTTCCTGGGCACACTGAAGTAGCCCCCCGCGGGCCCCAAGGCCGAGGGTGCCTCAACTTTGGCTCGCCAACCCGCGGCCGCTGCGGTCCCGTCGGGCCATGCGCATTCCCACCCTGGCCCGACGGGCCGCCTTGGTGCTGGCACTCGGACTCTGCTCCGGTCGGGCCGCCGACCGTTCCGGCCGCACGCTGCCCGAGCAGTGGCGGCAGGAGCGCCGGATCATCGACCTGCACCAGCATGTCGACGGCACCGAGGAACACCTGACCCGCTGGCTGAAGATCATGGATCGGGTGGGCGTGGGCATCGGTGTCAACCTCAGCGGTGGCACGGTCACGGCCAAGGCCGGGGAATCGTCGGCCTTCGAGCGCACCCGCGCATCGACCGAACGCCTCGCTCCCGGCCGTGCGGTGCTGTCCTTCAACCTCGATTACACCGGATGGGATCAACCCGACTTCGCCGAACGGGCCATCGCCCAGGTGGATCGGGCCCACGCACTGGGCGCTGCCGGACTCAAGGAATACAAGCGGCTGGGGCTCTTCCTGCGCGACTCCCAGGGGAGGTTGATCCGCATCGACGCCCCCCGGCTCGACGGGGTGTGGCGGCGTTGCGGCGAACTCGGGATGCCGGTGAGCATCCATGTCGCCGACCCCAAGGCGTTCTGGTTGCCCTACAGCGCCCAGAACGAGCGCTGGAAGGAACTGAAGGACCACCGGAGCTGGTGGTTCGGCGATCCGAAACAATACCCCTCGCGCGAGGAGTTGCTGGGGGCGCTCGACCGGGTGATCGCCCGACACCCGAAGACGACCTTCGTGTGCGTCCATTTCGCCAACAACGCCGAGGACCTGGCATGGGTGGACCGGAAACTCACCGAACACCCCAACATGCACGCCGATCTGGCGGCGCGGATCCCGGAACTCGGACGGCACGACCCCGGGACGCTGCGCCGCCTCTTCATCCGGCATCAGGACCGGATCCTCTTCGCCACCGATTTCCAGGTGTACGGAAAGCTCATCCTCGGCTCTTCGGGCGACGGTGAAAACCCCACCGACGACGATGCGGCGACCTTTTTCGCCAAGGAGTGGCGGTGGCTCGAGACGCGCGACCGCGACTGGGCGCACATGACGCCCATCCAGGGCGATTGGACGATCAGCTCGATCGGCCTGCCGCCCGAGGTGCTGCGGAAGCTCTACTTCGACAACGCGCGTCGGTTGCTGGTGCGCTCGCTGCCCTTCACCACGGTGCGGGCCCACAGGATCACCCGGGATTTCAAACCCGACGGGCGGCTTCGGGAACGCGAATGGTCCCGCGCGGTGCCGTTCCGCCTCGAACAGGAGGCCCTCGACGGCCGGGCCCGACCGGAGATCAGCACGACCTGCCGGGCGTTGTGGTCCGAGCGCTTCCTTTATCTGGCCTATGAATGCCCGTTCACCGCGTTGACCGATTTCGGCCCGGCCCGGGCCGGGGAGCGGGTCTCCAAGGAGGGATCGCTGTGGGACAAGGACGTGGTGGAGTTCTTCTGCGCTCCCGACCCGGCGCAATTGAACCACTACACCGAATACGAGTGGGCACCGAACAACGAGGCCCTCGACCTGCGCCTCCGCCGGCCGGAATCCGACTTCGCCTGGAGCAGCGGCATGGAGTGGCAGGTGCGGGTCGACCGCGCCCGCAAGGTCTGGATCTGCGAAGTCCGCATCCCCCTGCCCGCCCTCGCCGACAAGCCCCCGACGGTGGGCACCCGTTGGCGGGCCAATCTCTACCGCATCGATCGCGCCCACCGCGCCTTCCTGGCCTCGAACCCGCTCCTCAGCGGCAGCTTCCACACTCCCGAGCGCTTCGGTTGGCTGGAATTCACCGAGTGAGCGTCGAAGGGGTCGAGGGCGTGTATCCCGCCCGTCGATGGTCGATGCGACCGTGAGCCCATCGGGTCAGCGGGGCTGGAGGACGGGTTGGAGCACCTTCCAGACGTTCGTGGCCACACGGCGATGACCCTCGGCGTTGGGGTGGATCTGGTCGGGGAGGTTGAGCTCGGGGCGCCCCCCGACGCCCTCGAGGAGAAACGGGATGAGGACCACGCGGTGTTTGTCGGCCAGATCCCGGTAGAGGGATTCGAATTGTCGGGTGTACGCCTCGCCGAGGTTGTCCGGCATCCGCATGCCCGCCAGCACGATCCGAGCCCCGGGGTACTTGGCCCGGGTGCGCTCGATGACCGACTGGAGGTTGGTCCGGGTCGCCTCCAACGGAAGCCCCCGCAATCCGTCGTTGCCGCCCAGTTCGATCAGGAGGGCGTCGACCGGGCGACGAAGCACCCAGTCGAGCCGGCGCAACCCTCCGGCCGAGGTGTCACCGCTGACGCCGGCATTGACGAGTTTCCAGGAAAGACCCGCTTCCCGGATCCTCTCCTGGATGCGAGCCGGCCAAGCCTCGCCGGGATCGACGCCAAACCCCGCCGACAGGCTGTCGCCCAGCACCACCAGCACCCGTTCCATCGGAGGCGATGCGGCCGCGCCCTGGACCGTCGGTTCCGTCGCCCGGCCCCACCCGGCCATCCAACCGAAGCCGAGGACGACCCAGAGGGCGAAGAACGGGCGACGGCGGCGGATCATGCGCATCGGCGGGGCTTGGTCCCGGATTCTGTCCCGGATTGGGCCTAGGACAGGGTCTCGGATTCGGCCTGAGGAGGCTTCGGGCGATACAGGACCACCACATGGCCGATGACCGTGACCAGATGGCTGCCGGATTCGCGGGCCAATTGCTCGCCGATCTCGTGGCGCTGGTCCTTCAGGTCGGACAAACGCACCTTCACCAGTTCGTGCAGGGTCAGTTCGCGGTCCAGGCCGGCGAGGAATGCGGGCGACAGCCCTCCGCGGCCCAGGCGGACCGTGGCTTCGAGGCGCTGAGCCCGTGCCTTGAGTTTGCGGACCTCGGATTTGGAGAGCGGCTCGGCCGCGGGATGTTCGGACATGTTCAAAGCGTTTGGATCTTGGCCACCAGACCCGTGGTGGATCGGCCCGGGAGGAAGGGGATGAAGACGATGCGCCCCCCGCCCGACTCGACGGCGCGGCGCTCGTCCTGGTCGATGGTGTCGAGCGTGTAGTCCCCGCCCTTCACGTAGATGTCGGGACGGGCGTCGGACAGGAACCGTGCGGCCCGCTTTTCGGGAAAGACCACCACGGCGGACACGCATTCCAGGGCCGCGAGGACCCGGGCGCGGTCGTCCTCGGTGTTGAGCGGACGGGTGGGTCCCTTGAGTTCGCGGACGCTGGCGTCGCCGTTCAGGCCCACCAGCAGGGCATCCCCCAGGGAACGGGCCGCCTCGAGATACGCCACATGGCCGGCGTGGAGCAGGTCGAAACACCCGTTGGTCACCACCCACACCTTGCCGGAATCCTTCCCGGCCTGCCGCCAGGCGGGCAGATCCTGCGGGCGGATGATCTTGGCGGCCGTGTTCATGACCCGCCCAGCATCGCGGTCCCGGCCGGTTCTGCCAATCCGGAAGACCCGGCAATGCCCGGGGCTAACCCTGGACCCCCAGACGCGGCAACTGGTCCCGGTGGCTGCGGCTGAGGGTCAGCTTCACCCCGGACAGGAGTTCCACCGAGTATTCACCATGGAAGAGCGGCTCGAGCTGCCGCACACGGTCGACCTGGACGATGGCCGTGCGGCTGATGCGGACGAACCGGTCGGCGGGCAGACGCTGGGCGATGGCGTTCATGGTCTCGCGCAGCAGATACGGCTGGGCACCCACATGCAGCTCCACGTAGTTGTCGGCGCTGCCGATCCAATCGATGTCGCCCACCGGCACGAACACGATGCGCCCGTTGTGCTTGACCGACAGCCTGTCCGGGGGCTTCGGCGCCGGTGGGCGGAACGGAGGCTCCGTCTCGGCCGACAAGGACAACCTCCGGCACACCCGGTCGAGCGCGGTCTTGAACCGCTCCCGGGAAACCGGTTTGAGCAGGTAGTCCACCGCCTGGATCTCGAAGGCATCGACGGCGAAATGCTCGTGCGCCGTGACGAAGACCACGGCCGGAGGGACCGCCTCGCCCAGGGCCTCGAGCACCCGCACCCCGCTCAACCCCGGCATCTGGACGTCGAGGAAGACCAGATCGGGACGATCGCGCCGCAAGACGTCGACCGCCTCCTGCCCCTGCGAGCATTCCGCCACGACGACGAAGTCGGGCTCGCGGGACAGCCACTGCCGCAACCTCTCCCGGGCCAGGGGTTCGTCGTCGACCACGATGGTACGGATCGGGGGCACGGCCCTAAGCTGCCAAGGGAATCGGATCTGTCGAGTCCGGGGAGGCGGGCCGCACGGACTCAGAAGCGCAACGGCATCTCGACCACCGCCAGCACTCCGCCTCCCGGCCGCGATTCGAGACGGAACGCCGCATCGGAACCGAAAAGTTGTGCGAGCCGAGCCAGGGTGTTCGCGGTCCCGACCCCGGAGCCGGGCCCGCGTTCGGGCGAAAGGCCCCGGCCGTCGTCCTCGACCTCCAGCCGCAATCGGCCCGCGGTGGCCTCGCCGGCCCGGATGACGATCCGACCCGGCCCCACCTTGGGCTCGACCCCGTGCTTGATGGCGTTCTCGACCAGGGGTTGCAGGATCAGGTTGGGGACCTGCGCGTCGAGCACCTTGTCATGGATCTCGCGGCCCACCGACAGGCGTTCCCCGAAACGCATCTGCTCCAGGGTGAGATAGCGGTCCAGGAAGGCCATCTCCTCCCGCAGCGAGACCCATTGTCGGCCGGATCGGTCCAGGGAGTGCCGAAGCAGCTCGGCCAGGCGCACGAGCATGGCGTCCGCCGCATCCACATCCCGGAACATCAGCGTGCCGATGCCGTTGAGGGCGTTGAACAGGAAGTGGGGGTTGAGCTGCATCTGCAGGGCCATCAACCGGGCCGAGCTCAACCGTCCCTCGAGCTCCACCAGGCGCCTCTCGCGCTCCCTGAGGCTCTCGGCGTAGGCCACGGTGTGGGCGACCGTCACCACGACCCAATACACGAGCATGTTGAAGAAGAAGGTGGCCACGAGCACGTAGCGGATCAGCTCGTGCAGCGGCTTCTCGGATCGATGCCCGGGGAAGAGCGCCTCGCCGACACCAGCGCGGGCGAGGATCCACAGCAGCGAGAACACCGCCCCCCCGACCCCGTGCAGCGCGAGCCGGAGGTGCCAGTGCTCCCCGCCCAGCGGGAAACGCCGGGCCAACCGGAAGGCCGGAAGCGCGAGAACGGCGAAGACGTACCAATCGGCCAGCGCCCCCTGGAGTGCGACCGTCCACGAGACACCATCTCCGAAGGACGCCGCCTTGAGATAGTGCTGCCCGGCGAACGCCAACCCCACGAGGGTCCAGCTCAGCCAGTACAGCAGCGGGAACCACTGCTGGCGGCGGGACGACGGCGCGGCATGGGAATCCACGCCCGTGACTCTGCCGCCCTCTCCGTCCCAGGCAACGCCCATTCCTCCGAAGGCTGCCGGAGCCCCGCCGAGACGGCGTCCACCAGGGGGAGGGGCGTTGCGAAAACCAGGCGGGCGCACAAACAAGAAGCCCCCCCGGATCACTCCGGAGGGGCCTTCAAAAGTGGTGCGCACGGCAGGACTTGAACCTGCACACCTTACGGCTCTACCACCTCAAGGTAGCGCGTCTGCCAATTTCGCCACGTGCGCGTTTCACCGTCTGGTTGCTGAACCGATCCCACGCCCGATTTCAACCTGAAACCCGTTCAACTTGAAACCCGATGTCGGACCCGATCGTCGCTGGACCGGTCCAGTCGACGGAAGCGGAACTTCCGTCCTTGAACCGATGGTCGGGGCGGTGAGATTCGAACTCACGACCTCTTGTACCCGAAACAAGCGCGCTACCAGGCTACGCTACGCCCCGAACCAAACGAGGGCGGGAAAATGGGCAATCGCGGGCCTGCTGGCAATTGATTTCTCCCGAATTTTCCGCAGCGACGTCGCTTGCCGGGTTTCCGGTCCCGGCCCAACCTCCGCCACCCCCGTGGACGGCGGGTCGGAACACCGGCACTCCCGGGAGGGCCGGGACCGATCCGCTCGCATGAATCCGCGTATCGCCGCCTCGCTCGTCCTGATCGCCACCTGCGCGCTCTGGGCCTTCAGTTTTCCCCTGCTCAAATCCATCGAGCAATTGGGCCGGCGCAACGCTCCGGGCAATGGCAGCCTGTTCCTCTCCACCCTGCTGGTGGCCTGCCGCTTCACCTGCGCCGCGGGACTGTTCCTGTTGGGCAATGCGCTCCGGTGCCGATGGCGGCGATCACGGCCCAGCGCCGGAACCCCGGAAACACCCCGGCTTTCCATCCGACCCACGGCCCTCGAATGGCAGCAGGGCCTGGGCATCGGGATCTTCGGTTCGCTGGGACTCATCCTCCAGATGGATGGACTGGCCTACACCGAGGGCTCCGTGTCGGCCTTCCTGACGCAAGGATATGCGGTGTTGATCCCCATCTGGGTCACGATCACGGCCCGACGTCTGCCCGGTTGGACGGTCGTGGGGGCCTGCCTGCTGGTGGGGCTCGGGGCGGCCTTGCTCGCCGGAGTCAGCCCGGATCACCTGCACCTCGGCCGTGGCGAGGTGGAGACCCTCGCCGGTTCGGTGCTCTTCGCCGGACAGATCCTGTGGCTCGAACGTCCGCGATTCGCCGGCAACGATTCCATCCGGGCCACCACCGTGATGTTCGGCGCGATGGCTCTGACCGCCTGGCCCCTGGCCCTCGCTCTGGCACGGCATCCCGGCGACCTCGTCAAGGCGGTCCAGTCGAGCGAGATCGTCACGCTCTTCGCGCTGCTGCTCTTCGGGTGCACCCTGGCCACCTTCCCGCTGGCCAACCACTGGCAACCCAAGGTGAGCGCCACCCAGGCGGGACTCCTCTATTGCACCGAACCGGTGTTCACCAGCGTGGTGTGCCTGTTCGTGCCCGGTTGGATCTCCCGGGCGACCGGCCTGACCTACCCCGACGAATCCGTGCACCTGCGTTTGATCCTCGGCGGATCATGCATCCTGGCGGCCAACATATGGATCCTGCTCCGGCCTCCGGACCGGGAAACGGGCGCTTGACCGACCGGGGCGCTACTTCCAGGTCATCCGGGTGACGACCGGGAAATGGTCGCTCGGCTGGCGTCCTCCGGGTGCGAGGTCGACCACCTCGGCCAAGGGCACCTCGGCCTCGCCGCGGTAGAGGATCCAATCGATGCGGGCGCTGTCGAAGGTCGATGGGCCGAATCCGTTGAACGAGTTGAGCTTCTCGTTGCGGCGCTGGGCCGCCGAGAACCACGAATCGGTGAATCCGATGTCCTTGGTCAGCGCGTCGTACACGGTGTTCCGGGTGGCCACGGCGTTGAAATCGCCCATCAGGATCACCCGGTCGGATGGCGGCAGCTTGGCCAGCCGCTTCTGGATGAGGGCCGCCCCCTTCTCCCGTGCCGGCTGGAGCGCGTGATCGAGGTGGGTGTTCCAGAGGTGGAATTCCTTGCCCGTCCGGCGGTCGCGGAAGTGCACCGAGGTGACCATGCGCCGATTGGAATTTCCCCACGTGGACGAACCGATGACCTCGGGCGTGTCGCTCAGCCAGAAGTGGTCGTAGGCCAGCGGCTCGAAACGCTCCCGGCGGTAGAAGACGGCCATGAACTCGCCCCGACTTCCCCCGTCGCGCCCCGTCCCGATCCAGTCGTGGTCCGGGAGATCCGAGGCCAGCTCACGGAGCTGGGAATAGACCCCCTCCTGCGTGCCCATCAGGTCCGGGGCGTACTCCTGGAGCAGCGCCTTCATGGCGGGGCGACGCAACGGCCACGCCTCGGGCCCCTTGGGACTCGCGTAGCGCAGGTTGTAGGTCATCACGCGCATTTCCGGTCCTTCCTTCGGCTCGGCAGCAGATACGAAGGCCGGGGCGGCGGCGACGAAGGGCAACGCTGTGAGGAATCGACGTCGGGAATCCATGTCCCCGACCCTAAGCCCGGGTCGGCGGCCCAGGCAACAGGCACCCGGAAGCGACGCGGACACGACCCGGACGGACCCCATCGCAGAGGCCCGCCCCGGGGCATCACCGCGGCTTCTCCAGAAGGCTCTCGCGGATCCGCCGGGCGCGCTGGCCCCAGGTCGCGGCGACGGCGGGCAGCTCGCGGGCCACGTGCTCGTAGAGCCCGGCCGCCTCGCCGGTGCGGCCCAGACGCTCGAGGGTCTCCCCCGTGGACCGGGCCGCCTCGGCCAGGATCTCCGGCGAGACCCGCTCCCCCGGAAGCAGGACCCGTCCGAGGGCGACGTCCAATCCGGCACGGATGGCCCGTTCGACGAACTCGCCGGCTTCGACCCCGGTCCGGAGCTCGGCCATCCTGCGATTGACCGCCGCATAGCCCAGCCAGGCCCGACAACGGGTCTCGATGCCGGCCGCCGGATCCTTGGCCGCCCGAAGGTAGAGGTCGGCCGCACGGGCGTAATCGGCCGGATTGAGGGTGCTGAGCTGGAAATGACAATTGGCCATCATCCCCAGGGCCGGGGCGACATAGGGGCTGTTGGTGAATTCCAGCACCCGGGTGAAGGCCTCGAGCGCCAGGCGGTACCTCGACAAGGGGTCGCCCCCCGCGTCGACAGGCTTGGCCTGCAGCAGCTCGCCGTAGTGGAACAGGGCGGCCGATTGGACCTCGCCCGGCGCCGCCTTGTCGTTGATGAGTTCCCGGTAGTGATCGGCGGCCGAATCGAAATTCTGCAGTTTCCGACCCGCCTCCGCGGCCCAAAGCCGAGCCCGGTACCAGGTGTCGCCCCGTGCCGCACGCACCGTGGCGTTGGTCAGGAGGGCCGCGCTGGCCTGTCCGGCCTGCAGGTAGTCCTGCTGCTCGAAGAACCGTCCCGCCAGCCACAGTTGGGCGGAGATGGTGCCGGGGTCGGTCGGATTCTTCGCCGCCAACTCGGAGAAGAGCCGCATGGCCGCCGCCGGATCACCGGAGCGCGACAACGCGTAGGCCAGGTGGAAGCCGGCTCGAACGGCCCCCGGATGCCCGGGATGGGCCGCAAGCCATCGCCTCAGTTCGGCCACCGAATCCGACCAGTTGCCGTCGTGCAGTCCGAGCATGGCCAGTTCGAGTTCCACCTCGGGCCTCAAGCCGCTTTCAGGAAACCGTTTCAGGTAGTCCTGAAGGAGTCCGCGCCCCAGCTCCCCGGCACCGCGTTGGGCCAGCGCCGAACCCAGCCAGAGGGCGCCCCTCCCGGCCCGCTCGGCCGCCTGGGGCAGGTCGAGCAACCGACGGAGGACCGACTCGCCCGCCGGCGCGTTGGTGCCGGCGATGGCGGCGATCACCGCCTGCTCCAACGCGGC
>JBEGWF010000020.1:0-11530 GCA_041177965.1 Verrucomicrobiota bacterium | reverse complement strand
CAGTTCGATCGACGGTCCTTCGCCGCGTCCCGGCAGTCGGAAGGGAACGGCCTTCTCGGGCACCGTTTGGCGGATCCAGGCGAGCATCGCCTCCTCGGAGGCGGGTTCCGTCGCCGCGAGGACCTCGCCACTGGTCACGTCCACCATGCGCATCACCGCCCCTCCGAGCGATGGATCGAAGAAGATCACGAACACCAGGTAATCGACCCCGGTTTCCATGGGCTGAGCCCCATCGGTCCGATTCAGGAACACGAATCCGTGTATCGAGAGGTCCGCGACGATCCGGTCGGTCCAGGCCAGCGCATCGGGCCGTCCCTGCGCGAGGATGCCGACCCGCACGTCGCAGACGTCGGCCCGGAGGCACTGCATCGCCAACATCCAGAACAGCACGAGCATTGGGCCGAACAGCGGAAGCGAGAGGTTGCCTCGGTGCTCGTGAGGGTTGCGGGGGCTTCGGAGTTTCAGGCAAGGGGGAGTGATCATGGGGTCACAGGGGTCGGGCCAGGACGGGGCGGATGCCCAGATCCAGCCGCTCGGTCGGCTTGAGTCCGCTGCGGGCCGCCGAGCGACTGCGATTGAAACCCTCGAAATACCCGCCGCCCCGGATGGATCGACGGGTGGTGTCGGTGCTCCCCGGCGGATCGACGGTGATGGCCGGTGGGACATCCTGATACCCATCCCGGCACCATTCCCACAGGTTGCCCGACATGTCGTAGAGTCCCCAGGGGTTGGGGAGTTTCAGCCGGACTTCATGGGCGGAGGAGCCGGAGGACAGCGTGGACCAGGCGTATTTGCCGATCTCCAGCCACTGCGGATCCTCGCCCCAGAAGTACCGGGTGGTGGTTCCGGCGCGGCAGGCGTTCTCCCATTCGGCCTCCGTCGGCAGCCGATACACGAATTCCTCCGGCAGCGTGCCGGCAGCCAGAGCCCGCGCCGTCAGTGCCTCGCAGTACCGCACGGCGTCGTTCCAATCGGACTGGATGGGATGGTTGGGACCGTCGACCACGGCGCCGGGGCGGCCCAAGACCGTTCCGAACTCCGATTGGGTCACCTCGTGGTCGCTCATCCAGTAGCCCTTCGAGAGGGTCACCGTGCGGGGCGTCTCGTTGGACCGGCGGCCGGCCTCGGTTTGCGGGCTGCCCATGCGGAAGGTCCCGGCCGGTATCCAGACGAATCCCGGAGGTCGACCGACCGCCGGTTCTCCGGGACCCGGTGTGAATCCTCCGCCTCCGCCTGGGTTCCCGCTTCCACCCCCACCGGTTTCCCCGCCCGAACCGTTGTCGATGCGCACCGCCCGATACGACCGGCTTGGCGCATGTTCCGTGAGGTCGGTCCACACGCTCAGGGCCGGGGTGCCCAGTTCGAGTTCGACGGCCGTCGTCCAAGAGTTCGTCTCGAGGGGGGACCGGGTCCGTTCGATGCGGTAGCGCGCGCCCGGGCTGCCGCTGAGGGTCAGTTCGGCGACCATCCTCAGCCGGAGCTCGGCGGCGCCGGCCGGGCCGACCGCCGCCAGGACCGGCCGGAATCCCGCGCAATCGCCCGACCAGTCGGGGCGGAACGCCAACCGCGAGGTCGAACGAAGCCAGGCCGTGCCATCGAGGTGGGACCCTCCGCGGAGGATGCGCAGCGATCCGGTCTCGGGCCCCCGGGGTTCCAGGGCGCTGGCGGCCTCCGGGATGGACAGCCAGTCCTGGCACCATTCCCAGACATTGCCCTGCATGTCATGGAGCCCCCAGCGATTGGGAGCCAGACCGCCCACGGGGTGCGGAGTGAACCCGGCATTGGCCTCGTACCAGGCGTGGCGCGGAGCCTCGGTATCGGAGGTTCCCCAGGGGTGGGTCGTCTCGGTGCCGGCGCGCGCCGCGTATTCCCACTCGGCCTCCGTGGGCAGTCGGTAGGCGTGGCCCTGTGGCAGTTCTCCCCGTTCGCGCGCATGTGCGGTCAATCGCTGGCAATAGGCGACCGCCTCCGCCCAGGACACGGTCTCCACGGGATGTTCGTCTCCGGGATAGCCGGACGGGTTGGTGCCCATCATCGAACGGTATTCCGACTGGCGGACCTCCCGCGCGCTCATCCAGTACCCCCGGGTCATCACCACGGTGCGGCGCACCTCGTTCGTGGCACGCCCCGGCTCCCCCGGAGCGCTGCCCATCGTGAAGCGGCCCGGCGGGATCCAGACGTATCCCGGTGGTCGCTTCGAGCCGGAGGGTTCGTTGGATGCTCCGGGCCGGAGCAGCGAGGCCGGATCCCAACCGACGGGCACCGCCCGGTACAGGCGGACCTGCGCTCCTCGGGCGGGATCGATGAAGCGGTATTCGTTGGTGATCGGGGGCGGGTTCGTGAGCGCCGTCCAGGAGGAGACCGGCGAGCCGCTCCACTCCAGACGCTCGGTCCAGCCCGAGGCCGGAAGCACCGTGACCTCCGGGATCTCGCGCACCGTCAGCACCTGGGCGACGAGCCCGGACGGGGCGGGCATGAACCGGGCGACCAGGAACCACCCCATCAGCAGGAGCCACCTCCGGTGGGCGGCCCATCGTCCTTGGGCGACTCGTGAGGAACTCGTTCTGGGATTCATATCGGGGATGGATCCGATGGATCAGGGATGCGTCGTGGTCTCAGTGGGCGGAGCGGCGGTCGGGCGGTCCCCAGCCCACGGGCTGAGTCCAGGCCTGCTGGAACTCGTGTTCGGTGCTGGGCACCTCGGGTCGGCGCGACGAGGTCACCACCGCCCGGACATACAGCTCATCGCCCCGGAGTCGGTACGAGGGGCGCGGCCCGCGGACCTCCGAAAGAACCTCGCCGATCTGCGGACCCGACTCCGAACGGTAATCGAGGGTGGTCTCGACGACCTGGCCCGCGCCGTCGAGGCGGGGTCGACCGGCCAGCGATACGCCCCGGCGGGTGCCGATGAATCGGGTCACGAACCGTTCCCCGGGTCGCGCGTGGAGGCGCAGCGACAGGCGTCGGGCGTCCGCGTCGAAGGCCACGTCGTCGAGCACCACGCCGGTCGAGGCGTAGAAATCCCCCCGCTCGACCGCCCGGATCAGCGACTCCGGTGTCAGGTGCGTGGCCCGGACCTGGATCCACGCCCGGAACGGGGGGGAATGTCGTTCGTTGCCCTGGTAGTCGTGCGAATCGTCGGTCGCCACGCCGAAGAGCGGTGGGGCCCCGAGGCCGGCGATCCTCAGCGTGTTGGCGATGTCCCAGATCTGGTCGGTCGACGGATGCCGGGCATCGCCGGGATCGTTGTCGCCGTCCACGCCGTTCCAGACCTCGAAGAATCGTTCCCCGACGACCGCCGCCAGATCCTCCGCGGTCACCCCCCACTTGTAGTTGGGGTGATTCACATGGACCAAGGTGGGTCGACCGGAACGTCGGGCCGAATCGGCGACGGCGGCCAGGGCCGCGCGGATCACGTCGGGGACCGTCGCGCCCTTCTGGGAGGGCAAGGCTTCATGCAGGTTGATCGCGCCGATGTGGATCTGGTGCCGGTCGCCCGATTCCTGGGTGAGTTCCTCGGATTCGATGAGGAGAAACCGCCCCCGCTCCTCCACCAGCGCGCGGAATTCGTCGTACGGCTTCAGCCGGACCTCCCGGACGCCGTTGGTGGGGTTGTCGCGGGTCTGCACCCAGGTCGGTCCATGCCGGCGCAGGTACTCCGCGAAGGCATCCCGTGGCCGGAGCCCAGCGCGCCAGGGTTCCCCCTTGGCCCGATCGGCCACCGATTTCAGCGCGATCCACCGTTCGCCCCGGCTCAGCAGGTTGTGATCGGAGAGCGCCAGAAAATGATAGCCCCGGTCGCGATATCCCTCGGCGATCATCTCGGGGAAGTCATCCCCATCGGACCAGAGGCTGTGCGTGTGGAGGTTGCCCTTCCACCAGCGCCGGGCGTCGGCCGCGTTGGACGCGAACCCCAGGCAGAGGATCAACCCCACGAGTCCGAGATGCCAATGAGACCTGGATCGGAGTCGCATCCGGCGGAGGAAGGGAGCGCAAGATCGCATGCCATGCCTTTGGCCCGGTTGCCCGCCGGGATCAACCCAAAACACTGTCCATCCCCCGCCTCGTCCATGGGTCCGGGAGATTCGTTTGCGATTCGCCCCCTGCCTCGCCATCCGGGTGTCACGACGGGGGCGGTGCCTGAAGCGATCATTCGAGCGATGCCCCTGATGGGTCTGGCGGGTCGTTGTGTCCTCGCTCTATGGCGTGATCCAACCAACGGGCCCCGGCGGGGCACGATCGGGAGGCGTCGGGCCCGCGGCGGCATCTCGCCATTCAGTGAGTCGTCGATTCCCTCGCCGCCGCGCCTTGGGCGGTCCAGAAACGTCGAAGGCCGAGGCTATGGGGCCTCGGCCTTCCCGTGTCGATTCAACGGTCCGGAGTCTTCCGGAGATCAGGGTTTGCGGAGTCTGAAGAAGCGGCCAGCCGCGTCGGCGGGAACCGTCAGCGTCGTTCCGGACACTCCTGAAACGGCCGTCCAGGACGGCGGTGCAAGGGTCGGGCTCGATTCCAGGACATGGCCTTGGAGCGTCGAGGACCATGAGATGATGTACTGGTCGCCCGAGGCTTTCAGCGTCAGGACGGGTGCAGTGGGGGTGACCGAGGCCTCCGGGCTGTAGAGCCCGAAGTCGTCGATGCCCCAGTACCAGCTGTCGGTGCCCGCGTGGATGAAGCGCAAGCGCACCTTGGATTGGTTGTCGGCGCCGCCCAGCCGGAACAGTTCGTAGCGTTTGGATTCGACGCGGTTGTCATTCACGCGACCCTGGATGAACGGAGCCAGGTTGGTGGTGATCGGAGCACCGATGAAGGCTCCGTAGGTGCCGCCGATGAGATTCCCGGCGTCGTCGGTGTAGTTGGCCACGTCGCCGTGCTCCTTGTTGAGTGTCGCCTCGGCGTCCAAGGATCCGTCCTCCGCCTTCACCAGGTCGGCCTGATCGATGAAGTACGCCACGGGCCGCCAATTGGACCCTCCATCGATGGAGTATTCCACGGCCGCGATGCTGTCCTGATTCTGCTCCCAGAGGCTCTTGAAGGCCACCTGCACGTTGGTGCGGCCCGAGAGGTTGTAATCGGGCGTCGTGATGTGCATCACCTGGCTGCGGCCGACCGAATATCCCGAGGTGCTGAAGAGGAAACGGCCCTTGGCCAGCGGTTCATTCAGGATTTGTCCGTTCACCACGTTGGCCGGATTGGTCACGTTCACGCGTTGGTAGTCCGTCCCCCAGTCAGCGGGGTTTTCCGGATTGTTGTAGGTGACGAAGCTGCCGTTGAACCGCGAGGCCTCCACGGTGGTCCACTCGGCATACGCCGCGGAGCCGAGGTTGCCGAAGTCGAGCTCGGGGTTGGCGATTTCGACGTAGGATTTGCGCGTCCAACCGGCGGGCACCTGTCCCTCCGGAATCGCATCGAAGTTCTCGAACACCAGGGGCGTCGGCAGTTCGATGTTGCGGTAGTCGGCCACCTGAAACGCACTGGTGACGTTGAAGGTCTTGGCCGGGACCCCGGTGTCCGAGAAGGACAGCGCATAGACGTTCGACGACGCGGGGGCCAGCAACGCCGCGTTGGTGAAGGTCACCGAGGCCTGCTGGGCGGTGCCGGTCACCGTCGCGGTCACGGGCTTGCCGTTCAGCGAGAGGCGGATGGATGCCAAAGCCACTCCATTGGTCAATTCGGCCCGGTAAGGGGCGTTCGGTGCGACTCCGGTCGCGTCGGGAGCCGGGCTCGTGGAGACCACGCTGGGGCCGGAGGACGTCGGAACCGCGATGGTGATGGGTTCACTGCCCAGTGAGGTGTATCCGTCGTTTTCGAGCAGATAGACCCGGTACTGCCCCGCGGCGGTCAGTCCCGCGTTGAAGGTGACCGAGCCGCTCGACTTCCCCGAGGTGCCCGAGGTCGTGCCGTCGAGGTACAGCCACCGCGTCGATGCCACCGATCCCGGGGCCTGATCGGCTTTGTAGATGCCGATCCAGTCCTTGGGGTTGGCGGGACCATTGGTGAAGGTCACGGTGATCGGCTCACCCGGGGCATAGCGAACCAGCGATGGACGGACGGCCGGGGCGGTGGGCTCGATGACGTTGAAGGAGGCGTTGGTCACCACGGTGTACCCGTCGTTGACCAGGAGGTAGGCGGTCCAGATGCCGGCGAGATTGAGTCCCGAGCCGAAGGTCATGGTGCCTTCCCGGAGTCCCGCCCCCGGAGTGCGTGTGCCGTTGACGTAGTTCCAGAGGGTCGAGCCGGTCGAGCCGGGCGTCACGCCTTCGGGATAGACACCGATCCAGTCCTTGGGATTGCCGGGACCTCCGCTGAAGGCGATCGAGATGGGTTCGCCCGGGAAGTAGTTCTCCCGTGACGGGGTGACGTTCTGGGCCTGCAAGCCGGCCGCGCCGACGAGGCCGATCAACAAGGGGCTCCAAGGGAATCGAAGCCCGAGAGGCCCGTTTGCGGGGGGATGTGGATTCATGGTTTCAGGTGTTGGATGTTGCTGGATGAACTGGGGTGCGGAGGGAAAGGGGCGGGTTTCAGGGGGTGCAGACGATCGGCGTGACGCCGTCCGGGCCTGGTTGGGCCCATTCGGTGACGATGCGCTCGCCGGTCTCCGAGGCGATGGGTACCCACTCGGTGTCGTTGGTCCGGCGGACCCAGCGGTGGGCCTGGGATTCGGATCGCGAGAGGGACGGGGGCGGTCC
Source organism: Verrucomicrobiota bacterium (assembly GCA_041177965.1). Taxonomy (GTDB): domain Bacteria; phylum Verrucomicrobiota; class Verrucomicrobiia; order Limisphaerales; family UBA9464; genus SXXZ01. Next base: position 4,844 of record JBEGWF010000020.1, on the reverse strand, counting down.
GCCCTGTCGGGCCCGTTCCATCTGCGCCCGCAGTTCGGGCGAATAGCGCTCCAGATAGGCCACGCGCCACGAGGAACGGTCCTGGGGTTTGCCGGAGATCGAGACGACCACCGCCCGGTATCCATCGGTATCCGGGCCGTCGACCCCACGGATCGGTGGGATGGAATCGATCGGTCCGTCGAAGAGGCGCTGCGCGCTCAGGTCATAGAAGAAACCCTTGGCCTCTTGGTTTTCGCCCGACCAGCTCCGGAACAGCAGCACGAGGGCACCGACCGCCGCCAGCGCCGACAACCCCAGACGTTCGTTCTTCGACAAGGTCATGATCGTCTCAATGGGGGTCCATCTTGGCCGACCACCAGCACTCGTTGGTGTTGCAGGGGATGCGGCTCGGATCGAGGGATCGGGCGCTCCCGTCGGCGAAGACGTAGTTCGAACGGCGCTGATGGCGCACCGCACCCTTGTCGCCCTGGGCGAGCCGGTTGAAACCGGCCTGATTGGCGTTTCCCAACTCTTTCCAGATCCACCAACGGTCGGAGGGCCACACCCCGTAGACGTCGCTGTTGCCGTCACCGAAGAGGATCAGTTGGGAGGCCGACTCCACCATGCCCCACCGGCAGAGGTTGTTCTCGTAGCCGGCCGGACGTCCGAAGGGCGGCTGGGCCCCGCCGGAGAGCCAATGGACATTGACGGCGCCGAGGCCGCTCGGGATGTCGATCTCACCGGCGACGAATTGCCCCAGGACCCAGGGACTGGGGCGCGAGGTCGGCCGCGATTTGCCGCTCGCATACACCTCGTTCTTCTCCGCAGGGCAGTCGTAGACGCGCGGATTCTGACCGATATTGGCGTAGAGGTGGGCCCGCCAGCTCGACTCCCCGTCGGGGATGCGCGCCTGGATCGGTGGGAAGCCGTCGGCGTTGTCGTTGGTGTACAGGTGGAGTGCCACCCCCAACTGGCGCAGGTGGTTCAGGCAGGCGATGCCCTGGGCCTTGGCTTTCGCTCCCGACAATGCCGGAAGGAGCATGGAGGCCAGCACGGCGATGATCGCGATCACCACCAGCAGCTCGATCAGGGTGAATGCCGAACCGGGGCCGTTGTTTCCCGGTTTCCTCCTTTGGTTGCCGCCAATGCTCACCCGGAAACCCTACCCACGGTCGCCCCACCGATTCAGCCGACGCTGTCGTGAGGATTGGGTGACGGGAATGTTTCCTGGGTCCGGGTTTCCAGGGGTCGGCATCGAAAAGGGCCGGGAAGCGCGGATCGCGATGGATCACGCTTCCCGGCCCTGGAGGACCGTCGGGTCTGTCAGGCTCTCAGCCCCTTGGAGGGCAGACTACGAGCAACCGAGGCTTTCGCCGCAGTTGAGGCACTTGTAGCAGGCACCATTGCGCACCGCGATGTGTCCGCACTTCGGACACGGCGGCGCGTCCTTCTGGTTCTGGATCGTCGCCGTCAGCGAGGCGGCGATGAGGTGGCCGGCGGCCGCGGCCGAGGGGATGCCCTCGCTGGTGGTCGCCGTCGCGCTCACCTTGAGCATCAGAGACGCCTCGGCCTCATCGGCCAGGTGCAGGTCACTGACCGGGCGGTTTATCTTTTTTTTTAGCTCTGCCGCCACGGTGGGCATGGGCAGTTCGGCTTGTCCGGCGTTCGGCGAGTTGGACTCGCGGTATCCCGGGATGAACTGGCAGGCCATCCAGCGGAACACGTAGTCGATGATGGAGCTGGCCTGTCGGATGTCCGGGTTGCGGGTGAAGCCGCTGGGCTCGAAGCGCTGGTGGGCGAACTTCTTGACCAGGGCCTCGAGCGGCACGCCGTACTGCAGCGACATGCTGGTCAGGGCGCCGACCGAGTCCATGAGGCCGCCGATGGTGGAGCCCTCCTTGGCCATGGTGACGAACAGTTCGCCCGGTTGGCCGTTGTCGAAGAGACCGACGGTCAGGTAGCCCTCGTGTCCGGCCACGTCGAACTTGTGGTTCACTGCCATGCGGGTGTCCGGCAGACGGCGGCGGATCGGGTGCTGACCGCTCTCGCGCAGCGATCCCAGTTCGGCCTCCAGATCGGCGATGCGGGCCTCGAGCGTCTTGACCTGCTCGGGAGTGCCGGCCGCGTCGGACTTGTCGCCGCCCTCGCTGGTGCGCTTGGTGTTGAGCGGTTGCGAGCGCTTGGAACCATCGCGGTAGATCGCCACGCACTTCAGGCCCATCTTCCAGGCGTCGACATACGCGCTGCGGATGTCGGACGTGGTGGCGTCGTTGGGCATGTTCACCGTCTTGGAGATGGCTCCGGAGATGAACGGCTGGGCCGCACCCATCATGCTCAGGTGGGCCTTGTAGTGGATGCTCCGCTTGCCCTTGAAGGGCTTGAAGGCGCAGTCGAACACCGACAGGTGCTCCGGCTTGAGGCCCGAGGCGATCACGGCGCCATCGTCGCCCACCACGTCCTCGATGGTGTCGTGCACCTCGATGTGCTTCTCGATGGCGGCGACGGCACCGGCCGAGTAGCCCAGGCGTTGCAGGGCCTCGGGCACGGTGCGGTTGACGATCTTGAGCATGCCGCCCCCGGCCAGGAGCTTGTACTTCACCAGGGCGATGTCGGGCTCGACGCCGGTCGTGTCGCAGTCCATGAGGAAGGCGATGGTGCCGGTGGGCGCGAGCACGGTGACCTGGGCGTTGCGGTAGCCGACCTCGCGGCCGCGGGCGATGGCGCGGTCCCAGGTGCGGCGGGCCTCGTCCTTCAGGTAGGCGAACTCGCGGCTGGCCTGGATGCCTTCCACGGCGTCGCGATGCTGCTGCACCACGCCGAGGGTGCTGGCCACGTTGTCCTTGGCCACGGTCTTGGCCACGCCCCCGCAGGAGGAATCGTGGTAACCCGGGAAGGCGCCCTGGATGGCCGACATCTCGGCGCTCTGCTCGTAGGCGTGACCGGTCATGATGGCCGTGAGGGCGCCGGCCAGGGCCCGACCCTCGTCGGAATCGTAGGCCAGGCCGTAGCTCATGATGAGCGAGCCCAGGTTGGCGTAGCCGAGGCCCAGCGTGCGGAAGATGTGGGAGTTCTCGGCGATCATCTGGGTCGGATAGCTGGCGTTGTCCACCAGGATCTCCTGCGCCGTGATGTAGATGCGGACGGCCGCCTTGAAGCGCTCGACGTCGAACTGCCCGTCGGCCTTCTTGAACTTCATCAGGTTCAGCGAGGCGAGGTTGCAGGCCGTGTTGTTGAGGAACACGTACTCGGAGCACGGGTTGGTCGAGTGGATCGGCTCGGTGCCCTTGCAGGTATGCCACTTCTGGATGGCGCCGTCGTACTGCAGGCCCGGGTCGCCGCAGATCCAGGTGCCCTCGGCGATCTGGTCGAGCATCCTCGATGCGTCCTTCTTCTCGAGGGGCTTGCCGGTCACGGTGGACATCGTCCACCACTCCTTGCCGTCGACGGCCGCCTGCATGAAGGCGTCGGACACGCGGACCGAGAGGTTCTCGTTCTGGTACATCACCGAGCCGTAGGCCTCGCCGTTGAACGAGCCGTCGTAGCCCTGCTCGATGAGGGCCCAGGCCTTCTTCTCCTCCTTGGCCTTGGCGGTGATGAACTCCTCGATGTCGCCGTGCGTGTCGCGCATGGTGTTCATCTTGGCGGCGCGGCGGGTCTTGCCGCCCGACTTCACCACGTTGGCCACCTGGTCGTACACCTTGAGGAAGCTCATGGGGCCCGACGGCCGGCCGCCACCGGAGAGCTTCTCGCGGCTGGATCGGATCGGGGTCAGGTCGGTGCCGGTGCCGGAACCGTACTTGAAGAGCATGGCCTCCGCGTAGGCCAGTTCCATGATGCTCTCCATGTTGTCCTGGACCGACTGGATGAAGCAGGCGCTGGCCTGCGGGTATTCGTACTGGGTCGGGGCGCGGCGGGCCACCTTGGCCTTGCGGTCCCAGAACCAGTTGCCGCGGTCGCTGCCCTTGCCCACGCCGTACTGGTGATACAGGCCCACGTTGAACCACACCGGCGAGTTGAAGGCCCCGAACTGGTTGACGCAGAGCCAGGTCAGCTCGTCGTAGAACACCTCACCGTCCTCCTTGCTGAAGTAGCCGTCGGCCACACCCCAGTCGGCGATGGTCCGGGTCACCCGATGGATGAGCTGTTTGACCGATTTCTCGCGTTCCGCCTTGGCGGGATCCCCATAGAAATACTTCGAGCAGACCACCTTGGTGGCCAAGACCGACCAGTGCTTGGGCACCTCGACGCCCTCCTGCTTGAAGATGGTCTTCCCGGAATCGTCGGTGATCTCGGCGGTGCGGCGGTCCCACTCGATCTGGTCGAAGGGCTTGACCTTCGCATCGCTGAAGATCCGCTGGACCGGCAACCTGCGGTTGGACGAGACCTTCGCGGAGGAGGTCTTGGTTGGGGCGCCCCGGGTCTTGGACTGGGCGTTGGGCTTGATCTTTGCGGACCGGCGGGTGGAGACCGGGGCCGATGAGACGACGGAATCGCGGGCGTCGAGCATGGGCGGAATGGGGTGTTCTGGGATGGACTCTTGGGTTGGATGTCTTCGGCCGATCGATTCACTCCCACTCGGGGTGATCCGACCCGCTGAAAACGACTGTTTCAGGCCAAAACTGGACGTTTTTCAGTCATTTCCGACCCAACGGGTTGGGGCGGAGAGAAAAATTACCCCCATATCTTGTGGTTACAAGTCGCTTCTCCACAAAAAAGTACGTTCTCGTTAAATCGGAGAAAACTCCTTGTGTTTGACGATTGTAAACGATCGGGATCCCCCCTTTCGAACCGGGTTTCACCCGCGAACCCGGGGCCGCGGATCACCGGTCCGGGGACAGGCTCGGCCGGCGGCCCTGGAATCCGTC
>JBEGWF010000019.1:0-7670 GCA_041177965.1 Verrucomicrobiota bacterium | reverse complement strand
GCCCGCCGGACCGAACCACGACCTCCATGCGCCGATCCCTCCCACTCCGAGTCCTGCTCGCCGCCGTCCTGACCGCCGCCGGCCCGACCCTGTCCATCGAGGCCTCCAATCCCGCGCTGCTGAAGCTCCTCAAGGTCCTCAAGGATCGGGGAACCCTTTCCGCCCAGGAATACGACGACCTGGTGGCCGCCGCCCAGGCGGAATCGGCCCCGGTTCCCGCCGCCGGCTCGGCCCCGACGATCGCCACGACGGCGACGAAAGCGTCCGCAAGCGCGGCGGAACCCCGTGCACAGGACAAGGCCGCATCGCCGAGCGCCAGGAGTCCCGAGACCGCCTCGGTCTCGCCGTCACCGGCCAAATCCGGCTCGGGCTCCGACAAGCCGACCGAGAAACCCAAGGCACCGAAGTGGTACGATCAGTTGAACCTGCGGGGCTACACGCAGTTCCGATACCACTCCATCCTCGAGCGCGAGGGCGCCGAGCTGAACGTCCCGAACGACCGGTCCGTCGCCGAGAACAACACCTTCTTCATCCGCCGGGGCCGGATCATCCTCAGCGGCGACGTGTCCGAGCACCTGGGCCTGTACGTGCAACCCGACCTGAACGCCTCTCCGGGCTCAGGGGATTTCTCGGTGCAACTGCGCGACCTGTACGGGGACGTCTATCTAGACAAGGCCAAGGAGTACCGGGTGCGACTCGGACAGTCGAAGGTGCCCTTCGGATGGTCGAACATGCAGTCGTCCGGCAACCGGGCGCCCTTGGAGCGGACCGACGCCATCAATTCGGCCGCCGAAGGCGAGCGTGATCTGGGAGCGTTCTTCTACTGGGCCCCCGACGAGATCCGCAAGCGCTACGCCGACCTGATCAAGCTCGGATTGAAGGGCTCCGGGGATTACGGCGTGGTGGGCTTCGGAGCCTACTCCGGACAGGGGCTCAACCGGTTGGATCTGAACAACACCCCCCATGCCATCGCCAAGCTCAGCTACCCGTTCCAGTTGGCCAGCGGGCAGTTCTTCGAGGCGGGCGTCCACGCCTACTCGGGCAGATTCGTCACCGGCACCCAGGCGATCACGGAGGGCGGCAGGACCTTCACTCCGTCCACGCGGGCGGGCGGCATCACCGACGAGCGCGTGGGGATCGCCGCCGTCTGGTACCCGCAGCCCTTCGGCATCGAAGCCGAATGGAACGTGGGACGCGGACCGGAACTGTCGGCCGACCGACGCTCCATCACCGCCGACACCCTGCACGGGGGCTACATCCAGTTCGCCTACAGGGACCAGAACAAGCTGGGGAATTGGTTTCCCTTCGCCCGGTGGCAGTATTACTCCGGCGGTCGGAAGTTCGCGGTGAACGCCCCCGATTCGAACGTCAACGAGTTGGACTTCGGCATCGAATGGTCGCCCTGGAATCCGGTGGAATTCACCGTCCAGTTCACCCACACCTTCGACCGCACCAACACCCGGACGGCTCCCTACGCCGACACCACCTCCGCCGACCGGATCAGCCTCCAGGCCCAGATCAACTACTGAGGATTCGACCGGGGCTCCGACTCCCGCCATCATGTCACCCGAACGTCACCTACCCGCAGAATAAACGAAACCCGAGAACCCCAACATCAGACCATGTTTTCTCTCCAACGACTTGTCGGCGGCGGTGATGTGTTCTTCGACCTGCTGGAGCGCAGCGCGGCCGAGGCCCAGGAAAGCGTGCAGATCCTGGCCAAGACCCTCGCCAGTCCCGGGGCGGCTTCGCTGGATTCGTCGGCGCTGGTCCGGCGCAAGGAGGAGCGCATCACCGAGGAGCTCCAGGAGCGCCTCGTCACCACCTTCGTCACGCCCCTCGAACGCGAGGACATCGACGCCCTCGCCACCGCCCTCAACAAGATCCCCCGCACCCTCGAGCGCTTCACCGAGCGCTTCCTGATCTGCCCGCGGCGGGTCCAGCAGGCCGATTTCTCGCGCCAGACCGAACTGCTCCAGAACTCCATGGACACCCTGCTGACCATGGTGCGCGACCTCAGACATTCCCCGGACCTCCCGCGGATGAAGGACCGCAACGACAAGCTCCAGTACCTCGAGGGACAGGCCGACACCCACATGGTCGAACTGCTCCGGTCGCTGTACCAGGCCGACCACGACCCCGTGACGGTGGTCGCCCTGAAGGATCTCTACGACCTGCTGGAGAAGGTCATTGACCGATGCCGCGACGCCGGCAACGTCGTGGTGCAGATCGTGCTCAAGAACTCCTGAGGCATCGACCATCCCATGACCCTGCTGCTGACGGTGATCCTGGTCGCCCTGGTGTTCGAGTACATCAACGGCTTCCACGACACGGCCAACTCCATCGCCACGGTGGTCTCCACCAAGGTGCTGACGCCGCGCCTGGCCATCCTGCTGGCGGCGTTCACGAATCTGGTGGGCGCCCTCTACGGCACCGCGGTCGCCAAGACCATCAGCTCGGGCCTGCTCGACTCGAAGCTCATCCCGGCGGAGATCGGCACCCAGATGCTCATCTGCGCCCTGACGGGAGCCATCGTCTGGAACCTGGTCACCTGGTGGTTCGGCCTGCCTTCCAGCTCCAGCCACGCGCTGATCGGCGGACTGATCGGGGCGGGCTTCGCGGCCTCGGGCGACCGGCTGGCGGTGATCATCTTCGCCAAGGCCAAGGAGGGCGTCCCCTGGTACAAGTTCGACGGGCTGCTCTACAAGGTCATCATCCCGATGTTCCTGTCCCCGATGATGGGTTTCCTGGTCGGACTGCTGCTGATGACCCTGCTCTACCTGCTGCTGCGCAACTGGACGCCGCGGTGGGTGACCCGCGTCTTCGGCAAGGCCCAGTTGGCCAGCGCCGCCTACATGGGCTTCAGCCATGGCAGCAACGACGCGCAGAAGACCATGGGCATCATCGCCCTGGCCCTCGTGGGCGCGCAGAAGGCCGGCACCCTGCAGGAGGTCCCGCAGTGGCTGGAGTTCCTGCGGCACCCGATGGTCGCCGACGCGGCGGGCAAGGAGTCGATCGCCACCTGGATCAAGATCGTCTGCGCCCTGACCATGGCCTTCGGCACGGCCGCCGGCGGCTGGAAGATCATCAAGACCATGGGGCACAAGATGGTGAAGCTGCAGCCGGTGCACGGCTTCGCGGCCGAGACGACCGCGGCGACGGTCCTGAGCGTGGCGGCGCACTTCGGCATGCCGGTGAGCACCACCCACGCGATCACCACCAGCATCATGGGCGTGGGTTGCGCCAAGCGCTTCAGCGCGCTGAATTTCAGCGTGGTGGAGCGCATCCTCTGGGCCTGGGTGCTCACGCTGCCGGTGACGGCGCTCATCGCCTACGGCCTGCTCAAGGCGGTGCGCTGACGGGCGGCGGACCGGTGACCGAAATGTCACCATGTTTTCCTTGCCCCGGGGCCGGGATTGCCAGCCTGATGGAGAGGCCAAGGCATGTCCGAGACCACCAAGCAGGATGTCATCGTCGGGGTCGATCTGGGGGGCACCAAGATCCTCTCCGGGATCTTCACTCCCCAGCTCCGGCTGCTCCAGACCGTCAAGCTCAGCACCAAGGCCTCACGCGGCTTCGAGTCGGTGGTCGAGCGGGTGGCCCGATGCGTCCAGGACGCGGTGGACGAGGCCGACCTTTCTCCCAAACAGATCCGCGGGGTGGGCATCGGCGCCCCGGGGGCGGTCGACCCGGAATCCGGCGAGGTGCTCTTCGCCCCCAACCTGCAGTGGAAGAACGCCCCGCTGCAGAAGGCGCTGGAGAAGCTCCTCGGCGTCCCGGTGTTCATCGAGAACGACTGCAACGCCTGCACCATCGGGATCCATGAGGTCGAGTTGAAGGGTCGGTCACGCAGCCTGCTGGGCCTCTTCTTGGGCACCGGCATCGGCGGCGGGCTCATCCTCGACGGGCAGCTGTATTCCGGCTTCAACCGGACGGCGGGCGAGGTGGGCCACATGGTCATCCAGGTCGGTGGGCCCAAATGCGGTTGCGGCAACAGCGGCTGCTTCGAGGCGCTGGCCAGCCGGACGGCGATCTTCCGCGAACTGGCCCGGCGGGTGAAGGAGGGCGAGAAGACCCAGCTCACCGAGCTGCTCAAGGAAGGGGAGAGCATCACCGAACTCAAGAGCGGCGACCTCCGGAAGGCCCTCCGCAAGGGCGACAAGCTGACGGCCAAGGTCCTCCAGGATGCGGCCCGCTTCACCGGCATCGCGGTGGCCAACCTGGTGAACATCCTCAGCCCGCAGACGGTGGTCATCGGGGGCGGGGTGATGGACGCGCTCGAGGACGACCTGCTGCCGACGATCGTGGAGACCGCCCGCGACTACGCCATGCCGGGCACCCTCAAGGACGTGGAGATCCTCGCCAGCAAGCTGGGTGACGAGGCCGGGATCACCGGCGCCGCGGTGCTGGCCCGGCAGCGGCTCAAGCTGCCCGCCTGAGCGACGGGTGCCACCCGGCCCCGGTCCCCCGCATGGTTCAATCGACAGGGGTCCGGCCGGGATCCGGAGGGACCGTCTCGGAGGCGTCCATCTCGGAGGGATCAGGATCGCGGGCGCCATCTCCGGCGGGTCCGATCATCACCACGAACTCCCCCTTGCGCGGGCGGCGTGCCCATTCGGCGGCGAGCTCGACCGGGGTGCCACGCAGGCATTCCTCGAACTTCTTGGTCAGTTCCCGCGCCAACACCACCCTGCGACCGGGCAGGATCGTCTGGAGCTCACCGAGGAGCCGCTCCACGCGGAAGGGCGATTCGTAGAGCACCAGCGTCCCGGGGACCGCTCCGAGCTCGGCCAGGCGACGGGCCCGCTGTCCGGATTTGTGGGGCAGGAAGCCGGCGAAGTGGAACGATTCGGTCGGCAACCCGCTGGCGGTCAGGCCGACCACCAGGGCGCAGGCCCCGGGGATGGATTCCACACGCAGCCCCGCGGCCACCGCCTCCGCGACCACCCGTTCTCCCGGGTCGCTGATCCCCGGGGTCCCGGCATCGGTCACCAGCGCGACGGTCTCGCCGCATCGCAACCGGTCGAGGATCTCCGCCCCGCGTCGCGCCTCGTTGAAACGGAAATAGCTGACCAACGGTTTGCGGATCCCGAAGTGGGTCAACAGTTGACCGGTGCGGCGGGTGTCCTCGGCGGCGACCACCGTGCATTCGCGCAGCACCCGCAGGGCCCGGAGGGTGATGTCCTCCAGGTTCCCGATGGGCGTGGCCACGAGATACAGGGTTCCCGGAACCAGCGCCGGGACCGGCGACGGCTCCGGAAGTGGGCCTGCGGACGGCGGCACGCTCTCCATGCCGTTCAGGCTACCGCCGGGTGGCCGGCCGGACCAAGCCTTCGCTCGTGGCGATCCTCGGGATCCCCGCCCCGGCCGGAGGGCACCCGGCCCGCTGGCCCGCTGGCCCGTTGCGGGCGCGGGTGCCTCGCCCTAGCCTCCGTGCATGCCGAGTTTCGACATCGTTTCGAAGGTCAATTCGATGGAGCTGGAGAACGCCATCCATCAGGCCCAGAAGGAATTGCTGACCCGCTTCGATTTCAAGGGATCCGGCGCCGAGATCGTCCTGGAGAAGACCGAGATCAAGCTGCGCGCCCCCGACGCCTTCAAGATGACGGCGCTGGTGGAGATCGTGATGCTCAAGCTGGCCAAGCGGGGCATCTCGGCCAAGAACCTGGACGAGGGCGAGGCCGAGTTGTCGCCCCTGGGCCATGCCCGCCAGTCCATCAGGATCAAGCAGGGCATCGACAGCGCGGCGGCCAAGGAGATCAGCGCCTTCGTCCGCGGGCTCGGACTCAAGGTGACCGCGTCGATCCAGGGCGACGAACTCCGGGTCGCCGGCAAGAACCGGGACGACCTGCAGGCGGTGATCGCCGCCTGCCGCGGGCACGACTTCCCCGTGGCCCTGAATTTTGTGAACTTCCGCGACTGACCCCGTCTCCACGAACCCCTAGCCTCCGAACCCATCGTCATGGCCACCCTATCGACCGAGCAACAAGCCATCGCCCGCCAATGGATCGCCGACGGCATGAAGCTGTCGGACTTCCAGCGCCGGCTGGAGACCGACTTCGCCCTCAAGCTGACCTACATGGAGGTGCGCTTCCTGATCGACGACCTGAAGGTGCTCCCGAAGGACCCGGAACCGCCGAAGGCCCCGCCGGCTCCGGCCGAGACGCAGGCCCCGGCGGCCGGAGCCCCGGACGGCGCGGTCGAGCCCGACGAGGGGGTGCCTCCGGAGGGCGTTCCCGGCGGGGCCGATGTCCAGGTCACTGTCGATGCCGTCACCCGTCCGAACGCCATGGTCAGCGGCCGGGTGCGGTTCTCCGACGGCAAGGGCGCCTCCTGGCTCATCGACAACTATGGTCGGCCCGGTCTGGTCGCCGACGAGAAGGGCTACCGCCCGTCGCAACCCGACCTGATGGCGTTCCAGACGGCCCTGGAGCGCGAGCTGTCCAAGCTCGGCTTCTGAACCGGGAGTCGGCCTTGAGCGATCCCGCTGTCATGGCCCCGACCCCGGTCCCCGCCGTGCCGGCACCGGTGCTGGTCCTGGGCAACCGGCAGAAGGATCGCCGCCTGCCGCTGCAACCCCTTCGCGCGATCATCCTCGACCTGCTCGCGGCCATGGGGACGGGAGCCGAATTGGGCTTCCACTTCGTCTCGGCGGGGGAGATGGCGCGGGTCAACTGGCGTTTCCTCCGACACGAGGGATCGACCGACGTCATCACCTTCGACCATGGATCCTCTCCCGGACGCCTGCACGGCGAGTGCTTCATCTGCGTGTCCGACGCGATCGCCCAGGCCAAGGAGTTCGGAACCACCTGGTCCGAGGAGGTGGTCCGTTATGTCATCCACGGGATCCTTCACCTGCGGGGATACGACGACCTGGAACCCACGGCCCGGCGAGCCATGAAGCGGGAGGAAAACCGCTGGGTGCGCTGGGTGGCCACCCGCGGGCACGGGCTGGAGGCCCCGGCGAAGAAAGGGATCCGGCGACCGGCACGGCCTTCCCGACGCGTTCGGACCCCGGCCCCATGAACGCCGAGCGCTCCGAAGGCCTGATCCTCCGCCTGCGACCCCTGGGCGACACCAGTCTGATCGTCCACTGGCTCACCCCCGACCATGGCCGCCTGGCCACGGTGGCCAAGGGGGCCCGGGGTCCGAAATCGCCCCTCCGAGGCCGGCTCGACTGGTGCTTCGAGGCCGAGTTCTCCTTCCGCAGGAATCCCCGGGGCGACCTGCATGCGTTGGGAGAGGTCGTCGTCCGGAACACCCATGCCCCGTTGCGGCGTGAGGTCGGGTCCCTGGAGTTGATCGCCCATGCGGTGGCCACCCTCGAGCAGGTCACGGAGACGGAGACCCCGCAGCCCGAGGCCCATCGCCTCCTCCTCGAGTTCCTGGCCTTCCTCGAGATCCAGGGACCCATGGCCCGCGCCCGGTTCGCCTGGGACCTGCGATTCCTGGCCCTCCAGGGCCTCCAACCCGATCCCGAGGGATTGGAGCCGGAGGCCGCCGACCTGATGGAAGCCTTGCTCACGGCCGACTGGAGCACCCTGGCCGCCCTCGAGGCCCCTCCGGAGGCCGTCCGCGAGCTCCAGAGATTCCTCCACGGATTCTGGATCCACCAGTTCGGCCGGCTGCCGGGCCACCGCGCCGCCCGGCGCTGACGCCGCTCGGGTCCA
>JBEGWF010000018.1:0-5359 GCA_041177965.1 Verrucomicrobiota bacterium | reverse complement strand
GTCACCCGCACCGTGTCACCGGTCTTGGATTTCCAATGCTGGGAAAAGGCCTCGTTGAACTCGGAATAGAACTCCCGGGTGGGGTCGTAGCTGACGTTGAGCAGTTGGATCTCCTTGGCGTGGGCGGTGAGGCCGACAGCACCGGCCAAGGTCAACCAGGCGCAGACCCCCAGGGTTTCGAGGACTCCTCGAAGAGAATGGCGAGGCGTCATAGGCCTCCTTTCGCACCCTTGGCACCGGCGAGGCGAAGTTTCTCGGTCCGCTCCATCTGGACCACCCGCCCCTCATGGACGACCAACTGGATGACGCCGAACCGGAGCGAGGCCACCCAGGGGGCCAGGGCCTCGAGCCATTCGGCCGACTCGTCGACCGCAATCCGATCCACCCGTTGGGAGCCGTCGTCTTGCCTCCGATCCCCTGCGTCCGTGTTTCGGTGTGCGCTCATGACGGGATGAGTATTCCGGCGATTCTCACTTATGTCAACTGGTTCGATGTAGTTTCAAAAAAAAGCCGTTTAACCTGTTTAACCCCGGTCCTCCGGGGTTTTGAACTTGAAATACTACACTTGTTTAATCGGGTTTAATCGTTTACGGAGCCTGTCCCTTACGGAGCCTGTCCCTTTTTGGAAATCCGCGGAAAACCGGATTCCTGCGAGACAGGCGGCATGGTGATTGCATAGTAGGGGGATTCATGAAGCGCCGCGTTGTCGTCAGCTTGCTGGCCGGAATCGGCCTGGGTTTCCTGTGGCTGGTCCCTCAAGGCACGACGCCCAGGGATCCATTGCCCTCCATCGCATCAACTTCCCTTTCCCCGAACACGCTCCCTGTCGCTGGTCGGTCGGTCACCCTCCGGACCACGCAACTCCAACTCGCCCCCGAAGCCCCGAGCCTGCGTCGCGTTCCCACCTCCCGGGCCGCTCGCTGGGCTGAACCGGTGCCCGAACCCGCCTTCGCGGCATTCGCCGACTGGACCCGCCGCTACCTGACCCAACCCTCTCCGGAAACCCGTCAGGCGTTGGAGCACGAAGGGCGTGAACTGGCGCGCGTCCGCAGCGTGGATCTGTCGGAACTGATCCCCAGCCATCCGCAACGCGCCCTCGAACTAGCGATCCCGAGCGGCATCCGCGAGCAGATGCCCGCCTCCATCCGGGCCTTCCTCGAGGAACCCGTCGATGGCCGCGGCGATTTCGGGGTGCTGGCCGGCATTCCCGCCCCCGATCACACCGGCCCCTTCGAACCCGTCTACCGCACCGTCTCCGTCGGCGACCGCGCCTGGCGGGCCTACACCTACGACGATGCCCTGCTCCGCCCCACCCTGACCGACATCCCCATCCACGGCATCGCCCTCGGAGGTCTCTTCGCCTTGGATCCCAATGCCGTGCGGGTGCTCGACCCCGACGAGGCCGCCCGCTCGGCCATCGCCGCCAAGGACGCGCTCTGTGCGGTCTCCAGCCAACCCGTGACCACCTTCGCCGAAGAGGTCCCCGTCGATGCCGGCGGTCACACGGCCTGGCTGTGCAGCGCGGCCCATACCGAGAACTACAACGAACGGCTCATACTGGCCTCGGTGGACAAGGGCAACGGCACCGATGCCGACGGCGTCTTCCGCCAGAAGTCGGCCTACACCGAGGGGCTCAAACGCCTGCTGATGATCCGCGTCGATTTCAGCGACCTGGCCGGGGCCCCCTTCAGCGATGCCACCGGCACCAACATGCTGAACGGCATCGCCGCCTTCTACCTCGAGCAGAGCTTCGGCAAGACCACCTTCCGGCCCCTGGGCGGCGGCAGCTCCATGACGGCCACCCTGCGCATGCCCAAGACGGCGGCCGTGTACGGGGCTTCCGATCCTTCGATCCTGCGGACCGACGCCCGGAATGCCGCACGATCGGCCGGCTTCAATCCCACGGCCTTCGACTTCGACCTGATCTGCGTGGGCGCGGTGCCCGGCTACAACTGGGCTGGGCTCGGCTACGTGGGGGCTCCCGGCGCCTGGGTCCGGGCCTCGTTCGACGCCGCCGGCGGCGTCGCCTCGCATGAACTCGGCCACAACTTCGGCCTGAACCACGCCAACGCCTGGGACACCGGGGGCCAGAGCATCCTCGGGGCCGGCAGCAATGTGGAGTACGGCGACAGCTTCGACACCATGGGCAACGCCACCGCCGGCAAACGCCACTTCAACGCCCGGTACAAGAACTTCCTCGATTGGCTCCCGACCACCCAGGTGAGGATCGTGACCGCCTCGGGCCTCTACCGCGTCTTCGCCCATGACGCGACCAACGCGGCGACTCCCCGGGCGGTGCGCATCGCGCGCAACACCCAGACCAACTATTGGCTGGAGTTCCGCCAGAGGTTCACCGACCGCCCCGCGCTCATGGACGGCGTCGGCCTGCGCTGGGCCCGCTCCGGCAACCAGCAGTCGCTGCTGCTCGATGTCACGCCGGGCTCCCCCGACGGCAAGAACGACTCGGCCCTGCTCATCGGACGCACCTTCTCGGACCGCGCGGCCGGCATCCACATCACCCCGGTGTCCAAGGGCGGGACGGTGCCGGAATCGCTGGATCTGCAGGTGAACCTCGGGAAGTTCACCAACAACCAGCCGCCGACCGTCACCTTGGTCGCCAGCACCACCTCCACCTTCTCGGGCGCCCCGGTCACCTTCACCGCGACCGCCACCGACCCCGACGGCGACGCCCTCGCCTACTCCTGGGACTTCGGCGACAACGCCATCGTGGCGGCCAACACCAACCGCGTCAGCCGATCGTGGGGCACGGCCCGGGAGTACTGGGTGCGCTGCACGGTCAGCGACATGAAGGGCGGCGAAGGCAGCGCGGCGGTGCTCGTGCGCATCGGCAATCCCGCGACCTACCGTGTCTCGGGCCGCGTGACGCAGGGCGGCAAGCCGGTGGCCGGGGTCCGGGTCGAGGTCTCCAACACCCAGCAGACCTACTCGGTGAGCGACGGCAGCTACACGCTGACCGGCCTCTCCCGGGGCACCTACACGCTGAAGGCCATCGCCGAGGGATACATCTTCACCCCCAACGGTTTCTCGAACCCGCTTTCGGTCACCGCGAACGTCGAGAACGCCCACCTCGAGGCCTCTCAGCGTGGGGATCTCGCCCAGGTGTCGCTGGTGCCTCTGGGAGCGCAATGGAACTACTACGACAGCGGGAACCTCACCGGGACCCTGTGGCGTTCCCCGGGATTCAACGACGGCACCTGGACCAAGGGTGCGGCGCCCCTGGGCTACGGCGACGACAACATCGTCACCACCGTGAAGTTCGGTCCGTCCTCGACGGCCAAGCACATCACCACCTGGTTCCGGCACAGCTTCCTGGTGGACGACCCCTCGCGCTTCCTGTCGGCGACCGTGGGCCTGATCCGCGATGACGGCGCGGCCGTGTATCTGAACGGCACCGAGATTTTCCGCAGCAACCTTCCCGCCGGCACCCTGACGGCGGCCACCCGTGCCAGCGCCAGCGTCGGCGGCACCGACGAGACCACCGTGTTCGAGGCCAACGTCGACCCCAAATGGTTCCGCGCCGGCACCAATGTGCTCGCCGTCGAGGTGCACCAATACGCCCCCGACAGCTCCGACCTGCGCTTCGCCCTGCAGCTCAACGGCTTGTTGCGACCGTCGGTGGCGGCCTCCCCGCGCCTCGAGTTCATGGCCGGATCCGACCAGGTCCGCCTGAGCTGGCCCGTGACCGCCGTGGGTTTCGAGTTGCAGGAGACCAAATCCCTGGAAACCCCCTGGTTCCTGTCCGACGAGACCGTCCGCGCCGAGGCGGGCCAGAACGTGGTGGTACCGCCGCTGACCGAAAACCTCCGCTTCTTCCGTCTGGCGAACCCGTGAGGCCCGGTCCCGGGGCGCGCGCGGCTCAGCGCCAGGAGTCCCGCAATGCCTCGGGGGTGCGGCCCTGTTCCCTCAACGTGCGCAGGCTCAGCGATGCGTGCCGCTTGGCGAGTCGGACCCCGTGTTCGTCGGTCATGAGCGGGCAGTGGAAGAAGTCGGGCGGGGTCCAACCCAGTGCCCGGTACAGGAGGATCTGACGGGCCGTGCTCACCAGCAGGTCGGCCCCGCGCACCACCTCGGTGATCCCCATGGCGTGGTCGTCGCTCACGCAGGCCAATTGGTAGCTGGGCACCCCGTCGGGCCGGAGCACCACGAAATCACCGAAATCCCGGCCGGCGGTCCACGATTGGGGCCCTTGCCCGCCATCGATCCAATCCAGGGCCCGCCCCTTGGGCACCCGGAACCGCCACGACACCGGCCGGCCCGCCGGAACCTCCGCCGCCGAACGGTGCCGGCACGTGCCCGGATAGATCGGCTCGTCGTCGGCCGCATGCGGGGCGCGCACCGCCGACTGGATGTCCTTGCGCGAACAGGTGCAGGGAAACAGCCATCCCGCGGACCGGAGCGCCTCGAAGGCCGCCGCATGGCCCGCGCGCCGCTCCGACTGCGAATACGGCGCATGGGGCCCGCCGCAATCGGGACCCTCCTGCCACCGGATCCCGAACCATCGCAGATCCTCGAGGAAGGCCTCCACGAACTCGGGCCGCACCCGATCCCGGTCGAGGTCCTCGTTGCGCAGGATCAGGGTTCCATTCCGGGCCACGGCCCGCTGGTGGGCCGTCCAGAAGGTCCGGGCATGGCCCAGGTGCAGGAACCCCGTGGGCGAGGGAGCGATCCTGCCGCGATAGCCTGCGTTCACGGGGAGCCCCATCGCCGGTCAGGCTCCCGCGGCCACCAACCACCATCCTCCGACCGCGAAGGCCATCGCCGAACAGGCCCACAGCAGCCCCCGGTACCAGTGCCGGGTCTTCAGCACCCATCGACCCGCCACCTCGCCGAGCAGCGCCGAGAACCCCGCCATGGCCAGCACCGTGCCCAACCCGAAGGCCACCAGGTAGGCCACGGACTCGGAGACCCGGTGGAACCCCAGGGACGGCAACACACCGAGGAAATGGGAGCTTCCGGCGAGGCCATGCAGGATGCCGATGCCCAGGGCCGCGTGGCTGTGACTGTGGCCGTGTTCGGCCGTGGCCGTCCCCTCGGGCACCGGATGGGCATGGCCCGGGGCGTGGAAATGCACGTGTCCGTGGTGGTTGCCATCGTGGGTGTGCTCGTGGGCATGCACCTCGACCCGGAGGGCCTGTCGCAGCGTCCAGAGGCCCATCGCGATCAGCAGCACGCCGACCAGGCGCTCGCTCACCGACGAGACCGCGCCCACGGGAATCGCCGACTTGAAGAGGATGGCCAGCACCCCGATGAGGACCACCCCGGCCGAGTGCCCCAGGCCCCAGCGCACCCCGGAGATCCAGGCCCGGCGATGCCCCCGGACCGCCAGCGGCGCCACCGC
>JBEGWF010000017.1:0-13710 GCA_041177965.1 Verrucomicrobiota bacterium | reverse complement strand
CGGGGCCGATCCTCACCGACTCCGGGGGCTTCCAGGTCTTCTCCCTCGGCAAGATCCGCAAGATCCGGGAGCACGGCGTCGAGTTCCGCAGCCACCTGGACGGTTCACCGATCTTCCTGGGCCCCAAGGAGAGCATGGAGATCCAGCGGACCCTCGGCTCGGACATCGCGATGGTGTTCGACGAGTGCCCACCTCACACCGCCGACCGCGACGAGGTGAACCGCGCCGTGAAGCGCACGCTGCGCTGGGCCGCCGAATGCAAGGCGCAACCGCGCGCCGACGGCCAGCTCGTCTTCGGCATCGTCCAGGGAACGCACCACGCCGACCTCCGCAAGAAATGCGCCGAAGCCCTCGTGGAGATGGACTTCGACGGGTACGCCATCGGTGGCGTGAGCGTGGGAGAACCCGAGCCCGAGATGATGCACGCGGTGGAGATCTCCGAGCCGCACCTGCCGGAGAACAAGGCCCGATACGCCATGGGACTCGGGACGCCGGCGCAGCTCATCGAACTGGTCGCCCGCGGCGTGGACATGTTCGACTGCGTGTTGCCGACCCGCGTGGCCCGCAACGGCACCGCGTTCACCTCCAAGGGCACCTTCGCCATCAAGGGCGGAGCCGTGAAGGCCGACTTCGACCCCATCGAACCGGGGTGCGAATGCTTCGCCTGCCGTCATCACACCCGGGCCTACATCCGTCATCTGCTCAACGTGAACGAGATCCTGGGACTTCGCCTGGTCAGCATCCACAACAGCCACTTCTTCCTGAAGGTCATGGCCGATGTCCGCATGCACCTGCGCAACGGGACCTTCGGCGAATACCGGCGCAGTTTCATCGCCGACTACGTGCCGACGGAGAAGGTCCGCGCCGCCCGTGCGGCCCACCAGGCCCGGAAGAAGACCACGCCCGAGACTTCGCAGGAGTGATGCACCGGGGGCCGTCGCCGAAATCCGGACCACGCCGGCGAACGGCAGGCGATCGGGGTGGACGCGGGTGCCGCTTGCGTCCTTTCGATGTCTGCGGCTTGATCACGTGCATCCTCCCCATGATGCGAGCGCTTGAACGGTTCCGACGACCTCCCCTCCCGCGGTTTCCGGGACTCGGGACGGGACTCGCGATGCTCTTCATCCTCGGGGCGGCGACCGTGGCGATCGCCGACCAACCCCGACACTCCGGGACATCCTCCAACCACTGGGCGTTCCAACCGCTGAACCGCCCCGCTGTGCCGTCGGGTGAATCCATCGGCGAAAACCCGGTGGACACGTTCGTCCGGGCCGCCCTCAGATCCCAGGGACTGAAACCGAATCCAGAGGCCTCCCCCCGCGATCTGATCCGCCGCCTGCATTTGGATCTCGTGGGTCTGCCCCCGGAACCCCACGAGGTGATCGAGTTCGAAAGGGATCCTTCCCGGGCCCGCTACGCGGCACTGGTCGAGCGTCTGTTGGCGTCCCCACGCCATGGAGAGCGCTGGGCCCGGCATTGGCTGGACGTGGTCCGTTACACCGAGAGCCAGGGCTTCGAATACGACCGGCCGCGGGACAACGCCTGGCATTACCGCGACTACGTCGTCCGCAGCCTGAATGCCGACCTGCCCTATGATCGGTTCATGCGGGAGCAGGTCGCGGGCGATGTCCTCGAGCCGGTGACGTCGGCCGGGATCATCGCCTCCAGCCTGCTGGTCTCGGGGCCCTGGGATCAGGCGGGGAACTCCCAGGCCAACGCCACGCAGCGGGCCATCACCCGGGAGGAGGAGATGGACGACCTGGTCAGCGTGGTGGGGCAGACCTTCCTCGGTTTGACGGTCAACTGCGCCCGGTGCCATGACCACAAGTTCGACCCCATCCCCATCGCCGACTATTACCGGGTCAAGGCCGTGTTCGAAGGTGTACGCCATGGCGATCGCTCCATCGAGGGTGCCGAGGAGGCACGGCAGCGCGAGAGCCGGCGCGAACGGTGCCGCCAGGAGATCGAGGCCGAGTCCGGACGCATCTCGGTCATCGAGGCCCGCGGTGCGGCGCGTGTCCCGAGATCGGCGACGCGGGAGCGGGTTGCCCCCCTGCCCCGATTCGAATGGCGCTTCGACCGGATCGGGTCCTCCGAGGTCGCCGGAGAAGCCCATGGCGAAGCACGGGTGACGGCGGGCATCCTCGAGCTTCCGAAACCCGGGGCCTATTTCCAATCGCAGCCCCTCACCCGGGACATCCGCGAAAAGACCCTCAGCGGCTGGGTCCGCCTCGCCGATCTCCATCAGAGCGGCGGCGCGGTCCTCTCGCTCGAGCAATCCGACGGGCGGGTCTTCGATGCCATCGTCTTCGGTGAGCGGCAGTCCCGGAAATGGATGGCCGGCAGCGAGGGATTCCAGCGGACCCGGGACCTCCGGGCTCCCGAGGAATCCGAGGCGCCGGGTGGGTGGGTCCACGTGGCCGCGGTGTATTCGGCGGACCGCAAGGTCGCCCTGTACCGCAACGGACGCCCCTATGGCGACCCTTACGAGGTTCCCGCCCTGGTCACCTTCCTGGCCGGCGACGCCCGGGTGGCCCTGGGTCGCCGACATGCGGGCGGTGGCAAGCCCTGGCTGACCGGGGCGATCCGACAGGCGGCGCTGCATGACCGGGCCCTCACTCCGGGCGAGATCGAAGCGCTGTTCCAGGAGGGCGGTGGCGGGCCGTCGCTCCCGGAGGTCTTGGCGCAACTGACACCCCGGGAGACCCGGGAAAGGGACCAGTGCCTCCAGCGTCTCCGGGAGGCCCAGCGCCGATGGCAGGACGAGGACAAGCCGGCCGGTCAGGCATACGCCGGTCGACGCGAGCAACCCACACCGACCCGCATCCTGCGCCGGGGCGACGTGAAGTCGCCGGGCGACACGGTGAGTCCCGCGGCGCCGTCGTCGGTCGGACCTTTGGCCGGCGATCTCGGTCTGGCTCCGGACGCCCCGGAGGCGGAGCGTCGGCGTCGGTTTGCCGATTGGTTGGCCGACCCCCGCAATCCCCTGCCCGCCCGCGTGATGGTCAATCGGGTCTGGGGCTTCCATTTCGGTCAGGGACTGGTGGCCACGCCCAGCGATCTCGGACGGAGCGGAGCCCAGCCCAGCCATCCGGAACTGCTCGATTGGCTCGCCCGGGAGTTCATCGCCCGCGGTTGGAGCATCAAGTCGCTCCACCGGATCATCGTCACCTCGGAGACCTACCGCCAGTCGTCCGAAGCGCGGGACGGGGCGATGGCCAAGGATGCCGATTCGGTGTTCCTGTGGCGTTTCCCGCCCCGGCGTCTCGAAGGTGAAGCGATCCGGGATGCGATGCTTGCCGTGGGCGGCCAACTGAACCTGCAGTCGGGCGGTCCGAGTTTCCGCCCCTTCACCACCAGCGAATACGGAGCCACGTTCTATCATCTGGTGGATCGCGGCACCCCGGAGTTCAACCGCCGCACCGTGTACCGGATGAACATCAACTCCGGCAAAGAACCCCTTCTGGATGCCCTGGATTGCCCGGATCCGTCGGTGCGGACCCCGCGTCGGGGAGTCACCACCACTCCGCTGCAGGCTCTCGGCCTGATGAACAGCAGCTTCGTGCAACGTCAGGCCGACCAATTGGCCCACCGGGCCCGCACCCTGGTCGGCCGGGAGGAACCCGACGCGGTGATCGAGGCCATCTGGCGCCTGGCTCTGGGCCGCGGCCCCCGATCCGAGGAGGCCCGGATGGCCCGGGAAACCCTCCGCGATCGCGGCCTGTCGCATGTCGCCTGGGTGCTGCTCAACACCACCGAATTCGTCTATGTCCGCTGATTCCCCCCTCCTCGATCGCCGGCACTTCCTGTCCAGCACGGTCGGCGGCATCGGCAACATCGCCCTGGCCTGGCTGATGGCTCGCGACCGCGCGTTCGGGGCCTCGGGCCCGGCAACCCCTCCGGCGTCGGGGCCGGTCCTGCATCATCGGGCCCGCGCCAAGCGGATCGTGCAGGTCTTCTGCTGCGGCGGCGTCAGCCATCTCGACACCTTCGACTACAAACCCGAATTGGAACGGGTCCACGGCACCGAATTGAAGGGACGCGGCGAGAACCTGGGTTTCTTCGGTCAGCCCGGGAAGTTGATGAAGAGCGTGTACCCGTTCCGCCAGCGGGGTCGGAGCGGTGCCTGGGTCAGCGACCTCCTGCCCCACATCGCGGGCTGCGCGGACGACCTGTGCTTCATCCACTCGATGTTCGCCAAGAGCAACAACCACACGCCGGCGACCTTCCAGATGAACAGCGGCTTCACGCTGAACGGGTTCCCGTGCATGGGTGCCTGGTTGAGCTATGGGCTGGGTTCCGAGAACGAGAACCTGCCCGCCTTCGTGGTGCTGCCCGATCCCCGGGGCCTGCCGGCGGGCGGATCGATCAATTGGACGTCGGGATTCCTGCCCGCCAACCACCAGGGGGTTCCCTTCCGCACCCAGTCGAAGGAACCGGTGGTGGACCTCGAGACCCCGGCCTCGACCCCGGCCGACGCCCGTGCCGCCGACCTGGCCATGCTGCACCGCATCAACGGCGAGTTCGCCTCGGCCCATCCCGGCGACCGCGCCTTCGCCGCCCGCCTCCGCTCCTACGAGTTGGCCGCCCGCATGCAGGTGAGCATTCCCGAGGCGACCCGTCTCGAGGCCGAGAGCGAGGCCACGCGCCGGATGTACGGGATCGACGACCCCGCCAACAAGGGTTTCGGCCGCAATTGCCTGATGGCGCGCCGTCTCCTGGAGCGCGGCGTTCGTTTCGTCCAGATCATCAATGGCGGGGCCTTCGGCAGCCCGCGCATCAACTGGGACGGTCACGAGAATCTCCGCGAGAACCACGACACCCAGGCCGCCACCATGGATCGGCCGGTGGCCGCGCTGATCCAGGACCTGAAGCAACGGGGCATGTTGGAGGACACGCTGTTCGTCTGGTCCACCGAGTTCGGCCGCAGTCCGGTCACCCAGGGCATCGATGCGCCGGGCCGCGACCACCATCCGAGCGTGTTCACGAGCTTCCTGGCGGGAGCGGGCGTCCGTCCCGGCCACCGCTACGGCAGTTCCGACGAGATCGGCTATTCGGTGGGCGAGAACCGTGTGACCATTCCGGACTTCCACGCCACGATCCTCCACCTGCTGGGCATCGACCATGAGAGGCTCACCTTCTACCACAACGGCATCAATCGTCGACTGACCGATGTGCATGGGGAGGTCATCCGGGGCATCCTCGCCTGACCGCGTCGGGAAGCTCCCGGGGTTGACTTCGCGCCGCCCGCCGCTATTGCTCCGGCCGAATTCTTCATCGCCATGGCCACGATCACGATCCTTCCCGCACATAAAACCGCCGAGGTCCCCGACGGAGAGTTGCTGGTCGAGGCCGGCGAGCTGGCCGGCGTCGAGATGGAGGCCGGTTGTTTCAATTGTTCCTGTGGCACCTGCGCGGCGGAGGTGGTCTCGGGCATGGAGAATCTGTCCCCCCCGACCGACGAGGAGTTGGACGTCCTCGACCAGTGGAACAAGGATCCCGAGAAGTTCCGACTGACCTGTTGCGTGCGCCTCCTCCACGGGCAGTGCACCCTGCGCGCCGGGCATTGAAGGGGTTCCCGGCCGGGTGCGGGCGACGGCATCGACCAATCGGCCATTGCCGCTGACCGGAGTGCCGTACCACCATCTTCGGACCATGAGGTCCGGTTCCCCGCTGCTGGTCATCTTCCTGACGGTCTTCATCGACCTGATCGGTTTCGGCATCTGCCTGCCGCTCCTGCCCAAGTACGCCGAGCGCTACGGCGCGCAGGGATGGGAGATCGGCGCGGCGATGGGCGTCTATTCGCTGATGCAGCTGATCTTCGCCCCGTGGTGGGGTCAGTTGAGCGACCGCATCGGTCGGCGACCCGTCCTGTTGGTCAGCAATTTCGGCTCCATCATCGCCTACGGTCTCTTCGGCCTCTCGGCCAGGTACATCGGCGACACCGGATTCTGGATCCTCCTGGGTTCCCGACTGTTCGCCGGCATCTGCGGCGCCAACCTCTCGGTCGCATCGGCCTTCATCGCCGATGTCACCACGCCGGAAAAACGGTCGAAGGGCATGGGAATGATCGGGATGGCCTTCGGCCTCGGGTTCATCCTCGGGCCGGTTCTGGGGTCGCAGGCCTTCAAGCACTTCGGCCTCGCGGGTCCCGGTGCCGTGGCCGCGGCGATCTGCGCCCTGAACTTCATCCTCGGTTGCTTCATCCTGCCGGAGACCCGCGCCAAGGACGCCACGCCGGCGCCACCCCGGCCCCGTCTCGCCCAGATCCGCCACGTGTTGGCCATGAAGGAGGTGGGGTTCCTCATCGGCATCTATTTCCTCGGCACCTTCGCCTTCACCTCCTTCGAGTCCACCCTGCCTCTGCTGCTCGATGCGAAGCTGCGCTACAACGAGGAACAGGTCGGGTATGTCTTCGCCTTCTGCGGGATCATGGCGGCACTCGTCCAAGGCGGTGGGATCGGCCGATTGGTGAAATCGTTCGGCGAACGTCGGCTCATCGGGGCGAGTCTCATCGTGGTGGCCATCAGCCTTCTGCTGATGCCGTTGACCCACTCGCTGGCCACCCTGCTCGCCGCCCTCGCCGTGTTCGCCATCGGCTCCGGCATCAACCGCGCCCCGACCATGGGGCTGATCTCCCGATTGAGTCCGGCCGACGAGCAGGGCACCACGCTGGGCATCGCCCAGAGTGCCGGCACCCTCGCCCGGGTGCTGGGGCCCACCGTGGCCACGACCCTGTACGATCTGTGGCTCCCGGCCCCCTACCTGGCGTGCGCCGCCATCGCGCTGCTGGCCGGATTGCTTGCCGCGCTGCGTCTGTCGGGTTCCAATCGGGAATCCCCTTCGGCATGAACCTCCCCCTCCTCGTCCTGCTGACCGCGACAACGGTCTCCCTTCCGGCCGCCGACAAGCACTGGCCCGAATTCCGGGGTCCCCGTGGTGACGGGGTCAGCACCGCCACGAAACTCCCGCTGACCTGGTCCGAGACCGAGAACGTCGCATGGAAGACCGCCATCCACGACAAGGGATGGTCGTCGCCGGTGATCTGGGGCGACCAGGTCTGGGTCACCACGGCCACCGAAGACGGTCGCAGGCTCTACGCCCTGTGCCTGGACCGCGACTCCGGCAAGGTGATCCACGACCTCCTGGTGTTCGAGGCCGAGCAACCCGATCTCTGGAAGCGCTACAACAGTTATGCCTCCCCCACCCCGGTCATCGAAAAGGGCCGGATATATGTGAGCTTCGGAGAGGCCGGAACCGCCTGCCTCGACACCCGCACCGGAAAGAAGCTCTGGGAGCGACGGGACCTGAAGTGCAACCACTTCCGCGGCGCGGGATCCTCGCCGATCCTGCATCAGGGGACCTTGTACCTCAATTTCGACGGCAGCGACCGACAGTTCGTCATCGCCCTCGATGCGAGGACCGGAGCCACCCGTTGGCAGAAGGACCGTTCGATCGACCACAAGGATCTCGGGCCCAACGGGAAGCCGGAAGCCGACGGGGACCTCCGCAAGGCCTTCGCCACCTGCTCTGTCACCACGGTCGACGGCGTCCCCCACTTGATCACCCAAGGCGCCAAGGCCGTCTATGGACTCGATGCCCGCGACGGCCACGAACTCTGGCGGGTCGAGGAACGCACCAGCCATTCGGCCGGGACCCGACCGGTCCTCGGGCACGGTCTGGTCTTCCTGCCCAGCGGATGGTCCCAGGGACAGACCCTCGCGATCCGTCCGGGCGGGAACGGTTCTGTGCTGGATGCCAACGTCGACGCCCCTTCCGAGGCTTCGTCCAATCAGGGGGTGCGACTGGCCTGGAAGTCGAAGCGGGGAACCCCGAAGAAGCCCTCCCTCACCCTCGTCGGCGATCTCCTCTTCGGCGTCGAGGATGGCGGCGTGGCGAACTGTTGGGAGGCCGTCTCGGGCAAACTGGTCTGGAGCGAGCGGTTGGGGGGCAACTACTCGGCCTCGCCGCTGGCCACTCGCGACCGTCTTTATTGCTTCAGTGAGAGTGGCGCCACCGTGGTGATCGCCGCCGACCGGACCTTCCGCCGATTGGCCGACAACACTCTGGAATCCGGATGCATGGCCTCCCCGGCGGCGGCCGGAGAGGCGATCTGGGTGCGCACCCGATCGCACGTCTACCGCCTGGAGGGACACCGCTGAAACCCGTCGGCCTTTGACATCCGTCGGAACCTCCATTCTTTTCTGGCTGCATGTCGTTCGACGGCAAAAAACTCGGGATCCTGATCTCCGCCCCTCCGGAAGCGGCGGCGTTCCTCCACGGGGTGCGCTTCGCGGCGGCGGCGTTGGACTCGGGTTGCGCGGTGTACCTCTACTGCATCGATCGGGCCGTGGCCGGCGTCGGGCATCCTGAATTGCAGGAACTCCGCGCCCGCGGACTCAGGTTCTACGCCTGCGCCTACGGAGCACACCGGCACGGGATTCCGGTGGACGACAAGGCCACCTTCGCCGGGCTCACCGTCGTGAGCGACCTCATCGCCAGCACCGATCGTTTCGTCAGTTTCAACGCTCCATGAAACCCAGCCTTCTGATCGTGGTGGAATCCGACCCGCGCGCGAGCGGAGGGCCCGCCGAGGCCATCCGAGTGGCGGCGGGGATCGGCACATGGAAGAAGGTGGAGGTTGCCCTCTACCTGCGCGGTCCAGCCATCCTGTCGCTGGCCGAGTATTCCGACGACTGGATCGACGAGGACAACTTCGGCCGGTACCTCCCGATCCTGGGCGAAGGGGGGCGACCGGTGTACGTCCAGGAAGGGGCCCCGGAACTCCAGGAACTCGGCGAACCACTGGTCCCGTTCCAGCAGATCAACGACACCGACTGGGCGCTTCTGGCGGCGAAGTCCACCCAGGTCCTCCGATTCTGACGAAGCCTCGCATCCGGCGCGATCCGACGCCCACCCATGACCCGAATCCTCCATATCCTCGCCAATCCTTCGGATCCGGCGCTCGAGCGACTGATCGCCGACCAGACCCGACTTCCCGACCACGAGGTCATCGTCCATCGACTGGAAGACCCGGCACCCGACTACCGTCTGCTGCTCGAACAGGTCTTCGCGGCCGACTCCGTCGAATGCTGGTGATGGCAGGGTTCGAGGCCCGATCGAAAGCACCCATGCCGAGCCGCCGGTCCTCGGGCGGTGTGTAGGACGGAAGGAAGCATGAAAAAACCCGGCCGAAGCCGGGCGTTCTGAGGTGATTCTTTTCGGTGAGCTTCAGGAGATGGGGGTGAATGCCCCGACCGTATCGGCATGGCGAAAGTCGCCTCCGACTCCGCGCCTTCGACTCCGATGGATCTGCCGAAAGCCTCCGTGGACGAGTCGATCTGGACTCAGCCGTTGTTGCCGATGGCCTCGACCGGGCAGCCTTCCATGGCCTCCTTGCAGGCCGATTCCTCTTCGGGAGAGGTCGGCTGCTTCATCACGTAGGAGTAACCACCGTCATCCCAGCGGGTGAAGTTCTTGGGGGCGGTTTCGCGGCACAGGTCACAGTCGATGCACTGGTTGTCGACGAAGTACTTGCCCGTGACGTTCTCGGAATACCGGTTAGCGATGTCAGCCATAGTTCAAAAAGTGGCCCGATTTATCGACGGCGCAAGCCATGGCTGCAAGCCGCATTTTCCAATCCGGCGAGGGTGCCGTTCGTCGACGTCATTCGGGCGGGGTCATCCGATCGTCGCGGTGCGCATCCCGCGAACACTCATCGGGCCGCCTTCTTCAGCAGGGTCTCGACCATCCCGTCGATGGTATGGACCCGGGCCTCGGTCGTCGGCTCCAGCCCGAGGCTCCGGAGCGACCTGGTGGTCTCCGGACCGATGGAGAGGATCCTCAGCGTCGGCCGCGTCCGAAGGACGGACGGCAGATCGAACCGCTGATGGAAGAACTGCACGGCTGAACCGCTGGCGAAGGTCAACCAGTCGGCCCCCGTCTCGCGGAAGCGCTCCGCCGCCCCGTTGAGATCCGCGGTCGCGGGCATGGTCCGGTAGCTGGCCACCTCGTCGACGATGGCGCCGCGGTCCTCGAGGAGGCGTCCGAGATCGGAGGCCGATTCCTCCGGACGGATCAGCAGGACGCGAAGATTCTCGACCGACTCGACCCGTTCGATCGCGTCGGCGATCTTCGCCGCCACGAACTGTTCGGGCATGGCATCCACCTGCAGGTGGATCCCCGCGAGTCTCGCCGCCGTTCCCGGCCCGACCGCGGCGATCCGGAGCCCTCCCAGACTCCGGATGTCGGGATAGGCCTTGAAGAAGGCGTCGAAGAACGTGGACACCCCATGCGGGCTGGTGAAGACCAGCCAATTGTACTCGTTGATCCCCACGATGGCTTCGATCAGCGGTTGCAGGGCCCGGGGCGGTTCGATGCGCAGGGTCGGGATCTCCATCACTTCGGCGCCCATGTCCCGCAAACGACGCCCCAGTTCGGAGGCCTGGCTCCGGGTCCGGGTCACCACCACGCGGCAACCATGCAGAGGGCGGCGTTCGAACCAGTTCAGCGTCCGGCGCTCGGTCACGACGCTTCCTATGACGATCACGGCCGGACTGGCGATGCCGTCCTTCTCGGCGGCGTCGGCGAGGGTGGCCAGGGTCGCCTCCACGCACCGCTGGCCGGGAGTGGTGCCCCACTGGACCATGGCCGCGGGCGTGGCGGGATCCTTGCCCTCCTGCACCAGTCGACGGCAGATCTCGCGGACGCGCTCGGCGCCCATGAGGATCACCAGGGTTCCCGACGACCGCGCCAATTCGGCGGAATCCACGGCGCTCCTGGGCTTGGTCGGGTCCTCATGCCCCGTGATCACGGTGAACCCGGAGCAGTGGTCGCGATGGGTGAGAGGGATTCCCGCGTAGTTCAGCACCGCGGTGATCGATGAAACCCCTGGCACCACTTCGAACGGGATCCCCGCCCCGGCCAGTTCGGCGGCCTCCTCGCCTCCGCGCCCCAGCACATAGGGATCGCCGCCCTTGAGTCGCACCACGATCCGCCCCGCCTGCGCCTTCTCGATGAGCAACCTGTTGAGCTCGTCCTGAGGAATCGCGTGCGAGGCTGCACGCTTGCCACCGAAGATGCGCTCGGCCGAAGCCGGGGCCAACGCCAGCAAGCCGGGTTGCACCAACGCGTCGTAGACGACCACGTCGGCCCGCCCCAGCACCTCCGCCCCGCGACGGGTCAACAGACCCTCGTCGCCCGGGCCCGCACCCACGAGATAGACCATTCCCTGCGCCTTCATCAGTCCGACGAGCCTACCGGAGATGCGGCGGTCCACCAAGGCCGGAACCGAGGAACCCCGGCTCGAGCCCGAATCCGGAGTCGTTCGAACGGGGATTCCGCATGACTTGATGGGGCCCCGTGGCAGTGTCGTCCGATGCACACTCCCTGGAGAAAACGGACCCGGATCCGGATCGTTCTCGCATCGTTGGCGTGGATGGCGACCCGTATCGCCGCAACGGCGGCGGTCCCCGACGACGTCGCCCGACGGATCGAGCAGGAGTTGCCGTCTCTCCAGACGCTGTACCGCCAGTTGCACCAGAAGCCGGAATTGTCCTTCCAGGAGTCCGAGACCGGAATCCGGATCGCCGATGAATTGGCCAGAGCCGGAGCGACGGTGACGCGTCGGGTGGGAGGGCACGGGGTAGTGGGTGTGATCACCAATGGTCCGGGACCGGTGATCCTGTTGAGATCCGACCTCGACGGCCTGCCCGTGCGCGAGCAGACCGGTCTTTCTTTTGCCAGCGGCCACCGCATGACCAACGACCTCGGTGAGTCGGTGCCCACCATGCATGCCTGCGGTCATGACATCCACATGGGGAGCCTCGTCGGCAGTGCCCGGGTGCTGTCGGCATCGAGGTCCTCGTGGAAGGGCACGGTGATCTTCCTGGGGCAACCCGCCGAGGAACGGGGAGGCGGTGCCCGGGCCATGCTCAAGGACGGCCTCTTCGAGCGTTTCCCCAAGCCGACCGCCTGCGTCGCCCTGCACTGCAACGCCTCCCTGCTGACCGGCAACCTGGGCTTCGTGGAGGGATTCACCTTCGCCAACGTCGACTCGGTGGACATCACCGTGCGCGGGGTCGGCGGCCATGGCGCCTATCCGCACCTGACCAAGGACCCCATCGTCCTGGCCTCCCAGATCGTCCTGGCCCTGCAGACGGTGGTCAGCCGCGAGACCCGCCCGGGCGATCCGGCCGTGGTCACCGTGGGGGCCATCCATGGCGGATCGAAGCACAACATCATTCCCGACTCCGTGCACCTGCAACTCACGCTGCGCAGCTACACCGAGGAGGTGAGGCAGAACACCCTCGCGGCGATCCGTCGCATCTGCAAAGGCCTGGCCGATGGTGCGGGCCTGCCGCCGGAATTGCATCCACAGGTGGTCGTGGCCAATGAGTTCACCCCCGCCCTCTTCAACGACCCGAAGCTGACCGAACGATTGGCCGGGGCCACCCGACGTTGGCTCGGGGAATCGCGGGTGCAGACCTTGCAACCCGTCATGGGAGGCGAGGATTTCAGCGAGTATGGCCGGACCGCGGAGAGGATCCCGATCTGCATGTTCTGGCTGGGTGTGGTGTCGCCCGAGATGAACGCCGAGGCGCTGCGGTCCGGCAAACCCCTCCCCTCGCTCCATTCCCCCTTCTTCCAACCGCAGGCCGAACCGACCCTGCGGACCGGGGTGACGGCACTGGTGGCCGCGGTGATGGAACTGGCCCCGGCCGGACCGAGATGTCCCTGATCACCGGATAACTCCTGAACAATTACCCGCCAGCCGGACTTTCGCTACTGGGCACTTGGAAAGTGGAAAACCCCAGCAAAAGCTGGGTTCTTGTGCGGCACTTGGATCAGTTTATGGGGAGCACGCCAGTCACGCTTCGTTGGCATGACCGAACAGTAGGCGGAGAATTGAGGTGTGGCACCCTATTTCGCGAGTCTCAATAGGACCGAGAGCCCAAGGCCGAGACGCGATCCTGTGGCGCTCAAAGGTCGAGAGCCAGACTGTCGGCGGCGATGGCCGACTCGAGGCATTGACGGGCCCAATCCCGGGAAACCCCACGTCCCTCGTTGGGAGATCCGGCAGGGGCCATCAGGATCGACAAGCTTTCCACCAGGGCGGAGGCATTCAACCTGCGGAAACGACGGAAGACTCGCGCCTCCGGGGCATCTCCCGAGCACAGGTAGCGGAAATCGTCTTCAGTCAGACAGGCTTCCTCGATCTCTTCGGAGGCGAAGCGCCCCTGCGAATAGGCATGCACCAAGACGCTGGCCAGCATTCGCGTGGCGAGCACCGGGCTGCCCACGGCGGGTTGGAATCCCAAGGCCGACCACGAAACCGACCCCACCGCCTCCAGGACCTTCGACAAGCCCTCACCCCCTGGGAATGGGCCGGATTCGTGGGGCGACAGAGTCTTCTTGCGCTCAGCGGCACTGGGATTGGAACCGCTATCCATGGAATCATCTTGGGTGGGCTCCGTGACGATTTCGTGACGCTCGAGCGACAATCGGGTCAGGATTTATTGAGTCTCGCATAATCGGGTGTCATTCAGGACATAAGGTAGACTGCTTGTAACAGGCCACGATTATCGATCGACGACGACGCATCCGACGGAGCGCTGCTGTCGCAGCGAAACTGAGCTCCCAGGCTTGAGTGGCGATCAGGTTGCCAATCTGGTGCTGCTTGAGATTGCCCCACATGTATTCCACCGGATT
>JBEGWF010000016.1:0-10869 GCA_041177965.1 Verrucomicrobiota bacterium | reverse complement strand
TTCAAAACTGGCCACCGGCTCACGAATCAACAGCGCGAGCGGGACCGGGACGGAGCGAGCACTGGAAGCGATCAAACCTTTCCCTCGCGCGCAGCGCGAAGGCCCCTCCTTCCCCGAGCTTCCCTGCGAGCGCAGGCCCGGTTCCGCGACCCTTGGCCCCGAGACCACGGAAGCCGAATCCCTCCTCCCTCCGCCACTCGAGGAGCGATCAAAAAGCGGGGAGTGTCGTCCCCTCGTGAAACCCTGCGGGCACCGGGCCAGCCCCTTTGTGACGAGCATTCCCGGTTTCTCGTCTTGGCTCCCGGGGCGGCAACGGCATGATCAGGCCGATTCCTCATGAGCCACGAAACGAATACGGTCGCCTGGTGGCGGCTCCTGAACCGCTACCACTGGTTCGTCCTCATCGTCGCCGCCGCGGGTTGGCTGCTGGACTGCATGGACCAGCAGCTCTTCAACCTGGCCCGCACGCCGGCCATGAAGGAACTGCTCAAAGGCACCTTCCCGCCCGATGCGACGCCGGCCCAGATCGCCGGTACGGTCCAGGAATACGCGGGCTATTCGACGGCCATCTTCCTGCTCGGTTGGGCCACGGGCGGCCTGATCTTCGGCGTCCTCGGCGATCGCATCGGCCGCGCCAAGACCATGCTCATCACCATCCTCATGTACTCGGGCTGCACCGGCCTGAGCGCGCTCTCGCAGGCCTTCTGGGATTTCGCCCTGTACCGCTTCATCACCGGCCTCGGCGTGGGCGGTGAGTTCGCGGTGGGCGTGGCCCTGGTGGCCGAGGTGATGCCCGACAAGGCCCGCCCCTACGCGCTGAGCCTGCTGCAGGCGCTGTCCACCGTGGGCAACATCGGCGCGGCGGTCACCAGCATCAGCCTAGGGCATCTGGAGACGACCGGCGTGCTCGGTTCGATCGGTGGTTGGGCGGCATGGCGATGGATGTTCATCGTCGGAGCCTTCCCCGCCCTGCTGGTGGTGGTCATCCGACGCAATCTGAAGGAACCCGAACGCTGGGTGCAGATGAAAGCCTCGGGCATGGACATGAAGAAGCTCGGCGACTACGGCGAACTCTTCGGCAACCCCCATTGGCGCCGCCCCGCCGCGGTGGCCGGGACGCTGCTGCTGACCGGCATCCTCCTGGGCTTCCTTGGGCCGGCCTCCTGGAGCAAGACCATGGTCCTGCCGGGATTCTCGCTGTTGAAGACGGTCGTTCTCGGGTTCTCGCTCGCGGCCCTGTTGGCGGGCCTATGGGTGGTGTACGGGGGAGGCGGTGACACCCGCTACCGCAGCCGCGCCATGGTGGGACTGCTCCTCGCCTTGGCCGGCGTGATCGGCGTCTGGGGCATCGCCTTCTTCAGCTTCGAACTGGTGCGCCTGGTGCTGACCCAGAAGTTCCAGGCCGAGGGGCTGAGCGGAGCGCAATTGGCAGGCAAGCTCACCTACTGGACCGGCATCACCTCCATGATCCAGAACCTTGGCGCCTTCTTCGGGGTGTACGGGTTCGGCTTGCTGTCGCAGCGGGTGGGGCGCAAGCCGGCCTTCGCGGTCTCCTTCATCTTGGCCATGACCTCGGTGGCCTGCACCTTCTGGTTCCTCCGCGACTTCGGCGACCTGTGGTTGGTACCACTGATGGGCTTCGGCACGTTGTCGGTCTTCGGCGGCTACGCGATCTACTTCCCGGAACTCTTCCCCACCCGACTGCGCAGCACGGGCACCAGCTTCTGCTACAACGTCGGGCGCTTCGTGGCTGCCAGCGGACCAGCACTGCTCGGATTGCTCACCGGGGTGGTCTACAAGGACACCGGCACCACCGACCCGGCCATGCCGCTGCGGTATGCCGGCGTGACGATGTGCGCGGTGTATCTGGTGGGCCTGGTGGCCCTGACCTTCGCCCCCGAGACCCGGGGCCAACCGCTGCCCGAGGAACCCCCGGTCGCCTGACCCTGCTCGACCTCCACCCCTCCGCCGACCCCAAATCCGTTTCCTCCCGTTTCCCATGTCTGATTGGCTCTTCGCGGTGCTGCTCGGCGTCATCGAAGGCGTCACCGAGTTCCTGCCGGTGTCCTCCACCGGCCACCTGCTCATCGCCGAGCGCCTCGCCGGGCGGCATTACTCCGACCTCTTCAACACGGTCATCCAGATCGGTGCGGTGCTGGCGGTGGTGGCGGTGTTCGCCGACCGGGTGCGGAGCCTGATCACCCGCTGGAGCGAACCGGCCAACCAGGACTACCTGCTCAAGCTCGCCGCGGCCTTTGTGATCACCGCCATCGGTGGATTGGCCTTGAAGAAGGCGGGCTTGAAACTGCCCAAGACGCTGACTCCCGTGGCCTGGGCGACCCTGGTGGGTGGCGTGCTCTTCGTCGGGCTTGAACACTGGCTTTATGGACGCCGCTCCACCGACCGCATCACCTGGGCCATCGCGCTGGCCGTGGCCGTCGGCCAACTCATCGCGGCGGCCTACCCGGGAGCCTCCCGCTCGGGGACCACGATCCTCATCGCCCTGGCCCTGGGCCTGTCCCGCCATGCGGCCGCCGAGTTCTCGTTCCTGCTGGGCATCCCGACGTTGATGGCGGCCGGAGCCAAGGAGACCCTCGATGCCCTGCGTCACGGCGAGGCCCATGAACCCTGGTCGATGATCGCCCTGGCCGGAGTGGTCGCGGCCCTCACGGCCTTCGTGGTGGTGAAGTGGCTGCTGGGCTATGTGCGCTCGCACACCTTCAGCCTGTTCGGATGGTACCGGATCGCGGCAGGAATCGCCCTGCTCTGGCTGGCCCGACACGCCTGACGCGACCCATCCGGTCGTTCGAACCGTCCGGTGACTACTCGGCCTGGACGCTCACCCGCAGGAAGGCGGACTCGTCGGACAGGTCTCCCGTCCACTGCATCCCCGCGGATTCGGTGCGCGCGAACTCACCTCCGGCCGGAACCCAGGTCCTGAGGTCGGCACTGCGCTCGACCCGGTAGACCCGATTGGGACGGACCGGAAACCGGAGCGTCGGACGGCCGGCGACGCCGCCCGGGAGGATCCTGAGGACATCCGCGGCCGAGAGGGGGTCGGTTCCGGCCGTCCACTCCTCCCGATTGGACGAACCGTCGCCATCCGGGTCTCCCGAACCCACCGGGGCGAGATCGCCGAAGCGCCACCGCTCCCAGTCATCGGGCAATCCATCGGCGTCGGCATCGGCATCCCCAAGATACACGCCCTCCACCTCGAGGACGGGCCCGGGGAAGAGGTTGTCTTCGCGCGTGGACCATTGCGGATAGGCGCCGCTGCCGCCCAAGCCGGTGCCGCCAGGGGTCACCTGCTTGGCCGGCGAGAGGGAACTCACCATCAGCGACAACCTCCCGGCGGCCAGCGACCGGGCGAGATGACCGGCGATCTGGGGATCGGCAAGATCGAGGTCGAAGGTGAAGGTGCTGCCCACGGGCACGCCGGCACCCGGGGCAACACCGGTGGTCTGACCCACGGCCCAGGGTCGGGCCTCGAAGGGCGGCTGGGTCCAATTGGCGTTGGTCTGGCCCACATGATTGGCGACGTCGACCCACTGCCCCCGGGCGTCGAACACGGCCGCGAAGGCGTTGCGCGTGCCGATGGAGATGTTGTTCGAGGTGAAGGCTCCAACGATCCCGAAGGGCGTGTCCTCGAGGTAGGAGACGGCATCGTATCCGTTGCGGAACGCCGCTCCGAACACCTCGACCGGACGCCCGGCATCGGCATCGGGCTGGTGATCGGGATGCTGGGACGGAAGGTGCGTCCGATAGCTGTCGAACGAGGGATCGTAGTTGAAGGTCACCCGCTCCCCGGTGGCGTTGTTCACCAGGTCGCGGCCCACGGTCAGGCTGAGCCGCACGCGGCGCAGGAGATAACGGCTGGGGGCGGCGTTGGTGGGGATCGACGCCTGGGTCTGCCATCCGATGAGGAACTCCGCATCGCGGGTGTCGAAGCGCGGATCGAACGAGGCGAAGGTGGGAGCCACCGGCCGGGAACCTCCGGTGCCGAACTCGAAGGGGTACATCCATTTGTCCATGGAAGGGCCCAACTGGGCCTTGAACTCACCCGCGATGACCGGGGCCGTGCAGAGAACTGCAACGATCCCCGGGAGGATTCCCCCAACCCACTCGTTCGATATTCCTGATCGCATGACCCTGCAAACATCGGAGTCTGCACGCCGACCGCAAGCTTCCGATGGGGAGATTCGCGACATGACTCCGGCTTCTGGAGCGGGATCGATGTCCAGGGCCGGGTCCTGCCGAGGCCGACCGGCCCATGGATCGAAGCCGCGGCCCGAACCCTTGCCGAACCGGTCCTTCAGCGCGTCGCGGCCTCGAAGCGCAGGTAGGCGGCCTTGAGATAGCGGGCCTCGTCGAAGGTGGCCGGGTGATCCGGGGCGTGGCCGGTGTACCCCTCCTCGACGAAGCGGCGACCACTGCGGTGCGCGGCCTCGGTGACCGCCGCGTAGAACTCCTCGGGCGTCACATGGGCCGAACACGAGGCCGCCAGCAGCAACCCACCGGGACGCACCCGGGCGATGGAATTCACCGCCAATCGGTGATAGGCCTCGATGGCGCCGGCCCGCTCGGTCTCGCGCTTGGCCAGCGAGGGCGGGTCGCAGATGACGATGTCGAACTGCTCGGTGCTGCGTTCCAACCAGGCGAAGGCGTCGGCCTGCACCGACTCGTGGCGGATCGCGGCGATGCGGGGATCGGCGGCGTTGAGGGCGAAATTGCGTCGGGCGGCCTCGAGCGCGTGCGGGGAGATGTCGAGATCCGTCACGCTGCGCGCGCCGCCCCGGGCCGCATGGAGCGAGAACCCTCCGCTGAAACTGAAGGCGTTGAGCACGTCCAGGCCGGACGAGCACTGGCCGATCCGGCGGCGGTTGTCGCGTTGGTCCAGGAAGAACCCGGTCTTCTGACCCTTCACCACATCGGACCAGAAGCGGATGCCATCTTCGAGGAAGACCACCGACGGAGCGGTGTCGTCACCCCAGAGGTTCTGTCCGTCGTGGTATCCGGCCTGCTCGAAGCCGAGGGCGGCATTGCGGCTCAATCGGAGAACGATGCGCTCGGGCCGGAGGGATTCCTGCAACCACCGGGTCAGGTCGGCCACGCGCGGGAGCCAGACGGCCGAGTACAGCTTGAGCACCAGCGTGCCCGCGTACTGGTCGACCACCATCGCAGGCCATCCATCCGACTCCCCGTTGATCCACCGAAGCCCATCGGTCTGGTCGGTGGCCACGCCCTCGCGCCGGGTCAGGGACGCCGCCAGGCGGGCACGCCACCACGCCTCGTCGACCATCACGGGCTTGCCGGAGTGGAGGACGCGGAAGCGGATCGGCGAATCCGGATCATACAAACCCAGGGCCAGAAACCGATCGTTGCGGTCGTACACCACGGCGATCTCACCGGAGTTCCCCTCGCGGTTCTTCTCGCGGATTCGCTCGGCATACACCCAAGGGTGACCGGTCCGAACCGCGTATTCGGCGGCGGGAGTGAGCCTCAATCGCAGGCGGGGCTGCGCTTGGACCGCGCCGGGGGCACTCATGCCTGGAGCGAGGCGAGCACCTCGGGGTCTCGGACATCGACCCAACGGCCGGCGATCTGCAACCCGGCCAACACCTTGCCCTCGGCGATCATCGAAGAGAGGGCGTCGGTCAGTTCGTATTCGCCGCGCGGTGACTTCTGCAATCGGGCCGTGTAATCGAAGAGCGATGGGCGGAACAAATAAATGCCCGCATTGTACCAGACCGGCTTGCCCGGGCGGATCCAACCCTCGGACCGGAGGGTCTCCAGTTGGGCGGCATTGGGCTTCTCGACCAGGCGGGTCAGGCAGAAGCGCTCGTCATCGAAGAAGAACAACCCTCCCTTGGTGACATCTTCCCCGGCGGTCACCGTGAGCACCCCGTCGAAGGACCCTGCCTGCCAGCGCTCGATCATGTGCCGGTAGGTCTCGGGCTTCACCAGGATGTCGCCGTAGGTGAGCACGAAGTCATCGCCACCCACGAACTCCTTGGCCAGTTCCGGAGCCTTGCCGGTGCCGTCCTGAACGACCTGACGGGAATAGCTCATCCGGACTCCGAAGCGGGAGCCGTCGCCGAAATGCGACTCGATGACCTCGGCGCGCCAACCGGTGATGAGGTGGAACTCGCGGACACCCACCTCCTTCAAGCCCTCGACGATGTGCTCGAGGATCGGGCGCCCCTGCACCGACAGCATGGGTTTGGGGATCTCCTGGGTGAGGTCGCCCATGCGGGTTCCCTTGCCGGCGGCGAGGATGACGGCCTTGGTCATGATGGGCGGCAGTCTGTCTGAACCCACCGCTGGAAGGAAGCCCCGGAGAGAACGGCCGCAGCGATCAGGATCGCCGAGCCGACCGGGCTCGGTTGAAAAACGAGGGGCCGGGGAATCGTGAGCGACTCCCCGGCCCCGTCGTTCAGATTTGCGGGCAGCCCCCGCATTCGCCAGCGATCAGGCCAGTTTGACGGCCTTCTTGAGCCGGGCGCTCTTCACGGCGGCATCGACGATCTCCTGGCCGATCCGGCTGATGGGCAGGCTCACCGGCCCCTCCAAGGGCACGCCCTTGTCGAGGCAATGCAGCAGGTACTGGACGGGGTTCTGGTTCGGGGCCTTCGGGGCCGGGGCCGGCAGCTGATGGGGCACCGGCTTCTTGCGGGTCTGGACCGTGACATGGTCGTCGTAGTCGTAACTGCTCACCGTGCCCTCGGTGCCCAGGATCACGAACCCGCACTTGGGTTGCGGCTGGATGATCCACGGATCGGTGAAGGTGCCCCAACGGGTCTCGAACTTGGAGAGGCCGTGCGCGTAGCGGGCCACCACGATGCTGTGCTCGTCGACCTCGAGGCCGGCCGGTTCATCCACCACGGCCGTCACCTCGATGGGCCGACGCCCGCCCTGATACCAGGTGCCCAGCGTGGTGCCGTAGCCGAGGTAATCGAGCAGCGATCCGCCGCCGTGGGCCTTCTTGTAGAACCAGGAATGGGGCTTCTCTTTGGCCACCTGGGCCGGCGTCTTCTCGTCCTTGTCGGCGCCATGGAACAGGGGCCCGCGATTGCCGCCGATGTGCCAGACGTTGAGCACTTCGCCGATCTTGCCGCTCGAGACCAGTTCGTAGGCCTTCCGGTGGGAGCCGACCCATTGCAGCGGCCAGTTGATCATCAGGCGCTGGTCCTTGCCCATGCACTTGACCATCGCATCGGCCTCCTTGAGCGAGGCGGCGAAGGGTTTCTCGACCATCAGGTGCGCGCCGTAGGGAGCCACCTTCTTGACCCACTCCCCGTGCTTGGAGGCAGCGGGGCAAAGCAGCACGACGTCGGGTTTGGTCTTCTCGAGGCACTCGCGGTAGTCGGTGAAGGCCTGATCCCGGCGGACAAGACCCTTGCGAATGGCCTCTTCCATCCGGGCGGGTTGCTCGTCGCTGATGCCGACGATCTCGGCGCTGGGGTGCTCGTGGGCGTACCGGAGCAGGTCGCCCATGTGGAAGTGGTCGAAGTTGATTCCGGCGATTTTCCAGGATCGTTTTTTCATTGGAGGAAGCTGATTTCGAAGCGTGGTGCGAAAGGTTTCCGGAGCGAAGCGCAAAATCGCCCCTCCGGACGCGCGGCTCCGAACCGGACACCCCGGGGCCCCGGACGCCCTTCCCGAACCGCGACCCGCACCGGGGGCACCGGGGCATCCCGGGCGATCGGGGCACAACTTGGCCATTGATCCGGGGCGCGATTTCAAGGAATGGACACGAGTGCGGATGAGACCTGTCGAGTGGATGAGTTGGATCGCGCTGGGCCTGACCCTCGCCGCGTGCGCCGGGCGCCGGGGCGGAGGCGAGGCTTCGGTGGCCTCGTCGGGGGCCGACACGCGTTCCGGCGAGACCATCTATCGTCAGGAATGCGCCCGTTGCCACGGTCCCCGGGGCGAGGGTGTCGCCGGCAAGTACGACGAGACGCTGCACGGCGAACAATCCGTGGCGGCGCTCGCGCGGTACATCCACCGGACGATGCCCGATGACCGTGACGAAAAGACGCCGGAGCCCGACGCCCGTGCGGTCGCCGAATACATCCATGGCGCCTTCTACTCGCCCCAGGCCCGTGCCCGGAACACCCCCAACCGCGTGGAGTTCGTCCGGCTCACCCAGCGGCGCTACCGCGAATCGGTCGCCGATCTGATCAGCGGCTTCACCCCCATCCGACAGGCCTCGAAACCCGGGGGTCTCCAGGCCGAGTACTTCCAGTCGAAGGGAATGAACAAGAAGGACAAGTCGGTCCTGCAGAGGATCGATGCCGTCCTGCGCTTCGACTTCGGAGCCGGATCGCCGGCCGAGGGCATCACGGCCGACCAGTTCTCCATCGCCTGGACCGGATCGCTCCTCGCACCGGATTCCGGCGAGTACCAGTTCCGGGTCACCACCCCCAACGGGGCGCGTCTGTACGTGAACACCGACCCCGCGGCCGGGGACAGCAACCGGCGGGACGACTCCGATGCCAAACGCGAGGTCGCCCTCGTCGACCTCTGGGTCAGTTCGGGCGGCGTGGAACGGCAGGGATCGGGCTCCGTGCACCTGCTCGGGGGGCGCAGCTATCCGCTCCGGCTCGATTTCTTCAAGTTCAAGGAGAAGACGGCCGCCGTCCGGCTGGAATGGAAGCCGCCCCAGGGCCCATGGACCGTCATCCCCGCGTCGGTCCTGTCCCCCGAGGCCTCCACGGCGACGCCGGTGATCGGAACCGCATTTCCCGCCGACGATGCCAGCCAGGGCTACGAGCGTGGCGCCTCGGTCTCCAAGGATTGGTGGCGATCGGTCACCCGGGCCGGAACCGAGACCGCGGACCTGGTCGCCGGGCGCATCCGTCGGTTGGCCGACATCCCGGCCGGGATGACGAACCGGTCCGATCTGGCTCCCCGGATGCAGGAGTTCTGCGCGCAGTTCGCGGGCAGGGCCTTCCGGCGCCCCCTCGATGCCGACCTGCGGCGGCGTGTGGTGGAGGCGTGGTTCAAGCCGGATGTCGCCCTGGAGGACTCGGTGAAGCGATCGGTGCTCGCCACCCTGACTTCACCGCGCTTCCTCTACCCGGAGTCGGACGGACTGGACGACGGGCATGCGATCGCCGGACGCCTGGCCCTGGTGCTCTGGGATTCGCTCCCGGACAAGATTCTGCGGGAGGCCGCGGACCGCGGGGAACTCGCCCGGCCCGAACAGGTCCGGGCCCAGGCCCTGCGGATGATCCAGGACCGCCGTGCCCGGGCCAAGCTCCGCGGGTTCTTCGACCATTGGCTCGACACCGGGGAGGCCGACGAGATCGCCAAGGATCCCAAGGCCTATCCGGGGTTCGACGCGGCGCTCGTGCAGGACCTGCGCACCTCCCTGAACCACTTCGTCGATGCGGTGGTCTGGAGCGAGGCCTCCGACTACCGGCAACTGCTGCTGTCCGACGAACTCCACCTCAATGCGGCTCTCCGCAGTTATTACGGAGTCGAGAAGAACGGCCGAGGCCCGGTGGCCAGCGAGGCGGCATCGAACGCCGGCGACGATGCGTTCATTCCGGTGCGCTTCGATCCCGAGCAGCGCGCCGGGGTCCTGACCCACCCGTTCCTTCTCTCGGTCCATTCGTATTACCGTTCCTCGTCGCCGATCCATCGGGGTGTGTTCCTGACGCGCAAGGTGCTGGGTCGCTTCCTCAAGCCACCGCCGATGGCCATCGAGTTCATGGACGACCGGTTCGATCCCTCGTTGACCATGCGCGAGAAGGTCACCCAACTCACCGACAAGCCGCAGTGCATG
Organism: Verrucomicrobiota bacterium; assembly: GCA_041177965.1. Lineage (GTDB taxonomy): Bacteria > Verrucomicrobiota > Verrucomicrobiia > Limisphaerales > UBA9464 > SXXZ01. The sequence goes on along the minus strand of JBEGWF010000016.1, from coordinate 1,079 downwards.
GGGTGTCACGCGACCATCAATCCTCTGGGCTTCAGCCTGGAGAAATTCGATGCCGCCGGGAGGTTCCGACTGGAGGACAACCGCAAACCGGTCGATGCGACCGCGGAGTACCAGACGGCCGACGGCAGGACGATGATCCTGCGGGGGCCCCGGGACGTGGCCCGCCACGCGGCCGAAAGCCCGGACGCCCGCCGCGGCTTCGTCCGGCAACTCTTCCAACACACCGTCCAACAGTCGCCCGGCGCCTACGGAGCCGATTCCCTCCAGAGGCTCGACGAATCCTTCGAGCGCTCCGGGTGCAACATCAGGAAACTGATGGTTGAGATCGCCGTCCACACCGCCACCCGGGATCCCAAGAACCCGTCACGCCCATGAACCGTCCATCCGCCGCCATCCTGCCCCGTCGCCGCTTCCTCCGTGACCTGGGCGTCTCCGCCGCGGTCCTGCCGTTCCTGGGGGGCCTCCCCTCCCTGCGGGCCGCCACCCGGGCCAAGCCGGCGTCGCGGATCATCTTCGTCTTCACTCCCAACGGTACCGTGCCCAACGAGTTCTGGCCGGACGCCGCCGGGACCGACTTCAAGCTCAAGCCCATCCTGGAGCCGTTGGCACCGTTCCAGAACCGGATGCTCGTGCTCAAGGGGCTGTGCAACCGCGTCCGCGGCGACGGCGACGGTCACATGCGCGGCATGAGCTGCCTGCTCACGGGCATCGAACTGCTGCCGGGAAACATCCAGGGCGGCTCCGACACGCCGGCGGGCTGGGCCAGCGGACCCTCCATCGACCAGGAGTTGAAGGGCTTCTTGCAGACCCGTCCGGAGACCCGCACCCGCTTCGGTTCGCTCGAACTGGGAGCGGGTGTGCCCCACCGGGCCGATCCGTGGACGCGCTGGACCTATGCCGGATCCAATCAACCCGTCGCCCCCATCTCGGATCCCTACGAGGTCTTCGAGAAACTCTTCGGTCAGGTCAAGGACCGGGAGAACCTCGGCAGCGTTCTCGATCAGGTGCGATCCGATCTGAAGCGGGTCTCGAACCGGCTGGGACGCGAGGAGCGGGCGTTGCTCGAGCGGAACACCACC
>JBEGWF010000015.1:0-5067 GCA_041177965.1 Verrucomicrobiota bacterium | reverse complement strand
TTCGGGCCGACGAAGACCTCGGCGCGATGTGGGGCACCGCTCAGGAGGAGGCCAAGTATTACCCCATCGTCGACATCCCCATTCCCTCCGGAGTGCCCTTGCAGCCGGGAGGCTTGGAGGTCTTGCCTGACGGACGCCTCGCCGTGGGCACCCGCCGGGGTGACATCTATTTTGTCCGGGGCGCCTTCGACTCGCCGCCGCGCCCCGAATACCAACTCTTCGCCAGTGGGCAGGACGAGGTCTTCTCGCTGTCGTGGAAGGATGGGGCGATGACCGCCACGAGTTGGGCCGATGTGACCCGGATCAGCGACTCCGATGGGGATGGCGTGGCCGATCGCTACGACACGTTGAGCAATGATTGGGGCTATGCCGAAGGCCACGAGTTCGCCTTCGGTTCGAAGCACGATCCCGAGGGGAACATCTGGGTAGCGTTGGGGCTGAGCAGTTCCTACGAGTCCCACAACTTGTTCCGCGGCTGGGCCGTGAAGGTGACACCCGGCGGGAAGATGATCCCGATATGCAGTGGCCTGCGCAGTCCCGGAGGCGTGGGCAGCAATGCCCAGGGCGTGATGTTCGCCATCGAGAGCCAGGGGCCGTGGAACGGGTGCTGTTCGCTCAAGCACCTCAAGCCCGGCGGATTCCTGGGTCATCCGGCCAGCTACAATTGGTATCCCTTCGCCCCGGGGGTGCCGGCCCCCTCGCTGGAGCCGAAGAGCGATTCCCGGATGGGCATCGAGAAGAAGCGGGTGCGCGAACTGGTCCCCCCCGTGGTGAAGTTTCCGTACATCAAGATGGGACGGTCCATCTCGGGATTCCGGCTCAACCAGACCGGTGGCAAATTCGGTCCCTTCGATGGTCAGCTTTTCCTGGGAGACTACAGCCTGAGCCTGGTGATGCGGGCCACGACCGAGCAGATCAACGGCGTGTGGCAGGGCGCCTGTTATCCCTTCCGCGAGGGGTTGGCGACGGGGATCATGAACGTGGAGTTTTCACCGAAGGGTCAGTTGATGGCCGGAGGCTTCACCACCAGTCGGCAATGGCCCGTGCGCGGGACACGGCCCTTCGCGCTCCAGCGCATCGACTGGAACAGAGTCATGCCCTTCGAGATCCAGGAGATCAACATCCGCAACGACGGGTTCCGCATCACCTTCACCCAACCGGTGGATCCTCAGACAGCGGCCGCGGTCGACTCGTACCGCATCGTCACCTACACCCATGTGTATCATGGGGGCTACGGGAGCCCTGAAGTGGATCATACCACCCCGCGCGTCGTGAAGGCCGTGCCCTCGGCCGACGGGCGTTCGGTGCAGCTCACGCTCAGCCAGGTGGTCGAAGATCACATCCATGATTTCGACCTGGCCGGCATCCGATCCAAGGAAGGGCGTCGACTCGTCCACACCAAGGCCTACTACACGGTCAATGAAATCCCCAAGCACTAGCCTCATGCCCCACCGCCGTGCCGCCTTCGCCCACCGATGGGTCGTGTTGATCCTGTGTTGTCTGGGTGGGGTCCGGGCCGCGGATGCGGAGCAATGGCTGACCTATCCCGGCAAATCCGGTCCCGGCAAAGGCAAGCGGGTGATCCTCATGGCCGCCGATCAGGAGTATCGGAGCGAGCAGTCGATGCCCATGCTGGCCAAGATCCTGAGCCGGCATCATGGCTTCGATTGCACGGTGCTCTTCGCGGTGAATGAGAAAGGCGAGGTGGATCCGACGATGCCGGTGTATCCCGAGAAGGGGAAACCCTTTCGCGAACACCACATCCCGGGCCTGGAACTGCTGGCCAAGGCCGATCTGGTGCTGTTCTTCCCGCGCCTCCTGACCCTGCCGATGAAGGAGCGCGAACTCATCGTCGACTACATCGATTCGGGTCGCCCCATCCTCTCGTTGCGCACCGGAAACCACGGGTTCCACGGAGCGTTGCCCTACAAGATCAACGGCAAGCAGGTGGACTGGGGCAACGACGTGCTGGGCGGGAGCTTCATGAATCATCACGGCCAGTGGCATGCCGATTCGACCCGGGGGATCATGGTGCCGGAGATGAAGGATCATCCGATCTTGCGCGGGGTGAAGGACCTCTGGGGCAACTCCGATGTGTACCGCACCTACAAGGAAGGCGGCCATTTGCCGGCGGGTTGCACGGCCCTCGTCTGGGGCCAACCGCTTCTGGGCCGCAAACCCACCGACGCGCCGAATCCCCAGTTGGAACCCTTGCCGGTGGCGTGGTTCAAGCATTGGCAGACGCGCGGCGGCCTTCAGGCGCGGGTGTTCCAATCGACCATGGGCAGCGCGCACGACCTTCAATGTGCGGATCTGCGCCGGTTGATCATCAATGCCATCTACTGGGGATTGGGCATGGAGTCGGCCATCGATCCCCGGCGGAGTGTGGACATCGTGGGCACCTACCAACCGTTGGAGGCGGGATTCAACTACGCCGAACTCGGCGTGGTTCCGAAGCCGGTTTCGGCCTATCGGTGAACCGTCGGAGGTTGGGCCGTCGCAATGAAAACGACGTCGCCCGGGTTCAGGCGAAGGCGTCGATGCGAAGGCATTGAGCGGCGTTTCCGCCGCCGCCGACTCACGGAGTCTGACGGATCTCGGTGACGGTGCCGGGTTGGGGTGTGGGCACGGTTTGTCGTTGGCCGCCGGGCCAGACGACTTCGATCGATTCCACGGCGGTGGCCTCGCCCAGGCCGAAGGTCAGGGGCAGGGCGCTGGAACTCAGGTACCCGCGGTTGGCGGTGACGGTGCGCCATTGGGTTTTTCCGCCCGCCTTGAGTTGGACGGTGGCGCCGAGGGCGTCCCTGTTGCTGCGGTTGCCCAAGAGTTTCAGCCGCACCCAACGCCGGTCGGCGGGGCGGTCGTTGCGCAGCAGGAGCGGAGTACCACCGGTCTGGGTGAACAGCAGATCTTCATCGCCGTCGCCATCGAGGTCGGCATGGGCGCAACCTCGTCCCACGATGGGCGTGAAGAGGGCCGTACCGGCCTGCTCGGACCCCACCGGAACGAAGCCCGCGGTCCCTGCATTCCAGAACAGTTGGGCCGCCTGGCGGTACTTCTGGCTGGCCTGCACCTTGGTGATCTCCTCTTCCAGATGACCGTTGACGCTGAGCAGGTCGAGACGCCCGTCGAGGTCCCAGTCGAAGAAAAGGACGCCGAATTTGAGTGGCAGGCGACTGGCCGGCCCGACACCCCAGGAGATGGATTCATCGGTGAAGAGGCCGGCCGTGGCACCACCGACATACAATGCCGTCATCTCGTTGGCGAAGTTGCCGATGGCGATGCCCAGCTTGCCGTCGTCGGTGAAGCGGGCGGCGTCGATGCCCATGGCACCGCGCGTGTTGCCGTAGCTGTCGAAGGCGATGCCGGTCAGGGCCCCGACCTCCTTGAAGCGGCCGTCACGCTGGTTCTCGAAGACGAAGTTCTGGACCGTGTCATTGGCCACGATGAGGTCGGTGTAGCCGTCGCCGTTGAAATCGACAGCGACCACGCCGAGCGACTTCGCCGCGGGGACCCCGGTGGAGGGATTGGTCACCTGGACGCCGCCCTCCTTGCTGATGTCGGTGAACCGGCCGCCGCCCTCGTTGCGGTACAGGTGCGGGAAGGTTCCCTGGAAATTCATCGGCGGCCCGTAGGCTCTGGTGGATCCGTCGATCTTGTAGCCCACTTCGGCGTCGATCGCCCGCGACCACTTCACGTAGCTGCCGACGAAGAGGTCGAGGTCGCCGTCGTTGTCGAGGTCGAACCAGGTGGCCGCGGTGCTCCACTCGTCGGGCCCGCCGCCGACACCCGCCGAAGCGGTGACGTCTTTGAAGCGGCCGCCCCCCTCGTTGTGGAAGAGGTGGGCCCCGCCGACGGCGGTGACCAAGACGTCGGGCTTGCCGTCATTGTCGTAGTCACCCACCGCGGTCCCCATGCCGTAGAACGGAGTTTCGAGACCGGAACCCGCCGAGATGTCGGTGAAGCGGATGGGACCGCCGGGAGCGGTGTCATTGCGGTACAGGGCGCAGCCGGGAGAGGCCGGCCCCGAAGCCGCCCAGGGCCAGCGGTCGCCATTGACCAGAAGCAGGTCGGCGTCGCCATCGCCGTCGGCATCGAAGAAGGCCGCGCCGGCTCCCATGGTCTCGGGCAGGAGTTTCTCGCCGGTGGCGCCGGTGAAGTGGCTGAAACGCAGTCCGGCCGCTGCGCTCACCTCGGTGAAGGGCGCCTTCGGCAGGGTGAGTTTCTGGGCCGTTTGCACCGTCTGGGGAGCCGCCAGGGCGGTCACCTGCACCTTGGCCGGCCCCGCGGTCTTGCGCAGGGCGAAGAACGCGCCGACGCCCACGACTCCGAGCACGATCAGGGCCACCAAGGACCAGCGGAGTCCGGTGCGGATGGCGCGGTCGTCGGACTCGACCCACTCTTCGGGTTCATTCGGGCGTTGGGACATGGTCGGAGGGTATCAGGGCGTCGGGCCGCGGTCAGGGGTTCAGCGCGCGGCGGTGGTGCGGGATGCCGGGGGAGACGCCATCGCCGGTGCGGCTCCGGCCCTCGTGACGGACAGGCTGTCGGGGTGCTGCAAATCGTAGATCACGATGGCCTGCGCGGCGTGATCGGCGGCCGGATTGTTGCGGCGGGCGATGGCCACGGCCCGGTCGCGGGCGTTGTCGTCGGGCCGGTAGCGCTCATGGAGTTTCCGGTGCCGTTCGCTGGCGGCCGAGTCGCCCAAGGCGGCATGGATGAGGCCCAGGTTGTAGTGGGCGGTGAGGTTTTCGGGATCGATCGTGAGGGTCCGCTCGAAGCGGGTGGCCGCGGCCCGGAGGTATTCCTCCTTCCGGGCCGGATTGGCCCGTTCCATCTTGGCCCGCTCGAAGAGGGTCTGGCCCAGCTCGTTGATCACCTCGTAGTCGCGGCTGAAATCGAAACCGCGTTTCTCGAGCTCGGGGTATCGGTCTTCGAGGATGCTCGTGAGCTGCTGGATGGACTCGTCGAGGAATCCGTTCTGCTTGTTCACCAGGCCATTGAGCCACGCGATGGTCCAACGGTTGCCCGGAGGGTTGAATCGCTTGGGGTCGTTGGCGCGTTGCA
>JBEGWF010000014.1:0-43673 GCA_041177965.1 Verrucomicrobiota bacterium | reverse complement strand
AGCAGGCCTTCGAGGTCAAGGTCGGCGACCGCGTGCTGGTCTCCAAGTACGGCGGCACCGAGGTCAAGATCGACGGCAAGGAATACAAGATCTTCAGCTCCGACGACCTGATCGCAATCGTTGGCTAATCGCCCATTGGCTGATCCCGAATCGATTCATCCCCACTTTCAACCACAACATCCAAAACACACCTTAGAACATGGCAGCTAAACAACTTCTGTTCGACGAAGCAGCCCGTCAGGAAATCCTGAAGGGCGTCGAGATCCTGGCCAAGGCGGTCAAGGCGACCCTCGGTCCCAAGGGCCGCAACGTGGTCATCGACAAAAAGTTCGGTTCCCCGACGATCACCAAGGACGGCGTCACGGTCGCCAAGGAGATCGAGCTCTCGAACCCCTACCAGAACATCGGCGCCCAGTTGGTCCGCGAGGTCGCCAGCAAGACCAGCGACATCGCCGGTGACGGCACCACCACCGCCACGGTGCTCGCCGAGGCCATCTACCGCGAAGGTCTGAAGCACGTGACCGCCGGCGCCAACCCGGTGTCGCTGCAGCGCGGCATCCAGAAGGCCGTCGAAGCCGCTGCCGAGCAGCTGGCCAAGATCGCAAAGAAGGTGAAGGACAAGGAGGAGATCAAGCAGGTCGCCACCGTCTCCGCCAACTGGGACACCGCCATCGGCGACATCATCGCCGAGGCCATGGACAAGGTCGGCAAGGACGGCACCATCACCGTCGAAGAGGCCAAGTCCATCGAGACCACCCTCGACGTGGTCGAGGGCATGCAGTTCGACAAGGGCTACCTCTCCCCCTACTTCGTCACCAACGCCGAGACCCTCGAGGTCAAGCAGGACGACGCCTACATCCTCCTCTACGAGAAGAAGATCAGCTCCCTCAAGGACCTGCTCCCGATCCTCGAGAAGGTGGCCAAGACCGGCAAGCCGCTGCTGATCATCTCCGAAGAGGTCGAAGGCGAAGCCCTCGCCACCCTCGTGGTGAACAAGCTCCGTGGCACCATCAACGTCTGCGCCGTCAAGGCTCCGGGCTTCGGTGACCGCCGCAAGGCCATGCTCGAAGACATCGCCATCCTCACCGGTGGCCGCCTCATCACCGAAGACCTCGGCATCAAGCTCGACAGCCTCGAGCTCGCCGACCTGGGTCGCGCCAAGAGCGTGGTGGTCGAGAAGGAGAACACCACCATCATCGAGGGTCATGGCAAGAACTCCGAGATCCAGGGCCGGGTCAACCAGATCCGCCGCCAGATCGAAGAGACCACCAGCGACTACGACCGCGAGAAGCTCCAGGAGCGCCTCGCCAAGCTGGCTGGCGGCGTGGCCGTCATCCACGTCGGTGCCGCGACCGAGACCGAGATGAAGGAGAAGAAGGCCCGCGTCGAGGACGCCCTGCACGCGACCCGCGCGGCCGTCGAGGAAGGCATCGTCGCCGGCGGCGGCGTGGCACTCCTGCGCACCCTCCCGGCCATCGAGGCCCTCAAGCTCGGCATCACCGACGAGCAGATCGGCGTGGACATCGTCCGCCGCGCGGTCGAGGCCCCGCTCCGCGAGCTGGCCCGCAATGCCGGCGTCGAGGGCGGTCTGATCGTCCAGGAAGTGAAGCGCCGCAAGGGCAACGAGGGCTACAACGTGGCCACCGGCGAGTACGAGGACCTGGTCAAGGCCGGCGTCGTCGACCCGAAGAAGGTGACCCGCTCGGCCCTGCAGAACGCCTCGTCCATCGCGGGCCTGCTGCTCACGACCGAGGCCGTGATCACCGAGCTCCCCGAGAAGAAGGAGAAGCCGGCGGCCGATCCTCATCACCATGGCGGCGGCGGCATGGACTACTGAGTCCACACCGTTTCCGTACGGAAACTTCCAAAGCGCGGCCTTCGAAAGGGGGTCGCGCTTTTTTCATGCTCCGCCCGCGATGTTTCCCCCTCGAAAGACGACCGACTCGACGGGCGGTCCCGCTGGCGGGCCAAGGCCCGCGCGGGGTCACACCACCGCCGATTCGAGCAGACTCACCGTCTGGCGCCGGCCATCGACGCGGACCGGGATGCCCCAGGGCAATGTCACCTTGCGCGGCACATGGCCATACGGAAACCCCTCCAGAATCGGGGCCTTGACCCCCCCGAGCACCGACCGCCACACGGCCTCCAGTTCGTGGAACGGATGGGCCGGATCGGCCGCCGTCGTGTGCGTGAACCGGCCCAGCAGCAGGGCATTGACCCGACCGAGGATCCCGGCCAATCGCAATTGGGTCATCATGCGGTCGACCCGGTGGAACTGCTCGTGCACGTCCTCCAAGGCCACGACCGCACCGCGATAATCGGGCGAGAAGGGGGTTCCCAACAGGGCCACCACCAACGACAGGCACCCCCCGAGCAACGGCCCTTCGCCGAGGCCGGCCTGGCGGGTCTGCAGCGGTTCGCCGTCGGGCAGCGGGAGTCGCCCCCGCGTGCGACGCGAGGTCACCAACCTCCAGAAGCTCTCCTCGGTCAGCGGGTCGGGAGCCGAGGCGAACTCGACCGCTCCCAGCGGCCCCGAGAAACTCACCAGGCCGGTCCTGCGCCAGAGCGCCATTTGAAGGGCCGTGATGTCGCTGTAACCGACCACGATCTTCGGATCCCGACGCACGGCAGCGTAGTCGATCCGGTCGAGCAACCGCGGGGTTCCGTACCCGCCCCGCAAGGCCATCACCGCCCGGATCCGCGGATCTCCCAACATCCCGTTGAGGTCGGACAACCGCTGCTCATCGGTGCCGGAGAAGGCTCCGTCGTGTCCGAGCGCATGGGCTGCGACCTCCACGCGATAGCCCCGACCTTCGAGGTACCGCACGCAGCCCTCGACCCTCTCGGGCCGCCAGAGGGCACCGGCCGGTGCCACCAGTCCGATGACATCGCCGCGCCTCAGCGCCCGGGGTCGGAGGAGGCCCTTCATCATCAGCGGCGGGCCCGAACGAACCGTTCGACGTACTTGCCCAGCATGTCGGCCTCGAGGTTCACAGCGTCGCCCACCCGGCGCTCCCGCAGCGCCGTCACTTCGAAGGTGTGGGGGATGATCCAGATCCGGAACCCGCCCCGGAGAACTCCGGCCACCGTGAGGCTGATCCCGTCGACGGCCACCGAACCCTTGAGCACGATGTAGCGGCAGATGGCCGCCGGCGCCGCGATCTCCAGGATGTGGTCGCGCCCGCGGCGCTCCCAGGTGCGGATCTTCCCGGTGCCATCGATGTGCCCGGTCACGAAGTGACCGCCCAGACGATCCCCGGCGGCCAGCGATCGTTCCAGATTCACCGCCGCTCCCGGCTTCACCGACGACAGGTTCGTCCGATCCCAGGTTTCTTGAAGCAGATCGAAGGCGAGTCTGGCACCGCCACGGATCACGCGACGGCCGACCACGGTCAGGCAGCAACCGTTCACGGCGATGCTGTCTCCCGACCGGGCGCCCCGGGCCGTCACGCGGGCATCGACCCACAGACGCACGGAGGAAGACCCCGGTTCGATCCGGTGCACGAGTCCCGTCTCTTCGACCAGTCCAGTGAACATGTCGTATCGTTGGTGGGATCGCGTCCCCACGGGTCCATCCCGTCGACGCTCCCCTGGCACGGACTTTCCGTGGGGTGGCCCGTCGCCGTCCAACGGAATCCTCCGGTTTCAGGTCCCCGGATCCCGGACCACGCGCGCCGTGAGGAACAGGTCCTCCCCGAACCGCCGCGATTCCACCCCGGCCAACCGGGGGGCTTCGGACAGGGACCGGAACCCCCGCCCCGCCACCGATCGACGGGAATCGTCGCCACCGAGGATGCGGGGCGCGTAGAAGAAGGCGGTCCGATGCACCAGGCCCGCCTCGAAGAAAGCGGCCAACACCGTGCCGCCGCCCTCGACCAGCAGGTGCGTGATCCCCTGGCGCCCCAACTCCGCCATCAACCACCGGAGGTCGATGCGCCCGTCACGCTCGGGTGCCTGAAGGACGGAAACCCGGGACCGCAGCGGGTCGAGCCGTTCCGGGGGGACCGATGCGCCCACCACCACCAGCGTGTTGGAACGAGCCTCATCGGAGACCAGACGGCAGGTCGATGGCGTCCGTGCCCGGGTGTCGAGCACGATGCGCCGCTTGATCGGAAACCAGGCCGGCGGTCGAAAACCCGGCTGGGCCCTCACGTCCAGGGAAGGATCGTCGGCCAGGACGGTCTCCACTCCGACCAGGATGGCGTCGCCCCCCAGACGCAGTCGGTGGGCATGGGCCCGCGACGCGGGACCCGTGATCCACTTCGACTCCCCGGTCGCGGTGGCGATCCGGCCATCCAGCGTCATCGCCGACTTGGCCGTGACCCAGGGGGTCCTGTGGACGATCCAGTGGTTGAAGGCCTCGTTGAGGCGCGCGGACTCGGACTCGAGCACACCGGACTCGACGGAGATCCCCGCCTGCCGGAGCAGGTCCAGACCCTGACCCGCATGGCTGGGGTTGGGGTCGATCGCGGCCACCACCACCCGCGACACCCCCGCCCGCACCAGGGCCTCGGTGCACGGAGGCGTCCGCCCATGGGTGCAGCACGGTTCGAGGGTCACATAGATCGTGGAGCCCTGGACCGCATGCCCGCGGCGGGCCGCATCGGCCAGGGCCTCGACCTCGGCGTGGGGGGCACCGGCCCGGTGGTGCCACCCCCTGCCGATCACCCGCCCCTTCTGGACAAGCACCGCGCCGACCATCGGATTCGGCGAGGTCCGCCCGTAGGCCCGTCGCGCCAGACCCAGAGCCTGGCCCATGAAGCGCTCGTCGGGAGTCATGCCGCCGCCGGGAAGAAGGGTTCAGCCCTTGGCCGAGAACAACGCCTCGGCGAACTCGCGGGCGTTGAAGGCCTGCAGGTCGTCGGCCTGTTCGCCCACGCCGATGAACTTCACCGGAATGCCCAGTTCGCGCTGGATGGCCACCACGGCCCCGCCCTTGCTGGTGCCATCGAGCTTGGTGATGACCAGTCCGGTGAGCTGGACGGCCTTGTGGAATTCACGGGCCTGGACCATCGCGTTCATGCCCGTCGAGCCATCGAGCACCAGCAACACCTCGTGCGGCGCCCCCGGGAACTTGCGGCCGACCACCCGATGCACCTTCTGCAGCTCCTGCATCAGGTTGTGCTTCGTGTGCAGACGTCCGGCCGTGTCGATGAAGAGCCACCGGGCATCGCGGGCCTGGGCCGCCACCACCGCATCATGGGCGACGGCCGCCGGATCGGCCTGGTAGGCGCCGGCGATGACGGGGATCTCCAGTCGGGAACCCCAGAGCTGGAGCTGCTCGATGGCCGCCGCACGGAAGGTGTCGCAGGCCGCGAGGATGGCCGGTTCGCCGCGCTCGGCCATGCGTTTGGCGAGCTTGGCGCAGGTCGTCGTCTTGCCGGTGCCATTGACCCCCACCACCGACACCACCGTCACGCCGTCGGGCCGGGCCCGGAGGCTCGCATCCATGCCCCCCAGGCTCCGTTCGACCTCGGCGATCGCGATGTCCACGAAATCGAGGCCCGACCTGCCCTGGGTCTCGAAGGCCTTGCGCACGGCGGCGAGGATCTGCTGCGTCATCGGCAGTCCCAGGTCGGCCGCCAACAGGGCCGCCTCGAGCTCCTCGACGCTCTGCGCCGTCAGTTTCGGGGATCGGGTGACGATGCGCTGGATCTCATGGGCCAGCGAGGTGGCGGTCTTGGTGAAGGCGGACTTGAGCTTGTCGAAGAATCCCATGATGAACGGTCGTTGTTGGCGGTCCGGTGCGGATCGCGAGACTAGGCGCGGCGACGGGAACGGCGCGACCTCAGCGCCTCGACCTGAGGATAGGGCAGCTTGACCCGTCCGATGAGGGGTTGGCCCTTGGCCATCCCATGGCAGTCGCTGCCGCCCGTGGCCACGAGATCCAGATCGGCGGCCTTGCGGGCGTAGTTCTCGCTGGCCTCCGGGGAATGCCGGGTGTGCCAGCATTCGAGGCCGTCGATGCCGGCCTCCTTGAGTTTCCCGATCAGGCCGTCGTTGCGGTAGAGTCCCGGATGGGCCAGGACGGCCACGCCTCCCGACTCGCGGATCAGGCCCACCGCATCCTCGGCGCTCATGCGTGCCTTGGGCACGAAACCGGGGCGGCCACGCTTGAGGAACTTGTCGAAGGCCTGGTCGTGGTCGCGGGCGAACCCCTGCTGGACCAGGGCACGGGCCACATGCAGGCGGCCGGGGGCCTCGCATTGGGCGAGCGACATGACCAGGGATTCGCTCAGGCTCACGCCGTTCTCATTGAGCCGGGTGACCATGTCCCGGATCCGCTTCTGGCGGACCCCCTGGAATCGAAGCAGCTCGGAGCGGAGCCGCCCGGAACCGAGGTCCATCCAGTAACCGAGGATGTGCACCTCCTGGCCGGTGACCTCGGCGGTCAACTCCGCACCGGGAATGAACTCGAGGCCCTCTTTCTGACAGGCCGTCCGCATGCGCTCGCAGCCCTCGACACTGTCGTGGTCGGTGAGGGCCACCGCATCGAGCCCCTGCTCACGGGCATGCGTGGCCAGTTCCTCGGGCGAATAGGTGCCGTCGGAGAAGTGCGTGTGGAGATGCAGGTCGGCGAGTTTCACCCGGTGTCTATTCGGTCGCTTCCTTGGCCGTCCTGGCCGGCCGGTGCAATTCGGCCTTCACCTTGTCGAGGATGCCGTTGACGAACTTGCCGCTGTCGGCGGTGGAGAACTTCTTGGCCACGTCGACGGCCTCGTTGATGCTGACCACCGGGGGGATGTCGTCGCGATGGAGCATCTCGTGGATGGCCAGACGCATCACGTTGCGGTCGACCGCCGCCATGCGGTGGAGATCCCAGTTCTTGGCGTGCTTGCGGATGATCTCGTCGAGTTGGTCGCGATGCTGCAGGACACCACGGACCAGACGGTCGGCGAACAGGCGGGTGGCGCTCTCGTCGGCGCTGGGGGGAGGCAGTTCGACCCGCTCGCCCCAGGTCGGGCCCCGCGATTCGAGATAGTCGCTCATCCGCTGGGCGTCCCAGAACTGGTCGAGAGCCGACCCGAGATCCTCCGGAGGATTCAGGTCGTGCTGAAAGAGAAACTGCACCGCTCGTTCGCGGGCCTCCCGGCGCTTGCGCATGGGCCGACCATAGACCAAAGCCCCCCGGGACAAGAGCGTTTTATTGATCGGTCGCGTCGGGATCCCCGCCGATGCGCCCGGGACCGGCGTACACGTTGAAGCGCCCCTCGCGCAGGAATCCCACCAGGGTCTGTCCGGACTCGCCGGCGAACTCGACCGCGAGGCTCGAGGGGGCCGACACGGCGGCGATCATGGCGATGCGCGCAGCCAGGGCCTTCTGGACGATCTCGAACGACACCCGGCCGCTGACCAGGAGCACCGCCGGCCCGACCGGGAACGCCCCGTCGAGGAACCGTCGACCGATCACCTTGTCGACGGCGTTGTGGCGACCGACATCCTCGCGGACCATCCACAGGCGTCCGTCCGTGCCGAAGAGGGCCGCCGCATGCAACCCGCCCGACGCGGAGAAACCCGCCTGGGCCTCGCGCAACCGCCCCGGCAACGACAGCAGCACCTCCGGTGACACCCGGAACCGGTCGGATACCGGCGGGAACCGATGCCGGAGCGCCTCGATGCTGGTCTTGCCGCAGAGTCCGCAACTGGAGGAGGCGAACACATGGCGCGTCAGCGAGGCGAAATCGAAGGTCGTCGTCTCCGCCAGGAAGACATCGACCACGTTGCCGGCATCGTTGCGGGGGTAGGGACGGATCGCCCGGAGGTCGGAATGGCGGCGGAGCAACCCCTCGCTGACCAGGAAACCCGCCGCCAACTCGTCATCATGCCCAGGGGTCCGCAGGGTCACGCTGACACTGCGGGTCTCGACGCGGATCTCCAAGGGTTCCTCGGCGGCGACACTGTCGGCCGTCGCCCTCTCCCAGCGGCCCTGGGACCACCGCTGGACGGAGGCCGGACGGATCGATGGATCCGGGACGTTCACAACGTCTGGCTCAGGAAACCGCCATCCACGCGCACGTCGCTCCCGGTGACGAAGCCCGCCGCCCGCGGGCTTGCCAGGAACACCACCGCTCCACCCAGTTCCTCGGCGACGCCGAACCGGGCCATCGGCGTGTGACCGAGGATCGCCTTGGCACGCGGGGTGGGACTGCCGTCCTCGTTGAAGAGCAGACGCCGGTTCTGCTCGGCCGGGAAGAATCCCGGAGTGATCGAATTGACCCGCACCCCGCTGGGCGCCCACTCGCGGGCGAGGAACTGGGTGAGGCTCAGGACCGCCGCCTTGGCCGCGGAATAGCTCACCACCCGCGACAGGGGGATGTGCGCCGATACGCTGGCGACATTGATCACCGTGCCCCGACGCCGGGCGCAGAGACCGGGTCCGAAGACCTGGCAGGGCAAGAGCACCCCGCCCACCAGGTTGAGGTCGAAATTCCCCCGCCAGGCGTCGAGGCCGATCGCCTCGAACGGGAGATCGGCCGTGACGGTCGCCTTGGGATCGTTGCCGCCGGCGGCATTGACCAGGATCGAAACCGTCCCCAATCGCTGCTGGACCTCGTCCTCCACGCGGCTCAGATCCTCTCGGCTCATCGCGTCGGCCGCGAAGAAGGCCGCCCGGGCCCGCTGCTCCTCCAAGGACCGCACGCAAGCCGCACCCCGTTCGACATTGCGCCCCACCACCGCCACCGCCGCGCCGGCCCTGCCGAGCGCATGGGCCATGGCACCGCCCAGGGCACCGGTCGCACCGATCACCACGGCCACCTCACCCGAAAGATCGAAGAGATTCATGCGGTGACGTTGAACCAAGCCCGCGGATGAAGGGAGCAGAAAGGCGGAACCCAAAAGGGGACGCTCCGCATCAGTCCGGCAATCGTCTGCGGAATTCCCGGCAGGCGGCGGCGACATCGGGCGCGTTCAGGATGGCGCTGACGACGCAGATGGATCGGGCTCCGGCCTCAACGACCGCATCCACGGTGCCCATATGGATCCCTCCGATGGCGAACCAGGGGACTCGGACGTTCTCCCGTGCCCATCGCACGTAGTCGAGGGTCACCGGACGGGCCGTCGGCTTGGTTCCGGTGGCGAACACCGGTCCGATGGCGACATAGTCGGCCCCGGCCTCGACCGCGCGCAGGCACTGGTCCGGAGCATGGGTCGACAAGCCCACCCGGCAACCCTTACGGCGGCAGGGCAACTCGACGACCTTCGAATGTCCGGCGTCGAAGAAATCCTCCTGTCCGAGGTGGACCCACGGCGCCCCCACCGCCACGGCGACATCGGGATGGTCGTTGATCACCAGCCCGACCCCGGCCGCCTGGAGGACGGGCATCACGGCTTCGGCCAGCCTGCGGACCTCTTCGGGTGAGGCACCCTTGGCCCGCACCTGGATCAGGTCGGAGCCTCCCTCGCACAGGGCGGCCGCCAGGGCCGCGGGATCGCGTCCGTGGAGGTAGGCGGTGTCGACGAAGGTGTAGAGCCGACAATCGCGGATCGACCTCATGGCGGGCGGGAAGCGGGCGGTGACGCGCCGGATCAACGGCGGGTCGTGGAGTGTTCACCGATCCAGATCAGGTCGGGCCGACTCCCGGTTCCGGGATACCCGCCTCCATGGACCCCGTGGTGATCGACGTTGGAGGTGGGGTTGTTGAACGTCCCGCTCACCCAGCGATGGGATTCGGCATGGCCGTCGACGAAGGAGAAGTTGGAATTGCGGCCATGGTAGTTGCCCGGAACGTGGTAGGCGCCCCCGGCGGAGGTGGCCATGTTGACACCGAAGAAGGGGCGACAGATGCCCTTGGGATGGATCTCGCCATGCAGGAACACGTCGGCCCCGCTCATCACGTCACCGGTCTTGCGGAAATTCCGATAGGTCCGGTCGTCGCCCAGAGAGCTGGTGGCATACGGCGCATCGTCGGCCCAGTTCACCCACGGATTCTGGCCGTAGGTCCTCGGGTTGGTCTGACGGCGCCCCCCCACCAATTCGGAGTAGCGATCCCCCGGACACTTGAAGGAACCCCGGGCCGGGAGATACGGGGCCAGGAGGGACACCCGCGGATTGATCAGGCCCGAGGCGGAGGCGTCGACCAGATTGTTGCCATCGCGTCCCTCGACCCAGTACTTGGGCACGTAGTTGGCCGGCGGGTTGGTGAGGTTGACATTCGGATCACCCGCACCGTTGGGAGGGAAGAAATCCCGGTTCTCCGAGACGTACAGCATCGAGGCGAGGGCCAGTTGCTTCTCGTTGTTGATGCACGCGATGCCGGTCGCCTTCTGACGGGCCCTCGACAACGCCGGCAACAGCATGCCCGCGAGGATCGCGATGATGGCGATCACCACGAGCAGTTCGATCAGGGTGAAGGCGGCGGACCGCGACGGGCGAAGGGATGGGATTCTCACGATGTGTTGGGAACTGGCAGGTCAGCGTAGATCGCCGGCATCGGGGTTCAACCCTGAAAGGAGGTCCATCAATTCGGCCTCCGGACCTTCGTGGTGCTGCTCCCGGGCGAGCTGCAACGCACGCTCGAATGCGTTCCGGGCAGCCGCCACCCTCCCCTCGGCCAGGTCGCATTTGCCGAGGAGGATCTGGACCACCATCCAATCCGGTTTTCTGCGCAGGGCCACCTCCAGGTGTTCGCGCGCACCGGAAGGATCCCCGGCATCGAACAGCGCCCGCCCCAGACTGAACCGGGCCAGTTCGTTCTCGGGGTATTGCCTCACCATCTCCCGTTGCCGGGCAAAAGCATCAATCACGGGAATCCTTCTACAACGGAGACGGCTGTGAATCAGCGATGTTTTTTCGGGCGATCCCTCCGTCGGGACTCCGATCGTGGCCGGCGGCGGTCCGGAACAGGGCCCATACGACGGACCGCCGGACCATGGACATCGGGCCATCCGATGGGAAAAGCCCCCGCAGCTTGCGCTGCGAGGGCCACCCCAAATGAACCAACAAACCGAGTCACTCAACCCGGCATGAAGACGCTGCAAGCGATTGCAATGCCAAGTCCCGGACAGGGCCGGAGGCACGAGTCGGAACGGGATTCGACGCCGATACGATCCCGAATCGGGGTGGCGGGCGGAGGGTGCCGATCCGTGGAGGTGCGAGGAACACGCAACCGACGCGCATGGATCACGCCAACCCGGATCCGGCCCTATTCGTAGCGGAGCGCCTGGATGGGCTCGAGTCGGGCGGCCTTCACGGCCGGCAGGAAGCCGGCGAGCACTCCGACCGTCCCGCTGAAGGCCACCGCCACCGCCTGTGCCTCCCAGGTGATGATCGGTGTGTTGCCGGTCGGGGCGATGAAGGCCAGCAGATCCACGATGAGCAGCGAGGCCGCAAGGCCCGCCATCGCCCCCAGCATCGAAAGGACCACGCTCTCGACGATGATCTGGACGAAGACATCGACCCCCGTGGCGCCGAGGGCCTTGCAGGTCCCGATCTCGCGGACCCGCTCGTTGATGCTCGCCAGCATGATGTTCATGATGCCGATGCCCCCGACCAGGAGGCTGATCCCGGCGATGATCCCACCGCTCAATCGGGCGTTCTTGATCTGCTTGTTGATGCTCTCCACCTGGCTCTCCTGGGTCTGGAAGGTGAAGTCCTCGATGCCCCGGTGTGTCACCAGCAGGACGTTCTTGGCCTGCTGCAGGGCCAATTCCATCTGCTCCATGGACTTCACCTTGAGATCGATGTCGCTCAGACGCGGATCCGGGATGCCATCGAGGTCGCCAGCCATCCTGAACCGGACCCAGGCGGTGTTGAGGGGGATGTACAGGGTGTTGTTCTTCCGCCAGAAGGCCCAGCCGCCCTTGCGGCCCCAACCCCGGGATTTCTTGGCCTCCACCGGTTGGGTGGCGGCCCCGGATTGCTTGCGGAGGGCCCGCGCCTTCAGGTCCTGCTCGCTGGCGTAATGGGTGAACATCCCGACGATCGTGAACGGTTGCCCGTTGATCTGGATGGTCTCGCCGATCGGGATGATCTCATGACCCACCTCGTCGGGATCGCCGAACAGGGAATCCCGGATGCCCGTGCCTATGACGCACACGGCGTGGGCCTTCTCCTCGTCGAGGGCGTTGAAGAACCGACCGTGCTCCACGGTGTGCAGGTTCATGTCGAGGACCTCCGGCCAGGCCCCGACGCATTCCTCGGGGCTGGCCCGCTTGTCTCCCCGGGAGACGATCACGTCGGGGACGGCCATCTCCGGCGAGATCACCCTCAGGAGTGGCGCCCCGTTCTTCAGGGCGACCACGTCGACCAGGGTCCGTCCCGGGGCCTGGTCGGCCAGGTGCTCCTGGTGCGCCGGAACGGCCTGCCGCTGCAGGAGCACCTTGTCGGCGCCTCCCATGGCGATCATGGACTCCCGCATGCCGTTCTCCATCCCCTTGATGATCGCGCTCATGCCCACCAGCGAGGCGACCCCGAGCACGACACCGAACAGGGTGAGGAGCGACCGGAACTTGTGGGCCCAGACCTCCTTGAGACCGATCAGGATGGCGTTGAAGAGGTTCATCAGTCGTACCGCAGGGATTGGATCACGTCCATCCGAGCGGCCTTGACGGCCGGAAAGATCCCCGCCAACAGACCCACCACCACCGCGAATCCGAAAGCCAGCGCCATGGCCCCACCGGTGATGACCGGGTTGTTCCCGGTGGGTGCGACCCAGGTGATGCCCAGCACCACGAACCGGGAGAAGGCCAATCCCAACAGACCGCCGACGACGGCGATCACCGTGCTCTCGACGAGGATCTGCACGAAGATGTCCAACCCGCCGGCACCCACGGCCTTGCGGATGCCGATCTCACGGATCCGCTCGGAGATGCTGGCGAGCATGATGTTCATGATGCCGATGCCCCCCACGAACAGGCTGATCCCCGCGATGAGACCGCCGCTCATCCGGGCGTTCTTCACGAAGCGGTCGATGTCGGCGCTCCAGTCCTCGAAGGTCCGGAAGGCGAAATCCTCGATGCCCCGGTGGTTCACCATCATGATGTTCCGGATCCTCGCCAGCGTCTGCTCGATCTTGGAGAAGTCGCGCACCTTCAACTCGATGTTGCTCAAGCGCGGCTCGGGAGGGGCGTTGGAAAGCCCGGACTGGAACCGGTGCCACATGGTGTTGAGCGGCATGTAGACCGTGTTGTTCTTGATCCAGAAGGCGAAGCTGCCGCTGCGCCCCTGGCCGCGCGCGGGGCCTTTCGGAGGAGCCTTGCCCTCGGCCTGGAGCCTCTGCCGTTCGGCCTCGCGCTCGAGGCGCTGCTTGCGCTCCTGCTCGCCCTCGTAGCGCTTGAACATCCCGATGATCGTGAACGGTTGCCCGTTGATGGTCATGGTCCTGCCCAGCGGGACGACCTCCGTGCCGGTGTCCTCGGGACGGCCGAACAATTCGTCGCGGATGCCGGTGCCGATGATGCACACCGGCCGCGCCTCCGAGGCATCGATGTCGTTGAACATCCGGCCATGTTCCACCTCGTGCTCCATGATCCTCACCTTCTCGGGCATCACGCCCCCGGTCATGAAGGTGCGATGGTACTTGCCGTTGGCCTGGAGGGTCGGGTCGGTCTCGAGACGCATCTCCGGAGCGATGATCTCGATGTCGGGGACCCCCGCCTTCAGGGCCTCGATGTCGGCCAGCGTCATGCCCCGTGCCATGTCGCGCAGGTGACGCTGCTCCACGGGCACGCGCTGGGCCTCCATCCGGACCTTCTCCAGACCACCGATGGCGAGCATCGCCTCCCGCTGACCGTTCTCCATGCCCTGGACCATCGCGCTCATGGCCACGAGCGAAGACACCCCGAGCACGATGCCGAGCATGGTCAGGGCGCTGCGGAACTTGTGCGCCCAGATCTCCTTGAGCCCCACCATCACCGCGTTCCCGAGGCTGGTCCTGTCGACCGGAAGATCCGTCAACGCGAGTTCGGGGGACGGCACCCGCGGAAGTTCGAGGCTCATGGAACCGCCCCCCCCGGAGCCGACCCGGACCCGGAGCCGTTCTTCGGCCCGCGGTCCAGACCCGCCAGCTTGGCATCCACCTGCTGGGCGATCTTCCCGTTGCGGATCTCGATGCGCCTCGGGGTGACCGCAGCGATCTCGGGGTTGTGGGTCACCAGGATCACCGTGCGCCCCTCGGCCGCCAGACGCCGGAAGAGCGCCAGGATCAGCTCGCCGGTGTGGGTGTCGAGGTTGCCCGTCGGCTCGTCGGCCAGGATGATCTTCGGGTTGTTGACCAGCGCCCGGGCGATGGCCACGCGCTGCTGCTGGCCGCCGGAAAGCTGGTTGGGCCGGTTCTTCAACCGATGGCCCAACTCCACCATCTCCAGGGCCTTCTCCGCGCGCTCGCGGCGCTCCCGACTGCCGATGCCCGCATAGATCATGGGCAATTCGACGTTCTGGAGGACGTTGAGCTTGGGCAGGAGGTTGAAGAACTGGAAGACGAAGCCGATCGTCCGGTTGCGCACCCGGGCCAATTCACGGGCCGAAGCCCTGGCGATCTCGGTGCCCGCCAGCACCACATTGCCGCGGGTCGGCGAGTCGAGGCATCCGAGGATGTGCATGAGGGTGGACTTGCCGCTGCCCGAAGGGCCGATGATGGACACGAATTCCCCCTGCTCCAGATCGAGCGAGACGTCGTCGAGGGCGCGGATCTCCTCGCCACCGAGGTGGTAGATCTTGGAGACGTTGCGGAGTTCGAGCAGCGCCATGGTCGGGATCGGTCTCAGCGTTGGCGACCGGCCGCCTGGGCGGCGACCTTCACGCTGTTGGTGGCACCGCCCGTGCCCGTCTCCTTGGAACGATCCTCGAGCGACACCACTTCGCCGGCCTGCAGACCGGAGGTCACCTCGGCGAAGAAATAGTCGGTGACCCCGATCTTGATGGGCCGGCGTTCCCACGACTCGTCCTTGCGCACCCACACGTGGCGCTCGATCTCCCGGGTCGCGGGATTGGTCTCGGTGAACACCGCCGCGAGCGGCGCGGCCACGACGTTGTCGGCGCTGGCCACCGGAATGGAGATGTTGGCGCTCATGCCCGGGCGGATCTGGTTGCCGACGTCCTTCAAAAGGATCCGGGCGGCGAAGCCCCGGATGTTGTTCTTGAGCGTCGACTGGGGAGCGATGCGCTCGACCTTGCCCATCACCTTGAGTCCCGAGACGGCCTCGACGGTGACCTCCACCTGCTGATCGACATGCAGGCGGGTGACGTCGGCCTGATTGATGTGGGCGTTGACGATGAGGTCGTTGAGGTTGGCGATGGTGAGCACCTCGGTGCCGGCGTTGAAGCCCCCCGACCCGGACACCGCCTGACCCACGGAGATGGGCCGGGTGAGGATGGTGGAATCGAACGGAGCCATCACCTCGGTCTTGCGCAGGCGCTCCTGGATCAGGTCCAGCGACTTCTCTCGAAGCGCCAGCTCGTTCTTAGCCAGGTCGAACTTGGTGCGGCTGTCCTCGAACAATTCCTGGGAGATGAGCTTTCCGTCGAACAACTGGCGTGCCCGCTGGTAGTCGCGCTCGGCCTGCCCGAGCTGAAGCCGGGACCGCTCCACGTTCTTCTCCTCCTGCTGGCGCTGGGTCTGCAACTCCCGGTCGTCGAGCTTGAAGAGCAACTGCCCCGACTTGACCCGATCGCCCACGTCGACGGGCAGAACCTCGATCTTGCCGTTGACCTCGGGGCGCACGCTGACCTGCTCGGCCGGGGTGATGTCGCCGGCGGCGTTGATCGCGAACTTGATGTTCCGTGTCTCGATGACCGCGGAGTCGACCTTGGTGCTGGCCTGCGCGACGCCGCCTGCGCGCTGTTGGCGCTGGGAATAGTACCACCCCCCCGCCCCGAGGGTTCCGCACAACAAAATGACGATCAGAATCTTCATCGCTGACTGGGTCTTGAGGCCATGATCATACGAACACGTATCATCCACCAAACAAGTTTTCCCGGTTTGTCGGGAAAAACTTCTGCGATCCGGCTAACGTCGGACGCTGCTCATGACGCCCCCATTCATCCTCATTTCATGCCTCGGTCTGCTGGTCTTGCGCTGGGCGGGCCAGGCTTTCCTGGATCTCCTGAACCGGCGCCATGTCCGGGCCCATGCCGATCATCCCCCGCAAGCGGTGCAGGGCATCATGGACGGCCCCACCTACCGCCGATCGGTCGAGTACACCCTGGCCAAATCGCGTTTCGGCCAAGCGGAGGAAGCCTGGTCCCTCGCGACGAAGCTCGCCTTCCTCTGCTCCGGATGCCTGCCGTGGACGCTGGCCCTCTGGAGCGACCGGTTCGGCCAAGGTGCTCCGGCCCAGGCCGGATGGTTGCTGGGGGTGTCGTTCATGATGGGCCTGCCGGACCTCCCGCTGGAATGGTGGTCCCAGTTCCGCCTCGAGGAGCGCTTCGGGTTCAACAAGAGCACCCTGCGGACCTGGATCACCGACCACCTCAAGATGCTGGTGCTGGGAACCCTCCTCGGCCTGCCGTTGGTCACCGGCATCCTGAAGCTGACCGCCTGGATCGGCGATGACTGGTGGCTCTGGGCCTGGGCGCTGATGATGGCCTTCCAAGCGGTGATGATGATCCTGGCCCCGATCCTCATCCTTCCGCTGTTCAACAAGTTCACCCCCCTGCCCGATGGATCGCTCCGAGACCGACTCCTCCGGTTGGGCGAGCGCACCGGTTTCACCGCCAAGACGATCCAGATCGCCGACGGCAGTCGTAGATCCGCCCATTCCAACGCGTACTTCACCGGCTTCGGCCGGTTCAGGAAGATCGTGCTCTATGACACGCTGGTCGCCCAGTTGACCGAGGTCGAACTGGAGGCGGTGCTGGCCCACGAGATCGGTCACTACCGTCGGGGTCACATCCCCAGGATGCTCTTCTGGGCCGGGGTGTCATCGCTCGTGAGCTTCGGGCTGCTCGGCTGGCTGGCCCGTCAACCCGAGTTCCTGGTGGCCTTCGGCTTCAAGCCCTCCTACGGACTCGCCCCGGTGCTGCTCCTGGCCGGGTTGCTGGGCGGCGCGATCACCTTCTGGCTCACCCCGCTGGCCACCCGCCGCTCGCGGCGCCATGAATTCGAGGCCGACGCCTATGCCCATGGGGCGATGGGAGAATGCGATTCCCTCATCGGTGCGCTGCGCAAGCTGCACGAGAAGAATCTCTCCAACCTGACCCCGCACCCCTGGTTCAGCAGTTTCTACTACTCGCACCCGACCCTGGTGGAGCGGGAGCAGGCCCTTCGCTCCCTCCCTGCCCCCGGCGCTCGGCCCCACTGAGACCGGTCCGGATCACCGGTACATCCGCCCCTCGGCCAGGGGGAATGCGTCGGGAATGTGTCGGACCTCCCGGACCCCGGGGCCGTCGAAGAGCACCTCGACGATGTCGAAGCGGAAGGCGACCTGAGGCCGGCCCAACTCGTTCAGATAAGCCAGGGCCGTGTCGGAGAGCAGGCGCTGCTTCGGTCGTCCCACCGCCTGGGACGGACGCACCCAACTCTCCGACGAGCGGGATTTCACCTCCACGAAGACCAGCACCTCCCCCTCCTTCGCGATCAGATCGATCTCCCCGCGCCGGTGCCGGTAGTTCGCGCACAGCACCTTCATGCCCAACCGCTCCAGCTCGGCGCGCGCGGCATCCTCGCCATGCCGTCCCAGGCGCAGGTGGGCCCCGGGTTCGACAGGCTTGCCGGGTTTCCGGAATCGGTTCCAGAGACTCATGTCGGGAACAACTCGGGCTCTGGCCGTCGCAGGGGGGCGAAACTCATCCGATGGATCGGGCAGGGCCCGAGGCGGGCGACGGCCTCCAGGTGTTCGGGCGTGGGATAGCCCTTGTGGGCGGCAAACCCGTAACCCGGCCACCGGACTTGCGCCTCCAGCATCACCCGGTCCCGGGTCACCTTGGCCAGCACCGAGGCGGCGGCGATGGAATAGCTCAGGCTGTCGCCCTTCACGAGGGCCGTCTGCGGCAGACGCAGGCTGCGGACCGGGCGGCCATCCACCAGGGCGTGCTCGACGTCATCTCCCAACCCGGCCAGCGCCTCGTTCATCGCCCGGTGGGTCGCCTGCAGGATGTTGATGGCATCGATCACGCCGGCATCGACCGAGGCGATGGCGAACCGGACCCCGGGATGCCGGGTGAGCCCGTCGAAGAAGTGCTCGCGTTGGCTTTCGGACAACTGCTTGGAATCGTTCAACCCGGCCCATGCCTCCGGGATGCCCTCGAGCACCCATGTCACCGGCAGGATGACCGCGGCTGCGACCACCGGTCCGGCCAGTGGACCCCTGCCCGCCTCGTCCACGCCGGCCATGCGTCCGATCCCGGATGCGAGCAGGGCCCGCTCGTGCAGGAAACGATCCGGGGAGGAACGACGCGGCATCGGCCCATCACAACGTCGCGGACACCGCCCGTCAAAGCCTGCCTTGGACCGCATGAGGAGCGATCCACCGACGAGGAAACCGCCGGGTGGTCGGTTTGTGGGTGCCCGTCGGATCGATCGTCCGGACGATGCGCTCGCCGGAAGATCCTGAAGGCACCTTGAGGATCGCCACGACGGCAGCGGATGTCCCTGGTCGATACCGGGTGGGCTTATCCACGGCAGAAGGGATCGGCAAACGATCCGACGCGAGTTCAGTAGGTCGTCGTGCGCTCGTAGAGCCAGGTCGCGTCCAACGTGTCCAGAGCCCTGTCAGACCTCGGTCGCAGGCCATAGGTGAGGATCGTCGGGGACCTCCACTTCTTGATCTCCGAGTGACCATCCGCGAAGGAAAGCCCACCGGCGTTGTTGTGATAGGAGGCGGGGTAGTCGACGAACGAGTTCTGCGATGCGTGCACGAACCAACCATCGTTGATCGACGCCGGGTTCTCATCGATCGTCACCCAGGTCTGGGAGGCGCCCAGAACGAAATCACTCTGCTTGCGGTAGGCTCGACCGGTGCTCCACTCCTGTCCACGGACCGGGTTCATGTAGCAACTCATCGACAGACTCCGGACTTTCGGAATGCCGCCGCCGCCGAACGGCCCCTTGGTCGTGGCCCTGTCCGAGGGACACTTGTACACCGAGAGTGCCCCGACGTACTTGTAGAGCAGCGAATCCATGATCAGGATGGTGTTGGTCCAACTCGGACCCTCATGCATGGTTCCCATGCACCACTGGTTCAGCGGGTAGGTCTTGGTCGGGCTGGCGGTATTGACCAAGCCGCCCAAACCCGCTGAAAGACAGATCTCCTCCCGGTTGTCACCGGAATAGAGGGTCCAGCCCAGCATCAGCTGCTTGCCGTTGTTCATGCACATGATGCCCTGGGCCTTGGACTTGGCCTTGCCCAAGGCCGGCAGGAGCATGCCCGCAAGGATGGCGATGATGGCGATGACCACCAGCAACTCGATGAGGGTGAACCCTCGTTGCACGGAAAAGGCCGGAGTTCTTTGAGAAATCTTCATGTGTTTCAGTCAGGATTGTTCACAATGTCCCACAGGGGAATCGATCTGGCAAGATGGTGGTCGAAACCCGCTGGAACGGCCGATGCGACCAGATCGGACGCACCGGACGGAACGCCGACGCCGACCGGAACCCAAGACCATCGTCGGCGGGAATCATCGGCGGGTTCCTGATCGACCGGTGGATCGGGGCGGGGTTCAAAACCCGCCAGGCCGTCAACCCGCCACCCCGTCAACCCGCGCCGCCACTCGCCACCTTCTTGGGTTCGCCCTGGATGAGGGCCGCGGCATAGTCGCGGTTCATGCGGGCGATGAAGTCCAGCGAGATCTCCTTCGGGCAGACCGCCTCGCAACTGCCCGTCACGGTGCAGGTACCGAAGCCCTCGGTGTCCATCTGCTCGACCATGGCCTTGACCCGCTTGTAGCGCTCGGGTTGCCCCTGAGGCACGAGCCCGAGGTGCGACACCTTGGCGGCCACGAAGAGCATCGCACTGGCGTTCTTGCAGGCCGCCACACAGGCCCCGCACCCGATGCACTGGGCGGCGTCCATCGCCAGATCGGCGTTCTCCTTGGGTACCGGGATGCTGTTGGCATCGGGCGCACTGCCCGTCCGGACGCTGATGAACCCGCCGGCCTGCTGGATGCGATCGAAGGCCTTCCGGTCGCAGACGAGGTCCTTGACGATGGGGAATGCCTTGGCGCGCCAAGGCTCCACCACGATCTCGTCACCGTCGCTGAAGCTCCGCATGTAGGTCTGGCAGGTGGCCACGCCCTTGTGGGGACCATGGGGCTTGCCGTCGATCACCAGTGAACAGGTGCCGCAGATGCCCTCGCGGCAGTCGTGGTCGAAGGCGATGGGCTCCTCGCCCTGATTGGCGAGATCCTCGTTCACGACGTCGAGCATCTCCAGGAACGACATGTTCGGATTGAGCTCGGGCGAGGTGTAGGTCTTGAATCCACCCGCGGCGTTCGCGTTCTTCTGACGCCAGACTTTCAGGCTTACTTTCATGGCTGTATGGAAGGGGTTCCGGGGCTGCGGGTCACTTGTAGCTGCGGGTGCTCATCTTCACCTCCTCATAGACGAGCGGCTCCTTGTTGAGGATCGGGGCCTTGTCCGGGGAACCGGCGTATTCCCAGGCCGCCACGAAGGCGAACTGGTCGTCCCGGCGCTTGACGTCGCCCGCGTTGACGATGCCCTGCTGCACCTCCGCGTCGTTGGCGGTGTACTGGTACTCCTCACGGAAGTGCCCACCACAGCTCTCCTCGCGCATCAGCGCATCGCGGCACATCAATTCGCCCAACTCGATGAAGTCGGCGACACGGCCCGCCTTCTCGACGGACTGGTTCCAACCCTCGGCCTCGCCGAGGACCTTGACCTGGGTCCGGAACTCCTCGCGGAGGTCGCCGATGAGCTGGATGGCCTTCTGCAGACCGGCCGCGTTGCGGGCCATGCCGCAATACTCCCACATGATCTTGCCCAACTGCTTGTGGAAGCTGTCGGGGGTCCGCTTGCCATTGCCGGAGGTGACCCTCCGGATGAATCCGCGGACCTCCTCCTCGGCCTGCTTGAACTCGCCCCGGTCGGTCGCCGGACGAGCCCCCGCCTTCACCGTGGCCAGGTAGGTGGCGATGGTGCTCGGCAACACGAAGTAGCCGTCGGAAAGACCCTGCATCAGGGCGCTGGCACCGAGACGGTTGGCCCCGTGGTCCGAGAAGTTGGCCTCGCCCAGCACGAACAGGCCGGGGATGTTGCTCATGAGGTTGTAGTCCACCCAGAGGCCGCCCATCGTGTAATGGACGGCCGGATAGATGCGCATGGGCGTCTTGTAGGCGTCCTCGTTGGTGATCTCGTGGTACATCGAGAACAGGTTGCCGTAGCGCTCACGCACCTTGCCCTCGCCCAGACGCTTGATGGAGTCGCCGAAATCCAGATAGACGCCGAGGCCCGTGTCGCCGATGCCCCGTCCCTCGTCGCAGACGTACTTGGCGGCCCGGCTGGCGATGTCGCGCGGCGCGAGATTGCCGAAGGCCGAGTACATGCGCTCGAGGTAGTAGTCGCGGTCGGCCTCGGCGATGTCGGCGGGGTTCTTCTTGCAGTCCTCCTTCCGCTTCGGGACCCAGATGCGACCGTCGTTGCGCAGCGACTCCGACATCAGCGTCAGCTTGGACTGGTAGTCGCCCGAGACCGGGATGCAGGTCGGATGGATCTGCGTGTAGCAGGGGTTGCCGAAGCAGGCACCGCGCTTGTAGGCCCGCCAACCGGCCGTGACGTTGGAGCCCCGGGCGTAGGTGGAGAGGTTGTAGACGTTGCCGTAGCCGCCGGTGGCCAGGACGACGGCGTCGGCGCTGTGCCGGGTGATCTCGCCGGTCTGCAGGTTGCGGACGATGATGCCCTTGGCGTGGCCGTCGACCACCACGAGATCGAGCATCTCGGAATGCGTGTACGATTTGACCCCACCCGCTCCGATCATCTTGTTGAGGGCCGAGTAGGCGCCGAGCAGGAGCTGCTGGCCGGTCTGGCCCCGGGCGTAGAACGTGCGGGAGACCTGGGCGCCACCGAAGGAGCGGTTGTCGAGCAACCCACCGTACTCGCGGGCGAAGGGCACGCCCTGCGCCGCGCACTGGTCGATGATGTTCACCGACACCTCGGCCAGGCGATGCACGTTGGCCTCGCGGGCACGGTAGTCGCCGCCCTTGATGGTGTCGTAGAAGAGGCGATGCACCGAGTCGCCGTCGTTCTGGTAGTTCTTGGCGGCGTTGATGCCACCCTGCGCGGCCACCGAGTGGGCCCGCCGGGGCGAATCGTGGAACACGAAGTTGTGAACCTCGTAGCCCAGCTCGGCCAGGGTCGCCGAGGCACTGGCGCCGGCGAGGCCCGCGCCGACGACGATGACCTTGTACTTCCGCTTGTTGGCCGGGTTGATCAGCTTGGAGCCGAACTTGTGTTTCTCCCACTTGTCGGCCAGAGGACCGGCGGGAATCTGGGGGTTGAGCGTGGCCATATCAGCGAAGAGTCTCGAGGGTGACGCGGGCCGGGGCCTGGGCGTTTTTGACATGGTCGCCTCCGAGACCGGCGAGCACCGCCACCGGGATCGAGGCATAACCCAGGAAGATCACGAAGCTGGCGACCCTCGCGAACCAGGAGATGCGCGGCCACCACACGTGGTTGCGCAACCCGAGTGACTGGAACATCGAGGCCAACCCGTGGCCCAGGTGGATGAACAGGAGCGCCTGGGCGATCAGGTAGAACAGAGAGACCCAGCCCTTCTGGAAGCCGTGCACCATCATGGCGTACACGTCCTGAACCTGGGTGCCGTCGGCCAGACGGGCCGTGAGCGATCGCACGTCCAATCCTCCGTTCAGGGCGGGCAGCTGGGCCGTGTAATGCAGAAGATGGTAGACGACGAAGGCCAGGATGACGAGGCCGCTGACCAGCATGTACCGGGAGCGCCAGTCCGATCCGTAGGCGGAGCCTCCGGCGTAAGCCACGGGCCGCGCCGCCTTGTTGGCCGCGCTGAGCGTGATGGCCGCCGCGACATGCAGAGCGACGGTGGCCAGCAACCCGAGTCGGGCACCCCAGAGGAGGCCCGGCTTCGACTTGAGGAAGTGCGCGTAGGAGTTGATCAACTCCGGTTTGCCGAACACCTGGAGGTTGCCGAGCAGATGCCCCACCACGAAGGCGAAGAGGGCCAGGCCGGTCAGGGCCATGACGTACTTCTTCCCCAGGGAGGAGCGCCAAATCCGTTGGAACAGGTTCATGGGAGCAACAGGACCGCAGAAACTCGGAGGTTTCAGGATCTCCGCAAGGCCAGATAAAGACCTTACGGCAACACCGTCAAACGTTCCGGCACGGTATTAGAACGCCTACCGGCCTCGTTAAGACCCCGACGGGATCCCGTCCCCGACGGCGCGAGCCGATCGGGGCATCAGGTCAACGGGCCATCACCCGGTAGAAGTAATTCCCAGCGGGTGGCGGATGGACCCAGGTCAGGCGGCCATCGCCCCGGTCGGAGAGGACCGCGCCGGAAGCCGTCTCCCAGGGGCCGTTGAGTGAGGCTCGCCCTTGGAGCACCCACTCCCGGGCCACCCCCGAAGTCAGCGCAAAATCGATGACCGTCCGGCCCGTGTCGTCGCGCCGGATGCCTTCAACCTGGACCGTGCCGGAGGAGACGGCCGCCGTGGAGAACTCCACGAGCAGGGGCGCGGAGAGCGGCAGCACCTGGTTCCCGAAGCGGGGACGGGCCTTCAACTCGTAGCGACCCCCGGGGGTTCCGCGGAAGACGAACGGTCGATCGGGATCCAGCGGATGGAGCGCCGGTTCGGTGCCCACCTGCGCGTTGGTGAACAGGATGTCATCCAGGGACCATCCGAACGACGGCTGGATCTGGGAATAGAACTGGGCTCCCTGGACGGGCTCCACGAAGAAACGGAACCGGATCTGGATCTCCATCCCGGACCATGCCGCGAGCGAGGCGGCCTTCTGGAGATAACCGCCGGAGGGGGTCACGGAGATGCCGCGACCACGCTCGCGGAACACGGGGACCCAGTCGGTCCCGTTGGTCGACACCTCGGCCGTCGCGATCTGGTTGGTGGTGGTGTAGCCGAGGAACGACTTGAAACGGATCTCCGCGCCGGCCCCCGGCCGGATCACCGGTTTGAAACGGAGGATCTGGTCGAGACCATTGGTGTGGACGAACTGGAAGGACCGGGTGCCCGATGCGGCGATGCCGACCTTGACCGGATCCCAACCGTCCAGACCGCTGAATTGGAACCGCGCCCCGCCGTCCTCGGCACCCTCGGGGCCGACGAAGGGATCCCAGCGCATCGAATGCCATTCGTAACCCGAGGCACCGAGCAGTTGCTCCACCCGGAACACGTTCAAGCCGGTGGACGAACCCAGGGTCGGACCGAGCACGCGGGATCCGCCATAGGGCAGGACGCAATCCTGCTTCACGTTCCTGCCGGCGAGCACCGTGACCACGCGCGAACCGAGTTCGCGGTCGGCCGCAACGAACCGGATCGACTGGGTTCCCTCGACCCCGGGAACGGCATATCCGCCGGAGCGCCCCGTCGTGGCGAACCAACCGGAGGCCGCATCCTCGACGCGGACACCGGCGACACCCTCGTCCACGTCGTAGAAGCCGTTGGTGTTGAAGTCGTAGTAGACCACGCCCGTCACCAACGGCGGAAGCTCCTCGCGGGAAGCGAAGTCGAGGGTCACCAGGCTGGGCCCGACGGTGTTGGTCACCGCCGGAGTGATGACGATGTTGGTGCCCACCAGATTGGTCACCGGAGGAGTCACCCGGGAACGGGTCCCGTGCACCACTCCGATCCCCACTTCCCGGAAGGCCCCGTCATGATTGCTGTTCCGGTGTCCCGGCGGCCGTTGGACGCCTCCGTCGCCGACACCCCAATCCACCTCGAAACTGGCATGCCCGTGCAACGGCGACTCGGCGAATGCGAAGACGCTCTCACCGCCGGCGCTGATCGGGTACCCGGTGCCGAGGAGTCGGGAGGCGGTCGTGTTCAGGATCTTGCCCGTGACGGAATCGCGCTGGTCGTGCTCCTGGATCGCGTTCTCCAACATGTAACGGCTGTGGCTCCGGGCCACCCCGGTGAGGCGCGGCTCGAATGCCAGCGGGGGTTGCGGTGGATAGAGGGCGATCTCGTCGACGACGCGCTGAAGGTCCACCCCGAAGAAGCCGTAGGCGAACTGGATGTCCGGATCGAGCGAGGTCGCCAGAAGGTATCCCTCCTCCCAGGGCAGGGCGCGGGCCCGGTTGATGTATTCGAGGTACATCTGTTCCTCGGAGGTGGGGTCGCCGATGACGTACTCCTTCCAGCCGGGCGTTACAGCCATGGGCTCCAATCGCTTGGACCGCGGGGCCTCGGCCAGACCCGGCGAGAATCGCACGGCCGGCGGGGCCGCCTGTGGATCGCCAGCCATTCCGTGTAACGGAGCAAGCAACATCCAGACCAAGCTGACGGACAGTCGTTTCCAGTGAGTCATGGCGGAAACCAAGCACCGACAAACGATCCGGGCCAGACGAAACCCCGGACCGGTTCCATCGGGGCATGGCACCGGTCAGCACCCCGTACCGAACACCCGTCGACCGCCGACGAACGTGCCGGTCACGCGGCCCGTCATCGGCCATCCATGGAATGGGTTGTTCTGACTGAGACTGGCCGTGTCCTTCCGGTCGCAGGTCCACCGTGCCTCCGGATCGAACATCGTGATGTCGGCCCACGCGCCCGGAGAAAGGGTTCCGCGACCCTCGGACAACCCGAGGAAACGGGCCGGGTTGACGGTGAGCTTCTCGATGACCCCGGAAAGCGACAGCCTGCCGGTCCGGTGCAATTGCATCAGCGACAGCGGCAGCTCCAGCTCGAGACCCACGATGCCGAAGGGCGCGTCATCGAACTCGACCTCCTTCTCAGAATCGGTGTGGGGGGCATGGTCGCTGGCGATGATCTCCAGGGTGCCGTCGGCCAATCCCTCCAGGATCGCCTCGCGGTCGGCGGCGGTGCGCAGCGGCGGGTTCATCTTGAAATGCGTGTGGTAGGCCGGCCACTGCGGCAGCGGATGTCCCCGGAAGACCCTGTGGGCCAGTTCGGCGCCATCCGCGGCCCAGAACTCGGCGCTGCCGGCGATGCTGGCATCGGTGAGCGTGAAGTGATGCGGACACGCCTCCCCCGAGATGGGCACTCCTCGACGCTTGGCCTCGCGGATCAGGCGAACGCTGCCGGCCGCGCTCATGTGCTGGCAGTGCACAGGGGTTCCGGTCTGCTCGGCCAGGAGGATGTTCCGCGCGACGATCAATTCCTCGCCGGCCGAGGGCCAGCCTCTCAATCCCAGGCGGAGGCTTTGGAGCCCTTCGTTCATGACCCCGTTCATCACCATGCCGTAGTCCTGGCAATGATCCATGACGGGCAGGCCGAATTGGCGGGCGTACTCCAGCGCACGGCGCATCAGGTCGTTGTTCTGGATGCAATGCCCGTCGTCGGTCAGCGCCACCACCCCGGCCTTGGCCAGCGACCCGATGGAGGCCAATTCCTCACCCTGGATGCCCTTGCTCATGGCCCCGGACACCTCGACCCGGATGACGGCCGTGCGCGCCTTCTCCTGGATGAGGGCCACGGTGCTGGCCGAGTCGATGGATGGCTGCGTGTTGGGCATGCACACCACCGTGGTGAAGCCTCCCCGGGCCGCCGCCCGCGCTCCGCTGGCGATGGTCTCCTTGGCGGTCTGTCCGGGTTCGCGGAAGTGCACGTGGAGATCGATCAGCCCCGGACACACCACCTGGCCGAGCGCTTCGATCCGTTCGCATCCGGCCGGAACCCGGAGCGAGGGACCCACCCGGGCGATCCGACCGTCCTCGACGAGGACATCGGCCACCCCGTCGAGGCCGTTGGCCGGATCCACCACCCGCCCGCCAGAAATCAGCAATGATCGCATGTCGGCAGGCACGCTAATCGGAGCCGGGCCGTTCGGCAACGACGCCGGGTCCAGGACACCGGGGATCATTCCGAGGTTTCGGCCGATTCGTCGTCCTCGGTCTCGACCCCGTGGCGGGCCATGGCCTCCCGAAGTTGGGTCCGAAACTCGTATCGGCGGGACGGCGTGATGACGAACCAAGGAAACCATCCGACGCGGCGCTCCAGGACGAGCACCCGATGGCTGTCGAAGTACCCGTTGCGCCAGTTCTCGGTGAGGTGCCACGGGAGGGAACCGCGCGGTTTCCGGATCCGGCGGATCTCCTCGAAAGGGACCCTGCGGACGGTGACCTTTCCCAGAACCACCCTCAGCGAGGTGCGCCCGATGACATATCGGAGTCGGGTGCGGAACCAGTACCAGACACCGATCCAGATCGCGGCCAAAGCCGTCGCGGCCAGCGACCATTGGATCGGTGTCGGGGTCATGGTCATCCCCTTCGGCCCGCCCAGAGCAGGCACATCGGAACCGCCAGACCGGCCACCAACCAGAACAGCACCCAGCCCTTGCCACGGACGGTCTTGAACGCCAGGTAGACCCCCAGCGCCGTGGTGACCAGAACCGCGGCAGACATGGCACCGACCAATCCCCGGAAGAGCTTGGGAGACGATGGCCGGCTGAACTCTCGATCACCCGGGTAGATCATGTCGGTGTGCACCACCCTGAACTTCTGCAGCAGCGTCTCGGCCTCGCCCGGGGACTTGAGACGGTCCGGGTCGAGCGTCTGGTACCAACCGGTCGCGACGAAGAATACCAGCAACGGGGTGAAGAACACTCCGAGGAACAGGTGCAGTTTGCGGATCAGTTTCATCGTGGAGGGTCCGATCCCGGGCCGGCGGCCTCACTTCACCACCGGGATGCGTACCTTCTGACCGGGAACGAGGCGTTCCGGCCGCAGCTTGGGGTTGGCCTCGAGCACATGCTTGAAACGCACCTTGAGACCATAGCCCTTGTTGTATTCGTTGATGATCTGGCTCAGCGACTGGTTGTCCCGGACGACGTGTTCGTAGAACTCGTAATCGGCCGGGAGACTCGGCTTGACGGCCTCGGACTTCGGTTCCGAAACCTTGGGTTCGATCCTGGGCTCGGTTTTTCCGATGGATCCGGAGCCACCGGTCCCCGCGTCGCCCGACGCCTTCCGCCCCTTGGGCTTCGGATCCTCGAACGAAGGGGGCGGCGGGGCGGGCAGATCGGCCAGTCTCTTGATCTGCTGCAGCACCTTCTCGTTGTCCTCCTGTCGGCGGCGGTCGAGTTCACGCAACTGATCCACCACCTTCTTGAGCTGATCCTGGGTGACGGCATCCTTGCCGGCCGAAGCGGCCACGGAGCGGACCTCCCCGATCTGGGAGCGCAATTCGGCGAGGGTCGACTCGAGCTTCTGGATCCGCGCCCGCAGACGTTCCTCGGACTCCTCCGCCTGCTGGAAACGGGTCTGCAGTTGGCGGAGGTCCTCCTGGGTGATCTCCGCCCGGACGGAGAGCATGCCGCCCGCCATCATGGCCATCGAAAGGATACCGAATCGGAGCAACCTCATACGACCCGACTCTAGGATCGCCCCCGATTCGGGCGCAAGGCCGGCGAGGGTTCCTCCGCATCGGTCCCCCGACGGAGCACCGGCGGGCTTGCGCAGGAATCCAACCGGGACCACCGTCGGGTGCTCAATTCAAACCCCATCCGCTGCATGATCACTCGACGTCACGCAATCAAGTCCGCCGGAGCCCTGGCCCTGGCTCTGGCCTCGGCCCCCGTCCATACCCTCGGCCAGTCGGCATCCGGGCCCCACAAACTGCCCCCTCTCGGCTACGCCTTCGACGCACTGGAGCCCTACATCGACGCCAAGACCATGGAGATCCACCATGGCAAGCATCATCAGGCCTACGTCACCAAGCTCAACGAGGCCCTGGCCGACCATCCCGACCTGCAGAAGCTGTCGGTGGAGGACCTACTCAAGAATCTCAACACCGTGCCCGAGAAGATCCGTTCGGCCGTGCGCAACCACGGCGGTGGCCATTACAACCACTCGCTGTTCTGGCAGTGCCTCAAGAAGGATCCGGCTCCGTTGACCGAGGGCGGCCCCCTCATGAAGGCCTTCGGCGAGCTCTTCAGCAGCGAAGACGAGGCCAAGGAGGAGTTCCTCAAGCGCGCCATGGGCGTCTTCGGCAGCGGATGGCTTTGGGTCGTGGTGACCAAGGACAAGAGCCTGAAGCTCGTGACCACCGCCAACCAGGACAGTCCGCTGTCCAACGGCGAGGCCCCGCTCTTCGGCATCGACCTGTGGGAGCACGCCTATTACCTGAAGCACCAGAATCGCCGGGCCGATTACGTGCAGGCCATCTCCAAGGTGTTGAACTGGGAGTTCATCGAGGCCCGCTTCGAGAAGCTCACCGCCTGAAGACCACCCCTGCCCGGTCTTCGATGCCGGCGGGGTTCCCTTCCGATCACGCCGGCGTGCGCCCACCGCGCGTCGGCGTTTTCGTTGTCACCGGATCGATCAGGCCCTGGGCCGAGCCGGACCGTTCTCGACCAGGATCTTGAGGGAATCCTCGGTCGGTCGCGCCGCCAACGACACGGCGGCCGCG
This sequence comes from Verrucomicrobiota bacterium, assembly GCA_041177965.1. Taxonomy (GTDB): domain Bacteria; phylum Verrucomicrobiota; class Verrucomicrobiia; order Limisphaerales; family UBA9464; genus SXXZ01. Next base: position 14,203 of record JBEGWF010000014.1, on the reverse strand, counting down.
GTTTCCTCGAGCGGAAAGCGGTGGGTGATGAGCCTGCGGACATCCAGTCGACGGGAGAACACCCACCGGGCGACTTCTTTCTGCAGTGTGAAGTCGGACGAGTAGCTGCCCATGAGGCTCTTTTCGTCGACACAGAGCACCCCGAGATCGACCGGGGCCACCTTGCCTCGCAGGGTGTGGGCGAACAGCAGGCTCGCCCCACCGCCCCGCAGGGCGGCCTGGGCCTGGGACACCACGGCATCGACCGGCACACAGACGACGACGGCATCCAATCCGCGCCCGCGGTTCAGGCCGCGGAGCGAATCGACCAGGTTCGGATCGCTCCCGTCGAGCGCCTTCCAGGCACCCCAGCGTCGGGCCAGTCGACGACGGGATTCCATGAGATCGGTCGCCACCACGCGCATTCCCAGGGTGGAAAGCATCCCGATGAAGAGCAATCCTATCGGACCTGCGCCAGCCACCCAGACGGTGTCGCCCTTCAGGAGAGGCAGACCGCGGATGCCCTTGAGCACCGTGTTCACCGGCTCGAGCATGGCCCCTTCTTCCGGACTGTTCCGGGCGGGGATCTTCACCACCCCTGGCAGGCAGAAGTCCATGACCCGGACATATTCGGCGTAACCGCCACCGGCCGGCTCGAAGCCCGCCGTGATGCCCGTCCGCTTGTAGGTCTCGCATTGGGCGAAAGCCCGATGCCGACAGAAATGACAGTCCAGACAGGGCACGTGATGGTGCAGGCCGACACGATCGCCCACGGCCCAACCGCGGACCCGCGCACCGACCCGGACGATGGTGCCCGAAGTTTCGTGGCCGTAGATGCGCGGCGGTGTCTGGGTGCCGAAATGGATCTTCTTGATGTCCGTGGGACAGACCCCGCAGGTCGACACACGCACGAGGATCTCGGAGGACCCGGTCCGGGGCACCGGAATCTCCTCCACCCGCAGGTCGTTCGGACCACGATACACCACCGCTCGCATGGTCTTGGGAATCGTCGCAGACACGCCCCGAAGCTTGCGCCAAAGAGCCAGGGGCGAAACAGGGTTTTTCACCCGCCCCACCTCCATCGCCCCCATCGAAGACTGGAGACCCGTCCACGCTTGGAATAGTCTCGACGCCGATGAGTCCCTCCGATCGGCATCCCCAGTCGCTGGAATCCCTGCATGTCGCGATCTGGCATCGACTCGGACTGGCGGCCACGGATCTCACCCATGCCTGGCGGACGCCGATCCTGGCCACGGCCGGTCCCGACCACCCGGATGCCAGGGTCGTGATCCTGCGCGAGGTCGACCTCCATGAGCGGAGGCTGGTTTGCTTCTCCGACAGCCGGGCCCACAAGGTCGCTGGACTGCGGATCCACCCGGTGGCCACCTGGTGCTTCTATGATCCCGTCCAACGGATCCAGCTCCGGGCCCGGGGGGAAACGCGGGTGCACATTCACAATGCGATCACCCGTCAATACTGGGACGAGCTGCCGCACAGCAGCCGCCGCCTCTACGCCACGGTGCCCCGCCCCGGCGAGCGGGTCCTCACTCCGTGGGAGATCCCCTTCGGCGATCGACCTGTCGAACAGTTCGCCGTCCTGATGACCACCGTCCACCAACTGGACTGGCTGGAATTGAAACCCGAACATCACGAACGGGCCCGGTTCCGATGGGACTCCGACTCCTGGGAAGCCCACTGGGCCTGCCCCTGAGAACCCCAAGACCCCCTGGGTCCCGCCACCAATCACCGTCATCGATCCCCGCAGGTCCGATCAAAGCCACCGTGCACTATCTCGCCCATGTCCACGGCGACGCGAAGGGATCCTTTGCCGTCCGCCCCCGCAGCACCGGAGAGATCGTCCGCCGGGTCTCGGCCTACCTGAAGCCCTACCCGCTGCTGGCATCGGGCACGATCCTCTGCGCCCTGCTCGGCCAGTTGTCCGCATTCGCCTATCCCAAGCTGACCCGCTTCGTGATGGATGACGTGATCGCCACCGGTCGTCGCGATCTCCTCGGCAAGGCCATCGTCGGGTTGCTCGCGGCCTTCGCGCTGCGCGACGCCTTCAACTCGCTGCGGATCCGCCTCAACAACCGCTTCGAACAGAACGTCATCTTCGACATCCGCCGCCAGGTGTATCGGCGGCTGCAGCAATTGGCACCGGCCTGGTTCGACCATCGGGCCACCGGCGACCTGATGACCCGGGTCATCGAGGATGTGGGCGCCATGGAGCGATTGCTGATCGATGGCACCGAACAGGGGGTCGTGGCGATCCTCGGGGTGTTCGGCGTGGCCACCCTGCTCTTCCTCAACGATCCGTTCCTCGCCTTCGTCGCCCTGATCCCCGTGCCGCTGTTGGTGGCCGGCGGCGTCTGGTACACCAAGACGGCGGCGTCGCGCTACCGCGCCCGCAGCCAGGCCAGCAGCGCCATGAACGCCCTGCTGATGGACAACCTCCAGGGGATCCGTCAGATCAAACTCTTCGGCAGGGAAGCCCACGAGGACGCACGCTTCGCCCAGAGGGCCGATGCGCTGCGCAAGGGCACGCTGACCGTGATGAAGGCCTGGGCCGGCTACAACCCGGCCATGCAGTTCGCGGCGGCGCTGGGCACGGTGCTGGTGCTGTGGCTGGGCGGACGCAAGGTGCTCGACGGAGCGATGACCCCCGGGGCCCTCGTCGAGTTCCTGCTGTTCCTGGCCATGTTCTACGCGCCGCTCAGCGTCCTGCATCAACTGAACCAGATGTCGCAGTCGGCCCGGGCCGCCGGTGAGCGGGTCTTCGACATCCTCGATGCCGCCACCGAATCGTCCGAAGCCGACGGGCCGCCGCGGGGGCAACCCGCCCGCCTCCGGGGCGAGGTCGCCTTCGAAGGTGTCTCGGCCGCCTACGAGGGGCGACCCGAGGCGCTGAAGGACATCGATCTTCAGGTCCGGGCGGGGCAGACCATCGCGCTGGTGGGCCCCACCGGTGCGGGCAAATCGACGCTGGTGAACCTGCTGCCCCGATTCTACCCGATCGCCTCCGGGCGGATCACGGTCGACGGCCTTCCTCTGGAATCCATTCCCCTGATCCACCTGCGTTCCCAGATCGCCGTGGTCAGCCAGGAACCGTTCCTGTTCAACGGTACCATCCGGGAGAACATCCTCTACGGTCGCCTCGACGCCACCGAGGCGGAACTGGTCGCGGCGGCCGAGACGGCCAACGCCGCCGAATTCATCCGACGACTGCCGGACGGCTTCGACACCCGGGTGGGCGAGCGCGGCATCCGCCTGAGCGTGGGCGAGAAGCAGCGCATCAGCATCGCGCGCGCCCTGTTGAAGGACGCCCCGATCCTCATCCTCGACGAGGCCACCGCCAGCGTCGACACGGCCACCGAACGGCTGATCCAGGAGGCGCTCAAACGATTGATGAGCAACCGCACCAGCTTCGTGATCGCCCATCGCCTCGGAACGATCCGCGACGCCGACCTCATCGTCGTCCTGAAGGACGGCCGCATCGTGGAGCGCGGCACCCATGCCGAACTCCTCGCCACCGAGGGCCTCTATGCCCGCCTGCATCGGGCGCAGGAGGCCTCCGCCGCCATTCTCTGACCCGCCAGGCAACCGACCCACAATCCGATCCATGGAAACCCTCATCGCCCAACTGGACCGTCACCTCCGCAGGCACCCCGTGCTGGGCCGCGAGGTGTACCTCGCCCGGACCGCCGTGGTGGTGGGCGATGTGACCCTCGGCGACCAGTCCAGTGTCTGGTACGGGGCCGTGCTGCGCGGGGACATCAACCGCATCGAGATCGGCCGCGGCACCAACATCCAGGACAATGCCGTGCTGCACCTGTCGGATGACCATCCCTGCATCCTCGGCGATCATGTCACCGTGGGCCATTCCGCCAATGTCCACGCTTGCACCATCGGGGATCGCTGCCTGATCGGCATGGGCGCCACGATCCTCGATGGATCGGTCATCGGCGAAGAATGCCTCATCGGGGCCAACGCCCTGGTCACCCCCGGCAGCCGGATCCCGGCCGGTTCGATGGTGCTGGGTTCTCCGGCCAAGATCGTCCGAGCGCTGTCCGCCGAGGAACGCGCCGGCCTGAAGCACTGGGCCGACAAGTACGTGACCAACGGCGCCTACTGCCTCCGCCACGGCCTGCACATGGGCAAACCGCTTTGAACTTCAGGGGCTGGGCCGGGAGCCGGGGTCCGCTGAGGGATCAACGGATCAGCCCGCGTTCTCCACAGGGAGGGCGCTGATCTCCAGCATCCGCTCGATGGGCTTGCGGGCGCGCTCGAGGATCTCGGGCGGCAGTTCCACCTGGGGCTCGAGCGTGGACATGCAATCCCGGAGCTTTTCGAGGGTGTTCATCTTCATGAAGCGGCATTCGTTGCAGGCGCATCGGTCGGTCGGAGCCGGGATGAAATGCTTGTCGGGGCACTCCTTCTGAAGCCGGTGCAACATGCCCGCCTCGGTGGCGATGATGATGTCCTTGGCCGGGGTGTTGCGGCACCAGGTGACCATCTTCTCGGTGGAGCAGACCTCATCGGCGAGCATCCGCACCGATCGGGTGCACTCGGGGTGGGCCACCAACGGAGCCCCGGGATACCGCTGCCGGATCCGGGTGATGGCCTGATGGGTCCACTCCACATGGACGTAGCAATTGCCCTTCCAGAGGGTCATCGGCCGGCCCGTCTGCTCCATGACCCAGGCCCCGAGGTTCTCGTCGGGCACGAACAACAGTGGACGATCCTTCGGCGCGTGCTCGACGATCCTGACGGCATTGCCGCTGGTCACGATGCAGTCGCTCAGCGCCTTCACCTCGGCCGAACAATTGATGTAGGCGATGGTGTAGAAATCGGGATTCGTCGCCTGCAGTTCCCTCAGTTTCGAGGCCGGGCAACTCTCCTCGAGGGAGCATCCGGCATCGCGGTCCGGAAGGATGACCCGCTTGCCCGGATTCAGGATCTTGGCCGTCTCCGCCATGAAATGAACCCCGCAGAACACGATCACGTCGGCCGAGGTCTTGGCCGCCTGCTGGGACAGACCGAGCGAATCGCCGACGAAATCGGCGACGTCCTGGATCTCGGGCACCTGATAGTTGTGGGCCAGGATCACGGCGTTGTGTCGCCGTTTGAGTTCGAGGATCTCTTTCGACAACGCATCGAACTGCGACGGGGGCAGCGGCTTGCGGACCGTGGCGATCAACGAATCGGACGCGTGAACCATGCGCGGATGCTAAACCGGATCGATCCGGTTGGAAAGAAGGCGACGGCACGACGGATCCATCCGCCATCATCGGGGTGGGGTGAGTCGACAGGCGGGGCATGGAGGGTTGACTCGGGCGGAAGAAGCGCGCGGAGTCGGGGTCTGCAGACATGAAACCGCCCAATCCAGAGGTCTCGCCCACGCCTTCGGGAGCGGATCAGACACCACGGTTGGGGTTGTACGGCGGATCGTTCGATCCGTTGCACCACGGCCACCTGCTGGTCGCCCAGGCGGCCTTGGAGGAGTTGCGCCTAGACCGGCTCTTCTTCATCCCCGCCGCCCGGTCGCCGTTCAAACCGGGATCCCGACCGGCCCCCGACGCGGCCCGCCTCCGGATGCTGCGCCGATCGCTGGCCGGCCGATCCCGGACCGAGGTCCACACCGACGAGCTGACACGCGGTGGCGTGAGCTACTCGATCGATACGGTGAGGGGCTTCGAGGCGCGGCATCCCGGCGCGGAGCTCTTCTGGCTGATCGGCGCCGACCATGTGCCCACCCTGCCCCAATGGCGCGAAGCCGAAGCCCTTGCCCGGTCGGTGACCTTCGTGGTGATCCCGAGGCCCGGCCAGCCCCAGGCCACGCTGCCCGAACCCTGGCGCCTTCGGCACCTGCGCGGGTGGCCGCTCGGGGTGTCGTCGTCCGAGATACGGGAACGCGTGAAACACGGACTGCCGGTCGACCATCTGGTGCCCGCCGGCGCGGCCGATGTCATCGCTTCGGAACAACTGTACCGCGTCGCTTCGGAGCGTCTTTGAGCCGACCCCGGGTCGGCGACGACGGGAGATCGGTCGACGATGATGGAGCCGATGAGGTCCGAGCCGAGGCGACCAGCGCGTTGATGCCGCTGGCCGCGTAACCCGCACCGAAGCCGTTGTCGATGTTCACCACCGTGAGGCCGCTGGCGCAGGAGTTGAGCATGCCCAACAGGGCCGTGAGTCCCCCGAAATGGGAGCCGTAGCCCACGCTCGTGGGAACCCCGATGATGGGTTTGCCGACGAGTCCTCCCACCACGCTGGGCAAGGCGGCTTCCATGCCCGCCACGACGATCACGACGTTCGCCGACTGGATCTCGGGCAACCGTCGCAGGAGCCGGTGCAACCCGGCCACGCCCACATCGTAGATCCGCTGGACGGTGTTGCCCATGAAGTCGGCGGTCACGACCGCCTCCTCGGCGACGGGCAGGTCGGTGGTGCCCGCCGCCACGACCGCGATGGTTCCCGGGCGTTTGGGCAGGGGCGACTTCTCGAGGGTCAGGCAGCGGGCCGCCTCATGGTGGACCGTTCGGCGAAACCGGCGCTTCAACGCCCGGGCCTGTTCCGGACTCACGCGGGTGGTCAGCACGCGGCCGTCGGCGGCCAGGATCTCGGAGGCGATGGCGACCACCTGATCGGGAGTCTTGCCGGCGCCGAAGATCACCTCGGGAAAGCCCTTGCGCAGGGCCCGGTGCTGATCGACCGCGGCGAAGCCGAGATCGACGACGGGAGCCGCTTGGAAGGCGTGCAGCACCTGCTCGGCAGGGACTTGTCCGGTTCGAAACCGTTCCAGCAGCGTGAGGGCATCGGTGGGACTCATGGTCGGATTTCAGGGGCGATTGGCCGCGAAGGGATCGGCCGACTCGCTCAGACGCCGGCGGGCCTCGGCCAGGCGCTCGGGGTGAACCGCCCCGACATCATGCACCGCGGCAGGATCGGCCTTCAGGTCGAAGAGGTCGAGGTCGCCGCCCGGGGCACGCTCGACGACCTTCCAGTGATCCCATCGGAGGGCCCGGCGCGGCGGGGTCTGGGCCGTCTCCCAGTAGAGACCGCCGGTGCGCGGCGTCGGCTCCTGGCGCCCCATCAGTTCAGGTGCCAGGGAGATGCCGTCGAGGTCCTTGGGGGCGTTCACCCGGGCCAGCGCGGCCAGCGTGGGCAGGACATCCCATAGGGCCACCGGCCGGTCGTGGGTCTGCCCGGCCGCGATCCTGCCCGGCCAACTGACGAGCAGCGGCACCCGGAGCCGGGCTTCGGCCAACGGGTCTTCACCCGGACCGACGCCGCCCGTGCTCGTCACCACCAGGATCGTCTCCCGGCGGATGCGGCTTTGTTCGAGTTCGCGGACGACGGCCCCGACAAACCGATCCCAAACCATGCGATGACGATCGCGCACCTCGTCGGAGGCCGAACTCCCCGGCAGGGGATGCGCCACGTACAGGAAGAACGGATGATCTTCATGGACCTGGATGTAATTGGTGGCGAAGCGGGCGAACCAGTCGGGGGCGTAATTGGCGAGGCGCCCCCGCTGATCCAGGAGATTGTCGAAGGTCTCCGCATTGCGCCAAAGCGCCTTGGGATACAGGTCCCGGGCCTCGCGGGAATCGAGAAAACCGAACCAATCGGCGAAGCCCTGACGCATCGGATGCCCGGGTGTGCCGTTGCCTCCCAGATCCCAGACACCGATCACCGCCGTCCGGTAACCCGCCTCGCGGAACACCTCACCCAGAGTGACGTCTTCGGCGGCCAACGACGGTGGCGTGGCCCCACGGATGCGTCCGTGGCCGGAGTGACGCCCGGTCATCAAGGCGGCCCGACTGGCGGCGGCCGACGGCCCGCCCGTGTAGGCCCCCGTCCACCGCTGGCCGGAGGCGGCGAGGCGTTCCAAGTTCGGGTAGCGGGAGGTGGTGGTGACGGCGATGGACGCGCCCGTCGCCGGCTCCCAATCCCAACCGCCGCCTGCGGCCAGGAGCACCACGTTGGGCAGGGGTGAGCGTCGGTGGAGGTTCCCGCGCGGAGCCGGCTCGGTCGCCTTGCCCGGGGCCTTCGCAGGAGCATCGGCCGCGGCCATCGGTCCCATCGCTCCCAGCAACGCGAGCAGGCCAGCGATCATCCGACAGAACGCGCGCGGCCCCCAAGCGTTGAACTTCCGTGCTTGAATCATCGTGTGGGCCGACGATGGAACCAGGGTGCATTCCATGGCCAGAGCGGAAGTGATGCGCCCGCGGGGATCCCGACTCGGCCTCATTCCTTGCCGTGGTGCTTCACCAGATACTGGACCAGCGCCGGAACCTCGTTGGTGGGGATCGCAGCCCCGTACTTGGCACGCATCTTCTCGACGCTGGCCGTCCAACCGGTGCGACCGAGGCGGGGCTGCGTGGCGATGTAGTCGTAGGAATGGCACAGGCCGCAATGACGGCGGATGGGGGCAGCCGCTTCGCCCCCCGGCAGGGCCGGTTCACCCGCCGTACCCACGGGCAGTACCCAGACATCGCGGAGGTGCGGATTGGTTCTGGGATTCTCGGGCACCGGAGTCGCCGCAACCAACGACAGCGCTCCGGTTGCAACGGTGATCCAGGCCCTCAGGCCCACGAACGAGTGTGGAGGAAATGTCATAGGCTCAGGACGGTGCGTTCCACGACGTTGCGCATGTAGCCGGCGGGATTCCACAAGGGGTCCAGCGGCTGGCTCTGCCCCAGACGATTGGTCGCCCGCACGAGGATCTCGGCGGTTCCCTGCGCCGGAGGTCTCCAGTCGAGGGTCCACTCGCGGAAGGCGTAGCGACCGAGATCCTTGCCGAGTTCCGCGGTGACCCAATGCCGCCCGCCATCGGTGGAGACCGTCACCTCACGGATGCCCGATCCGCCATCGAAGGCGATGCCGCGCAAGGCGACGCCCCGCCCCGCCGGCGCGATCCGATCGCCATCGAGGTGGCTGGTGAGGAACGAGCGGACATTGAAACGCTGGATCGGCACCGTGCGCTTGGGCGCGGTGCCCGGGGCGACGTGGGCGCACGGATCGTCGGGGATGCGATAGGCAGGATTCATCCAGAACCCGGTGAACGTGGCATCCACCACCTCGATGGAATGCAGGTGCTTGACCCAGTAGGTCCCATAGTGGCCGGGGACGACCAGACGCAGCGGGTATCCATTGAGCCAGGGCAGCGGCTCCCCGTTCATCTCCCAGGCGAGGAGCACGTCGGGGTCGAGCGCCTGCTCGACCTCCAGCGCCTTCACGAAATCGGGAATGCCGGCCACGAGGGGGCGATCGAGCCCGTCGAAGAGCACCTGTTTGGCCCGGGGGAGCACCGCGCAGGCCTTGAGCACATCGGCCAACCGCACGCCGCGCCAACGCGCGCAGCCCATGTTGCCGTTGCCGGATTGGCCTCCGGGAATGCGCGGTTGGAAAAACCCACGACTGTTCCCCGAGCACTGGTTGACGGCGACCACCTCGACCGACTCGAACCTTTCCTTCAGGTCCGCGAGGCTCAAAATCTGGGGCGTCTGCACCGTGCCGCGCACCTGCAACCGGAAGGTCTCCGGATCCAGGACGGATTTCGGCGGAGGAGACCCGGCCAGATGATACCGAACGAAGAAGGCGTCGTTCGGCGTGAGCAGACTCTCCTGGAAGACCTCGAACGGTGTCTCCAACTGGGGAGGGCGGGCGGTGTGTCGGATCAGCGGTCGCTTCTGGGGGTACTTGACCAGCGGGCGTTCGCCATTGTCGAAGGGCAGTCGGACGGTGTCCGCGGCCCATGCAGGAAGCGCGAGGCCGGCCCATCCTGCCAGACCAGCGGCCCCCGCCCGCAGGAATGTCCGGCGGTTGGTGCCCGTCCCCCGCCCATCGCCCGTGCCTTCGCCATCCATGGGTTCAGGCTAACCCCGGATCGAACCGGTCGAAAAGCCCCGACTCGAACGGATCAACGGAGCTTCAGGTTCCCCAACCGAAGGTGAAGAACCGGTGGATCAAATGGTACTGGGTCGCCAGCGACAGGGCTATCCACAGGCACAACCATCGAAACCGAAGCCGCATGAGCATCTGGCCGATCGGCAAGAGGAGCGGGATGGCCACGATGGTGAATCTGGAGAACGACAGGAATTGGTTCGTCATCGCCGGGATCAACAGCATCGCACCGGTGGTCACGCACCAAGACGGCCGGATGCTCCACAATCGCACCACTCCCCAGAAGGAACCGATGAACACCAACCGATCGAGCAGGGATCCGGTCGGATCGTGGAAGGAGGTGACATGGAAGAGATTGCCCAGGAATCGCGGCACATCCTTGAGATAGCTGAGGCTCGGAGAGTTGACATGGAACCTCTGGGCGGCCCAACCCGCCAACGGGTGGCCGAGATGATACCACATGATCCCGAAATAGATCGACCACCCCACCAGGAAACAAAGAATACAAACCGAGGCGAAGACTCGCCGGTGGCCCAACAACCACCAGACACCGGGAATGATCACGACGAAGACGCCCACCGGTCGGGTCAGCGGGAGGATGAGCGCGGTCAACCAGCAGATCCACGCACGACGATCGTCTGCAAACGTCACGAACACGACAAACAGGAAGAAGAACAGCGATTCGGTGAATCCGATCCAGAAGGTCATGGAACTGGGTAGGAGCAGATTCGCCAGCACCAGACTCCATGCGACCTCCCTCGAAAGAGTCGTCGCCGCCCAACGAAAAAAAATCACCAATCCCAGACACCAGAAAATGGTGCTTACACCGGCGGCGATCAAAGGACTCCAAGCGCTGTCAGCACAACCGATCCACCTCAGAAAAAAGGGCCAAGCCGGATAGAATGCGCCCGAGTCTTTACCCGATGAGTAGCCCTTTGAAACGATCTCAAGATACCACAGGACATCCTGTGAAGCCAACTTCAACACCTCCGGATTGATCTTGTTGAAATCGATTCGAGGTTTGGAGCCCTCAAAGTATTGGGCATCCACGGCAGCGGAGTTCAACCAAGCCAAACCATAGACACCAATTTTTATCAGCAGGATGGGAATACAAATCCAAGCTATCCGATATCGAAGAATGGGATCGATCATGCGATCCACCCCTTCGCGGAATGCTTCTATTAGATAATCACTTTCACGTTTTCGTAAGGCAGCCCAACAGAACATCGATTTTAAGTTCAACAACCATCATTCCTGTGGCCGCGAAAAAAAGTGCGGGTGCAACCATCATGCACCCGCACATTCGCCATCGTCATCACCCTTGGCCAAGCGTTGACCCGCACGCTGGATATCAAGGCTTCAAAGGGCAAAACTGATTCGAACCACCGACAACTCACTTCTCGCTGCATTGGGTTCGGATCACCAACCGTTGCCCCTCAGATTCCGGGTTTGTACAAGGAATCTTGAATTTGATGATGGATCCGTCGGCATTGTATTGCTGAATACAAGTTCCGGCAATCGGCATCTTCCAACCGTACCCGTTCAACTTACTTGAATCGCATCCCCATGCCCATTTGCTTGAATCGCAAAAACCTTCGCTATATTGATATCCGTTGCAATAGGGGCGGTAGGTGTTGGACGATGTATAGTAATTATTGGGAACCTCGCACCAAGGAGTCGATGTTTTACCATCAAAACCAACACCCCCGGTCCACTCATTCCTTATCCTGATGGTACAACCAGCAAACCAAGCCCCAGCCAGCAGGGTTTGGGTAGCAACCACACCAGCGACAATGAGAACTATTGCTTTTCTGTGATTTTTCATTTTTTATGCTTTGTTTTAATAAACCTGACAACGATAGCGAGGAAAGGAAAAATAAAAACCAGAACCAAAGCACCCACCCCAAAATATTTGTACACTTGGTTCCGAACATTTCCGAATCGAGGACTCTGGGAACGATTGTGAAGGGCCCGCATCTTCAATGGTTTTTCATCCATGGATCTCCAACGTTTATCAGTGATCTCATAGGGGAGATATTCCATGGCGATCGAGTCATCGATGTGCCGGAACCTGTAATCCTTCACCAGGACGCCTGGACCGACGAATTCCGGCCTTCCGGTCACCGATCCAATCGGTTTGACGTCTGAAATCTCCAAAACCATCCGGTCCTTCAAATTGTCGATTCCCACGGAATTGTCCGGCGCTTCAGATGCCCGCCAACTGACCTCCAGCACATATCTTGAAGGCAGGGTCCATCCTCCAAAATCCCTCAAATCCATCGAGCGCACCGTTCCTATCTTCACACCGGAGGTCTTCTCCTTGAGCCGTTTCCAAGATTCCTGAGCCATCCCATAATCTCTCTCGTTGTCGGGCAACCTGACACCGATGGGATCCTTCGGATATCCAGTGATGTCAAAATACAAATCGGCCCCGTCCATGACTTGAGGCCACTCCTTCTTGAAATTCGGTTTGACCGTGAGGGCGTAGCAGATCGGCATGAAGTCCAAACTCTTGAACAAGTCGCCGATGCGACCCTGCCGCTGGGTATCAGCAAGATACTGTTTGGAGGCCAATGCGAACCAGGCAAACTTTGACGGTGGCCAGAGGTCGAATGGGAACTCGTTGCCAGAATATATGCTGCACATGCTGGTAGCACTATCTTCACTCAAAACAACCGTCTTGTTGGTCGCCCCTTCATACTGAAATTCCCCTGCAAGGTACTCCATTTCGGTGGTATTGGTACCATCGTATCCTATGGAAAACTTCTTCTGGGGAACCGCACTAGAAATCGAGGTCAGCAACCATCTTCCGTTTTCATCGATGTCCAAATAGAAATCATCTTTTTGCTCAGTCCGAACCGTCTTGCCATCAATGTCATATTTGGTACGTTTTCCAACCCCACTCAACCTCAAAGCCTTGGGCTGATCAGACATCAGACTGAAGACAGGTATTATAAAACAAAGCAGGAACACAGGAAAACATTTACGGTATCCCATGCGCGACGTTTTTGAGTCTGTGACCTGACGGTTGGCTGACAATACGCTACGAGGTGGCAGGCGGGGGGATGGTGGAGGGAGCCCGGAGGGCGACCGGAACCATCCCCCGCCTGAGGCGGTCACAACCACCACCGAAGACATGACCAACGACCATCCATCCGATACGCCCGAAACGGGCTCGAACAAGAAGCGCCGCTTCCTCAGCGCCGAGAAGAAATTCCAAATCTACCTGGAGGCCCAGTCCAGCGACAAACCCGTTGGCGAGTTGCTGCGCCGGGAAGGCCTCTTCTCGACCGATCTGGCCCGCATCCGCCAGCAGGTCAAGGAGGGTGCCCTCGTGCGGCTGAGCGCCAAGCCAGGGCGGAAGGCTGAAACCGTGGCATCCTCCGAGTTCGAAGCTCTCAAACAGGAGTTGATGGAAAAAGAACGGGCCCTCGCAGACATGGCGGTCGAACTGACCCTCTTGCGAAAAAAAACCAATGGGGTTTCGTCGGTCCGATAGCCGCTCAACGGCTCAAGGCTGAGACCAAACTGGAGATCCTCTCGGTGATCGACTCCTCCCTGCAGAATGGCGCGTCGGTGCGGCGCTCGTGCTCGATCCTCATGGTCCAGTACCGCCGCATCGTCCGCTGGCAGCAGAGGATCCGAGGCGGGCGCGGTCTTCACGATCGGAAGCCTGGGCCCACGAACCCCCTTCACAAACTATTGGCTGAGGAAACCTCGCAAATCGTTGCGATGGCCAAGGACCAGAAATACGCCGATCTGTCCCACCGGATCCTGGCCGTGACCGCCGCAGACCAGGGCCTGTTTCAGGCCTCGTTCTCGTCGGTCTACCGGGTTCTCAAGCAGGAGGGCCTCACGACCGCACGCGGTGCTTGGCGCGGCCACAACGGCAACTCGAAGCCGCCTGTGCGCAAGGAACTCACCGGACCCAACCAACGCTGGTGCTGGGACATCAGCTACCTGATGACCCAACAGAAGGGGCTGTACCTATACCTGTACCTGCTGTTGGACGAGTGGTCCCGCAAGACCATCCAGTGGCGAATCGCCTGGTCACAGACCGCCGAGGAATCCCGATTGCTGCTGGAGGGTGGTTTGGCTGACCAGAACATCCTCGATCTGCCCGAAGGCCAACGACCGGAAATCATCAACGACCGTGGCCGTCAGATGAAGGCCAAGCCGATCCAACGGCTCTGCGAAGACCACGGCATGCCGCAGTTGTTCTCCCGACCGCGGACGCCCAACGACAATCCGTTCATCGAATCGGCCTTCAGCACCGCCAAGCGGGCCCCGGAATATCCGGGGCGGTTCCTGGATG
>JBEGWF010000013.1:0-8066 GCA_041177965.1 Verrucomicrobiota bacterium | reverse complement strand
CAGCAGCAGGACGATCCGAAGGACGGTCGGATGGACCGTCTCCCGGGAGGCCAGTTCCGAGGGCATGGCCGGACGGTATCACCGGAGACCCCGGGAGGAAACGGCACAAATGAACCCAGGGACACCCATGGCACCATGGGCTGGATCCGGGATCGATGGGAGGTGGGCGGGTCCGCGCCCACGGCGAGACGGAGCGGCTCAAGGTCCGAGGGCCCGACGTTTTGGCTCTCCCCTTCCCCGCCCTTCCGACGCAGTGTGTCCGGAAATCAGGATTCATGGAGTCCCCCTTCCACAGCCTTTCGGATGTCCTGTCCCTCCAGGCCCTTGCCATGGATCGGGGCCGGGTATGGCGGTGCCTGTGCCTCGGTTGGCTGTGCCTGACGCTCGGAGCCTGCTCCCCCACCGCAGACTCCAACTCACCGGCGAAGCCCCCGCCCGGGAGCAACGTGCCTGAAGCCACCCCGACGACCGTGCCTCCGGAACGTCGGGCCCATTCCGCAGATTCCGCCCGCACCTCCCACTCCGGCGGTCCCGTGGAACTGGGCCGGGTGGACAATGGTTTCCGTCGCATCCCGATTCCCCTGGGCAGCGACCACGGATTCCTGGTGATGAACGACGGGGACGAGGAGCACCCCTCGCCGCTGGTCGCCGTGGGATTCCGTCACCGGTCGAAGGTGGTCACCTGTCGGTCGATCCCCGAATTCGAGGCGGCCCTCCGGGATATTCCTGCGGGGAGCACCCTGCATCGTCATGATCGATGCCTCCGCCCCGCCTCGACCGGACTGAGCGAGGCGTTCATGGAGGGCGTCGAGCAGGCCCTGGCCCGATCGGGGATCCACGTCGCCCCGGATCCCGTGATCACCTGCCTCTGCGGTCGCTGAGGCGACACGACCAAAGCGGCTTGCCAAGGAACGTCGCCCCGGATTGGCTGACTTCCATCCCATGAAGACCCGCCACCACCCCCGCGTCCATGGCCGCATCGCGGCCGGAGTGTCGCTCCTGCTGGCCCTTTGCAACGCCCCGATGTTGCAGGCGCAGACCGACGATTTCGAGGATGGCAACGACGCCGGTTGGTCCAGGTACCAACCGCTCAAGGACTTCGGGGCGGGAGGGACCTACAGGATCTCGGGCGGTCACTACCAACTGAGCGCACCCGGCAGCCCGGCTCCCGAATTGCTGGGGCCGCAGCGCATCGGCAGCCTGAGGCCGGAGAAGACCTACACCCGGGCACGCGTCCAGGCCGAGATCACCGGTTGGCGCACCGACATCAACCAGGCCTTCGGTCTCATCGGCCGCGCGGCCAACCTCGGGTTGGGCACCACCGAGGGATACACCTACAACTACAACTCCGTCTCGGGCTTCCATCAGATCAACCTCGTCCAGGGCGAACAAGCCACCCGGCAGGTCAACGAATCGCCCTTCCCGCTGAACCCGACCCACCGTTACCGGATGGTCTTCCAACTGGCCGGATCGATCCTGATGGGGCAGCTCTACTCGGCCACCAACTCGAGCATCCCGCTGCACACGGTGGCCGGCATGGACGAGAACTTCGATCAGGGGATCTCCGGGGTGTTCGCCTTCGCGCTCACCGCCGACCACGCCCTCGACACCCGCTTCGACAACTACTCGGCCGATGTGCCGGGTCCGCTGCGGGCCACCGTGCGCGATGCCAGCCCGGCCGTGGGCGAGGCGCCGGCCGATCCCATCGCCTCGGTGACCGTTCGCCTGGCCAACCTCGAGACCACGATCGCCCCCGACTCGGTCCGACTCGAGATCGACGGAAAGACCGCCCCCTTCGAACTCGTGGAAGAACCGATGGGTCACCGCGTGGTGCACACGCCCGGCAAGCCGCTGGATCCCAAGGCCCCACACAGCGCCCGCATCACCTTCCGCGACGAGACGGGGCCGCAATCCTTCGACTGGGTCTTCGGCGCCCCAGAGGCCCCGGCGGCGGCGGTGCTGCTGGCCTCCGACGCCCTCGGCGGCGCCCCCACCCCGGTGACCGGTGCCCGGCTCGACGCGGCCACCCGCACCTTCCGGGTGCCGCTGTCGGGATCGCTGCGGTTCTTCCGCGTCGGCGACACGCAGTCCCGGCGGTGGACGAGGTTCACGATCGAGGGCGACCAACTGGCGCTCACCTACGAGTAGCCCCGACGCCCCACCCCGATCCCCGATCCGATCCCCGATCCGATCCCCGATCCGGAACCGGTCGATCGACCGATCCCCACCCTCACCCCGGCGAACCCGTTCCGCCCGACCTCGACGGCGCGGTCATCTCACGCGGCACGGTGACCACCGGATCCAGTTCGGCCGGCGGCCGCTCCGGAGCCCCGGCGAGCTCGGCGGTGTCGCGGGCACCGGGGAGCAGGCGGGAATTGAAGGATCCCACCGCGCTGTTGTAGCCCTTCGCGGCGGCCTCCAGGCCCTTGCCCACCTTCTCGAGGTGCTCGGCGAAGACCCCGATCCGCGAAAGGAGGTCTCGGGCACTGTCGCCGATCCTTCGCGCGTTCTCGTTGAGCTTGGCCTGCTGCCACTGGAGGGCGCAGGTCCGCAACAGGGCCAGCAGCGTCGAGGCCGTGGTGATGACCACCCGCTTGTCGAGGGCCTCGGTGAACACCGATCCATCCTCCTCCAGGGCCGCGATCAGTCCGCTCTCGAGGGGCACGAAGAGCACCGTGACCTCGACCCCGCCGCCGAGCGCCTCGGCGTAGCGGCGCGAGGCCAGCGTCCGGACGTGGTTCCGGAGCGCCTGGGCGTGGGTGGACCGCCGGGCCAGACGCTCCGCGTCGGGCAGCGACGGGTCGAGCGAATCGAGGTAGGCGCTCATGGGCACCTTGGCGTCGATCGGCACGAAACGCCCGCCCGGCAGGCGCACCGTCATGTCGGGGCGCAACAGGTTGCCCGCCTCGCCCTCGACGCTGGACTGCTCGTTGAAATCGACGTTCGCCACCAGGCCCGCCATCTCGGCGATGTTGCGCAGCGACACCTCGCCCCACTGGCCGCGCTGGCGGTTGTCGCGCAGGGCGCTGGAGAGCGTCTGGGCGGCGCTGGAGGCGCGCTGCTGCAGCTCGGCGATCTGCCTCAACTGCTCGCCCAGGGCCTTGGCATCGCCCTCGCGCTTCTCGCCGAGCTCCTTGACCAACTGTTCGTTCTTGGCGAGCTGCTCCCGCAGCGGCGTCAGGGTGGCATCGATGGCCTTCTGCCGGGCCTCGAGCTCCTGACGGGACAGGCTCTGCTGACCCTCGAACTGCTCCTTCGCCTGTCTCAGGAACTGCTCGGTCGCCTGCCTCAGGACGTCGGAACCGGTCGCCTTGAAGGTCTCGGTCAGCGCGGCTCTGGATTGGTCGATGGTGTTCTTCAGCTCGTTGATCGACCGCTCGCGTTCGACCAACCGTTCCTCGAGGGCGCGGAGATCCTGCTGGGCCCTCGACCGCGATTCGGCCTCCTGGCCGGCGCGCCGGCGCTCGTCGTCGACCTGACCGCGCAGCTCCTGCACCTGCTGCTGAACCGCCCCCAGGGTCGCCTTCGCGGCCGCCTCGCCCTGCTGGGCAGCCGAGGCCTGGGACCTCAGGAGGGCCACCTCGGACCGGGCCGCCTCGGCCTCGGCACGAAACGCCTCGGACGCCTGCGACGCGGCACGCGCCCGCTGCAGGAGGACGAACGCGGTTCCGGCCGCACCCATCACCGCGCCCACCGCCATCGCCGCCATCCAATACATCCCGTCCATGGCGCGAGCCTATCCATGCGAGGCACCCCGGGTCGATGACAACGCGGATCCTCCAGCGATCCGTGGCAACGGTCGACACGAGCCAGGGTCGCCCACCGGGCTGCGGGACGGGGAAATCCTCCCGAGCCCGACGGCGATCCAAGGCAAGGTTGCTCGATCCCAAGCCGCTCTTGCCCCGATGGGCCCAGGCGCATACGGTCGATCCAATGCCCCATCCCGCCAGCCAGATCGTTCCGTGCCCGGGACCGTTGTCCCGGCGGAGCTTCCTGCAGTTGGGGGGGCTGGGTGCGGTGGGCCTCGGCTTGGCCGACCTGCTGGAACTCCGGGCGCGCGGGGCGGAACCGGGAACGACCCCGGAAGACCGGGCCGTGATCTTCGTCTGGCTGCCCGGCGGCCCCTCGCAGCTCGACACCTACGACATGAAGCCCGACGCCCCGGCGGAGTACCGGGGCGATTTCCGGCCGATCCGCACGAACGTCCCGGGCATCGAGATCTGCGAACTGTTCCCCCGGCAGGCCAGGATCGCCCACCGCTACACCCTCGTGCGCTCGGTCTGCCACGACTTCGCCGACCACGGCGGGGCGCACAAGCGCTTCATGACCGGGCGCGTCCCGGCGACGCCCACCGAATTCGTCAACGACGCGCCGGCGGTCACCTCCATCGTGACCCGCATGCTGGAGTCGCGCCGCAGGAGCCCCCTGCCAGCCTGCGTGGCGGGGGTGGACGACGGTCGCAACCACATCGACGTGTTCAGCCTCGGGTCGGCCTACCTCGGGCCCTCGCAGACCCCGTTCATCGTTGCGGGAGACCCGAGCCAACCCGGGTTCCGCGTGAAGGACCTCGAGGTGGCCCAGGCCGCCGCCACCCGACTCGACGACCGGATGCACCTCCTCTCCGGAATGGACCGCCTCCGCCGCGACCTCGACGCCAGCGGCACGGTCGCCGCGATGGATCGCTTCAACCAGCGGGCGCTGGGCATGCTCACCAGCGCCTCCGTCCGCGACGCGTTCGATCTCTCGCGTGAACCGCAGTCGGTGCGCGATCGGTACGGATGGAACGCCTACGGCCAGCGTGGGCTCCTGGCGCGCCGACTCGTCGAGGCCGGATGTCCCTTCGTCACCATGGTCTGGGAGAACCCCTTTCCGGGCCGCCCCATCCCCGCCGGCTGCACCTACAATTGGGATTCGCACGCGGTCAACTGCCACATCTTCGACGACTCGCGTTGGCGCTTCCCGGTGTACGACCAGGCCGTCAGCGCCCTGATCGACGACCTTTACGACCGGGGTCTCGATCGCAAGGTCCTGCTCGTGGTGACCGGCGAGTTCGGTCGCACGCCCCGCCTCGAACGCAACCGCGGCACCGAGACGCGGGTCGTGCAGCCCGGCCGCGACCACTGGCCGCAGGCGATGAGCTTCCTGGTGGCCGGCGGCGGAATGCGGACCGGCCAGATCGTGGGAGCCACCAACGCCAAGGCCGAGCACCCCGTCGAGCGGGTGCTGTCGCCCAACGACCTCTGGGCCACGGTGTACCGGCACCTCGGCATCGACTTCAACGAATCGCTGCTCGATCTCGGCGGTCGTCCGATGCCGATCCTGCCCTTCGGCGCGCCGATCCCCGAACTGCTGCCGACGGGCGCCTAGCATCGCGTTTCGGCTGGTCGGCCATCGGGGACATCGGAAGACTCCGGACCATGTCCCATCGGCCGCACCCGGGTGTTCCACCGGGGAATCCTTCCCTGGACCCACTGTCGTTCCTTCGCGCCGCGACATTCGTCCTCCTCTTTCTGACATCCGGATTCGCTCCGCGCGCCCATGCCGCGACCGCAGCGACCCGCCCCCGACCGGAGCGCCCCAACATCCTGCTGATCGTCTCCGACGACCAGGCCTGGACCGACCATGGCTTCATGGGTCACCCCACGATCCGCACGCCCCATCTCGACCGGTTGGCCGCGCGGTCGCTCTGCTTCACCCGGGGTTATGTCCCGTCGAGCCTGTGCTGTCCCAGCCTCGCCTCGCTGATCACCGGCCGATACCCCCACCAGCACGGCGTGATCTGCAACGACCCGCCCCGACCAACGGGAATCACCGGAGCGGAGTTCTACCGGAGCGACGCCTACCGGGCCGGGCGCGAACGGTTGTCATCGTTCCTCGAGCAGACCCCCACGCTGCCGCGACGGCTCCAGGAGCGGGGCTACCTGAGTTTCCAGAGCGGGAAGTGGTGGCAGAACGATTTCTCCCGCGGTGGCTTCACCCATGGCATGACGCGGGGCGACCGCCACGGCGACGCCGGCCTGGAGATCGGCCGGGTCACGATGAAACCCATCGAGGACTTCGTGGAGATGGCCGAGCGGGAAAACCGACCCTGGTTGGTCTGGTACGCACCCATGATGCCACACGACCCGCACACACCGCCGGAACGCTTCCTCGCGCGGCACCGCGGGAACGCCCCCTCCCTGCCGGAGGCCAGATATCGGGCGATGGTCGAATGGTTCGACGAGACCTGCGGCCAACTCCTCGGATTCCTCGAGAACCGCGGCTCGGCCGAGAACACCCTCGTGGTCTTCGTCACCGACAACGGATGGATCACCGATCCCCGGACGGGGAAATACGCGCCGCGGTCCAAGCAGAGCCCCTACGACGGCGGCCTGCGGACGCCCATCCTGATCGGCTGGCCGGGCCGCGTGAAACCGCAGCGCGACGACACCCATGCGGTGTCGAGCCTCGACCTGATGCCGACGATCCTCCGCGCCGCGGGCCTGGACCTCCCGGCGGGATTGCCCGGCATCGACCTCCTAGATCCCCGGGCCGTCCGCCGCCGACCGTCGGTCCTGGGCGAGTGCTTCACGCATGATGCGGTGGACCTCGCCCGTCCCGAATCCGGCCTGAGATGGCGCTGGATCGTCCGCGATGGGTGGAAGCTCATCCTGCCGGCCCCGTGGAACGAGCCGAACGCGAAGCCCGAGCTGTATCGGATCGTCGACGACCCCTTCGAGCGGACCGACCTCGCCTCACGGCATCCGAAGCAGGTGGGCCGCCTCCGCCGCGAACTCGAGAAGACCTGGAAGCCGGCTGCGCCCTGAACCGGATCCGTCCGTCGGAGCGTCCCGGACCTCAGGCCTTGGCGTCGCGGAGATGCACCCAGCAATGGACGTGCGGGTCGCCCCGGAAGTACCAGAGCATCTGGGGCCCCTCGATCTGCCAGACGTCCCAGACCCCGTCGTTGCCGAGGTCGTGCGCCTTGAAATAGGCCAGGTGCAGGTTCTCGAGCCCCTGCGATTCCACCAACCGCAGCGACTCGTCGACATCGACCTTGCGGAACGGAAGCAGCAGGTCGCGGAGCACGTTCCGGAGCAGGCCCCGCTGGTCCGGGCTAATCGCCGAGACGGGAAGTCCTGGGAGCCCGTCGCGACGCCCGCTCAAGCGCACGGTCTCGGTGGCCCGTTCCGGACGGCTGCGTCCCTCGACAAGGGCGGTTTTCCGCTGGCTCCCATCGAGGGCCTGGAACAACTCGTTGGCCCGGCGGGCCTGGTACCAGAACACATTGCCGGGATGGTCGGCGGGCTCCTCATCGTTCGGGCCCGATTGATGGCCGTAGAAGATCGGGCCCCCGAAGGCCGTCCCGGCCACCGAGTCGCCGTCACAACGGCGGGTGCAATGACGGCCGGTGAGCACCAGTTCGAAGGCGCCGGTCCCGGGCTGGCCGAACAGCGCCACCGAGGTACCGCCCTCGAAGCCCTTGCCCTCCGAATCCTCGACCATCTGCCGCATCATCGCGTCGGCATGGTCCGGATGATGGAGCTTGCGGAAGATCTGCCGCACGAGGTCCTGCTGGTCGGGCCGGAGCGTATCGCGGATCGAGCGCCCCGTGATCATCCAATTGTTGTCCACCTTCTGCCGCAGCGGGTCGTTGAACTCCCGGCAGATCAGACGCCGCTGCTCGCCGTCGAGCGAGCCGTGGAGCTGGGCCGCGAGCGTCTCGGAGGTCGCGGCCGACCGCCCGGCCGACTCCGCCCACAGACCCAGGGGTATCGCGGCCGCGGTCGATGCCAGGAACGTGCGGCGATTGAGCATGGGGGCGGGGCGATACGCCTCGGGCTGGAGGGGGATCAAGGGCATGGAAAAGACTGGGCAGAAAACCCCGAGCCACGCCAGCCCGGAGGCGGTCCGCCCCCCGATGCGAGGCGACCCCACCCCGACCGGCCAGTCGTGACGTCCCACTGGGACGGACTTGTCGCTTGTCAGCCGGCAGGGACGCGGGTTCGATCCCCTCTGGAATCCCCCATCCACGCCATGATGCCTCCCACCGTATCCCTCCGAGGACGCCACCGGGCCTTCACGCT
>JBEGWF010000012.1:0-69317 GCA_041177965.1 Verrucomicrobiota bacterium | reverse complement strand
CCGGTCTTGAGGTCGTACCAGGTGTTCCGGTCGCCCGAGAGAGCCAGCACGGCGCTCGCCTTCGGTGAGACGACCAGGTGGCTCGGATTCATGCCCGGGATGGGCGACATGAGGTTCGTGGCGCCGTTGGAGGCGTTCCAGGACATCAGGCGTTCATCGGCGATGCGCGCCGAGTGGAATCCCCGGATCTCCTCCCAAACGATGGTCCGGCTGTAGGCCAGCAGCGTCTGCCCGTCCGGGGTGAAGGCCAGGGTGCCCACGCCGCACTGCGGCAGGGTCCAGAGCACCCGACCCGTCGTGAGGTCCCAGACCATGAGCGTCGCGGCCTCGGAGGTCTGGCTGATGCCGACCGGCTTGACGATCGCCCCGGCCGCCGCCAGCCGTTTGCCGTCCGGCGACAGGGCGCAGACCAGCTGCGAACCGAGGGTCGAGGAGGCGATGATCGGTTCCTTGAGCTGGAGGCTGTGCCGCAGGGCGCCGTCCGGGATCGACCACACCTTCAGAAGGCCGGAAGTGCCGCTGGCGCTGACCAGGGTCTTGCCGTCCTCCGAGAACTGCATCCAGTTCACCGTCGCCCCGTGTCCGCCCAGGTCCACCTCGCGCCGGCCGTCCGCGGCCCGCCAGAGCGCCACCGTCCCGCCCGACGGGGGTTGGTTGGTGGCGACCGGGTCCTTGCGAACCTGGGAACCACCGGCGATCCAGCGGCCATCCGGGGATTGTGCGTATGAGAAGAAGATCGTGTCGTTGGTGCGGGTCTCGAGCGGCATCATCCTCGCCGCCCGCACCGTCCCGCACAGGAGCATCACCCATCCGACAAACTGCCACAGACGCATCATGGGCCGACGGTAGGGCGCGGACCGTGGCTTCCGCCAATCGAAAGATGGGGCGGGTGCCGGGGACGCGATCCGTCGACGCGAAAAGGCCCGGAGACCTGGAACGGTCTCCGGGCCCGAAGGCGCGGGGGTTCTTGCGATACTCCGCCGCCCGGCGTCAGCGACCCTTGGGCAGGGCGCTGCGGCCGGCGTACACGGCGTTCTTGCCGAGCATCTGCTCGATGCGCAGGAGCTGGTTGTACTTGGCGGTGCGGTCGGTGCGGCTGAGCGATCCGGTCTTGATCTGGCCGCAGTTCGTCGCAACGGCGATGTCGGCGATGGTGCTGTCCTCGGTCTCGCCGGAACGGTGGGAGAGGACGGCCGTGTAGTTGTTCTTCTGGGCCAGCTCGACCGCGTCGAGCGTCTCGGTGAGCGAGCCGATCTGGTTGACCTTCACGAGGATCGAGTTGGCGGTGCCGGTCTCGATGCCCTTGCGGAGGAACTTCACGTTGGTGACGAAGAGATCGTCGCCCACGAGCTGGGTCTTGCCGCCGAGCTTGTCGGTGAGCTTCTTCCAGGTCTTCCAGTCGCCCTCGGCGCAGCCGTCCTCGATCGAGACGATCGGGTACTTGGCGCACAGGCGGGCGTAGAACTCGACCATCTCGTCGCCGCTGAGCTTCTGGCCGGAGCTCTTCTTGAAGACGTAGGTCTCGTTGCCGGTGTAGAACTCGGAGGCCGCGACGTCGAGGGCCAGGAAGATGTCCTTGCCCAACTTGTAGCCGGCGTCCTTGACGGCGGCGGCGATGGCGTCGAGGGCCGCGTCGGCGCTCTCGAGCTTCGGGGCGAAGCCGCCCTCGTCACCGACGGCCGTGCTCAGGCCCTTCTTCTTCAGCACCGACTTGAGGGCGTGGAAGATCTCGGTGATGGCGCGGAGGCCCTCGCTGAAGGTCTCGAAGCCGTGGGGCATGACCATGAATTCCTGGAAGTCGATCGGGGCGTCGGAGTGGGCGCCGCCGTTGATGACGTTGGCCATCGGCACGGGAAGGACCTTGGCGTTGGGCCCACCCAGGTACTTGAAGAGCGGCTGACCGAGGGTCGCGGCCGCGGCCTTCGCGTTGGCCAGAGACACGGCGAGGATCGCATTGGCGCCCAGCTTGCCCTTGGTCTCGGTGCCGTCGAGCTCCAGCATGGTCTTGTCGACGGTGAGCTGGTCGAAGGCGTCCACGCCGGCGAGGGCCGGGGCGATCTTGTCGGTCACGTTCTTGACGGCCTTGCCGACGCCCTTGCCGAGGTAGCGCTTCTTGTCGCCATCGCGCAGCTCGATGGCCTCGTGCTCGCCGGTGCTGGCGCCAGAGGGGACCGCGGCGCGACCGACGGCGCCGGAGTCGAGGAGGACGTCGACCTCGACGGTGGGATTGCCACGGGAGTCGAGGATCTCGCGGGCTTGGATATCAACGATGTTGCTCATGTACGTGTTCAGGTTTCGTTCCGAAACACCGAGAAAACCGCACGCGCCCCCGACCGTCAAGGAGACCGCGGCCGCCGACCGGGCCGGTGGTGCCTCCCGCCGTGGACGGCTCGCAGGGGAAAATCGGCCGCCAGGGGACCTCAGACCGGAGATTCCACCGGCTTGACCTCGGGCGGTTTTTCCCGGACACCGGGCGCGGTGAGGAACATCGTCTATTTCGATCTGGAGACGCAGAAGTCGGCCGACGAGGTGGGCGGCTGGTCCAACATCCGGGACATGCGGATGAGCCTGGGGGTCACCTACTCCACGGCGCGCGGCGGCTACGAGATCTACGGTGAGGACCGGGTCGACGCCCTCATCCGCGAACTCCAGCGGGCCGATCTGGTCGTCGGGTTCAACAACCTCCGGTTCGACTACGAGGTGCTCCACGGATACACCGTCTTCGACCTCACCCAGCTGCCCACCCTCGACATGCTGGTCAAGCTGATGGAGACCCTGAAGCACCGGCTGTCCCTGGACTCCATCGCCGAGGCGACCTTCGGTCTGGGCAAGACCAGCGAGGGTCTCCAGGCCATCGAATGGTACCGCGCGGGCAAGATGATGGAGATCGCCGAGTACTGCTGCTTCGACGTGAAGATCACCAAGATGGTGCACGAATTCGGCGCGACCCACCGGCAGTTGTTCTACAAGAACCGCTTCGGCACCCGCATGACGGCCGCCGTGTCCTGGTGACGACGGGACCCGGTCCCGCGGTTGGGCCCGCGGTCGTCGCGGTTTCACGGACCCGGGTTCGCGTCGAGGAAGGCTCCTAATTCGGTCGGGTCCAGATGTCCGTCACCATCGCGGTCCCAGTTCTTCAGCTCTGCCTTCGGACCGCGCCACAGACGCCATTCCACGAGATTCAACCGTCCGTCGCGGTTGAGGTCGCGGCGCGTCAGCACCCGGGCGGCCTCGGAGGCCGGGGCCGTCGATGGGCGGGATGGGGTGACGGCGTTCGTCGTCGCGGGTGCCGTGGCGGGCCCGGGGGATGGGGCATCGGGAACCGTTGGCCGTGGGGACTGCGTCGGGACCGGCGGAGCGGGGGAGCTGCCGACCTCCGGGACCGGGGAAGCTCCGGCGCCATCCGGGCCGGCGGACCGGGAGGCCTCCTGCGGTGTGCCGGCCGACGTCGGCAGACGTTCCAGAAGGGCGGTGGCCAGACCCGTGAAGACGCTGTCCGGGTGGCGGAGCACCAGACGGCGCAGGTGCAGGGCCATCTGGTCCGGCTGGTTCAGTCCGACCGGATCATAGCTCAGCGCCCGCAGGAAGCCCTGCTCGTCGGTCAGACCCTCGCCCTCGGTCCATCGAAGCACCCCGGCGGGGTCGCCCGAGAAGAAGGCGAACACGGCCTTCTCCGACGCGGGCAGTGCGGCGACCCGGGCGCGGATGTCGTCGGCCTCGAGGGCGTCGGGAATCCAGCGGGGGGCGGGAATGGACAGCAGGGTCGACTTCTCGACCGCGTGCAGCGGGGTGGCCCGGGTGAACTGGGTGTCGGCGCCCACCCACAGGTACCGGTCGTCGACCGCGAGGGCCGTCACCGGGAAAGCGAAGGAGAACCCGCCGACCCATTTCCGGCTGCCGGGGTGGAAGAGGAGGATGCGTGAGCGCATCGGGACCCGGGGGTCCACCGCCGCCACCCACAGGAATCCCCGGTCCATCGCCAGGGCCCGGACTCCCCCGGGGATGCGGCTGGTGGGCGTGACCGGATCGACGGGGACGCCGGTCTCGCGGGATGCGCGGGCGAGTCGTGCCCGGAGCCTCATCCGCTCCCGGATGCCCTCGGCCACCCGCGCCCGGGCCGCCTCGATCGCCGCCGACGTGGGCTGCATGCCCGCGGCGATGGGGATCCCGAGGCCGCCGGGAACGGCCACGCCTCTGGTCCGTTCCCGGAACTGCACGTTGCCCGTCTCCGCCTGGAGGAATCCGAGGCCCGCGTCGGTGCCTATCCAGAATCCGCCCTCGCCGTCGGGACAAACGGCCGTGATGCCCAGCGGATCCAACTCCGGGGATCGGGGCTTGAGCGCGGGCGGTTGCGGATTCCAGCGCAGGGCGTCGGCCTGACGGAGGGCCAGTCGCCGGTCGGTCGCCGCCAGTAGCCAGTCGCCGGAACCGGCGAGGAATCTCCAGGCGGAAGTATCGCGGTCGCCCGGGGCCGGGGGCGCCGCATCGATCTTCAGGAAGCCCCGTTCATCGGGTGACAGTCGGAACAGCGCCCCGGAGTCGCCCAGCGCGAAGAATCCCCGCCGTGTCTCGGCGACCGCAGGGGGGTGGGTGCTGGTCATTCCCTGGGGCTGTCCGAACGGATCCACGGCGAAGTCCACGGCATCCAACCGGGCCAAGCCTCCGTCGATCATCAACCAGAGTCGCTTGTCGCGGGCCCGAAGGCCGGTGACGGCGTGTCCCTGAAGGATCCCGGTGACCGGTTCGATTCGATCGCCGCCGGGCAGATAGCTCCAGAGCCGGCCCGCATTCGGGGGCAGATTCGTGTCGCCGAACGGGTGGGCCGAGATCCAGAGCCGATCCCCCGTGGAGGCCAGCGCATGGATGTACCCCATGGGCCGGTTCTCCGGGAAGGTCACCGGAATCACCCGGACCTGAGGCACGATCGGGATCCAATCGAAGGGGCTCAGGGTGAAGGCTTCCCGGGGAATCCGGGATGGCGCGGGTGGCGCCGCGGCCAGACCCAGGATTCCGGCGGTGATCAAGGCCAGTGCCCGGAGTGGAGTCATGTCGGGAGAGGGGTGGGCCGGTCGGAGTCACCGGCGGGAGGGATGGGTTCGCCCGTCCGCCATCCCCGGAGGACATCTGCCAGGATCGCCAGGGCCGCGATCGCGGCGGTCTCGGCCCTCAGGATCAACGGTCCGAGCGATACGGCGTGCGCCTGCGCGGTCCGGAAGTGTTCCAGTTCCCGTGGGCTGAAGTCGCCCTCGGGACCGATGGCGATGGCCATGGGGGCGTCGTCCGGCGATGGGGGGAGCGCCCGCAGCACGCAACCGAGGGAGGGGGTTCCCGGCGCCAGCGAAGCGACCAAGAGTCGGCTGCGGCCCGCGGCCCGCAGGCCCTCCACAGCCCGGGTCAGGGGCACGGGACCGGTCAATTCGGGCAGCCAGGCGTTCCGCGACTGCTTGGAGGCCTCGATGAGCGTCTGGGTCCAGGACGAGCGTTTGCGCTCGACCTCCGTCGATGGCACGCGTGCCACGCAGTGGTCGGTCTCGAGCAGGACCACGCGGGAGACCCCGAGCTCGACCGACTTCTCGAGGACGGTTTCCAGCGCCTTCCCCTTGAGGAGCGATTGCAACAGCACGATGTCCCGGGGCGGCCGGGCCTGGAGGTGTCGATGCAGGGCCCGCACCTCCACGCCCTTCCGGCCGGACGAGAGGACCTCCGCCTCGACGAGGCCGCCCCGGCCGTCGAGGATCTCCACCCGGTCGCCCGGTTGCAGCCTCAGGACCTGGGACGCGTGGCGGGCCTCCGCGTCGCCGAGGGCGAACACGGGTTCCCGGCACCGGTCCGGTGGGCAATGGAAGCGGTGCATGGCGGTGGAGCGGCCCGGACGACCCGGAGGGCTATTTGAAGAAGTCCCGTGCCTTCTCGAAGAACCCCTTGGATTGCGGGTTCACGTTCTCGTCGCAGAGCGCGGCGAACTCCTCGAGCTTGGCCCGCTGGGCGGCGTTCATGCGTTGGGGGATCTCGACGCGGACCGTCACCAGCAGGTCGCCCTGTCCACCGCCCTGCAGATCCTTCACACCCCGGGTCTTGAGCCGGAAGGTGCTTCCGGACTGGGTTCCCGAAGGGATGGCGATGCGGGCCTTTCCGGTGAGGGTGGGGACATCGATCTCGCCGCCGAGGGCCGCCTGGACGAAACGGATCGGCACCTCGCAGGTGAGATCCCGGCCATTGCGCCCGAAGATCTCGTGCTCCTGGACGTGGATCATGACGTGCAGGTCGCCGTTGGGCGCCCCGCGGACGCCGGCCGCCCCGTTGCCCGAGGATCGCAGCCGCACGCCGGTGTCGACACCGGCCGGGATACGGATGCGGACCGAGGCCTTCTGGTTGACCCGGCCCTCGCCCGAGCAGGTGCGGCAGGGCCGTTCGATCACCTTGCCGGAACCCGAGCACCGGGGGCAGGTCTGGCGCATCATGATGATGCCCGCATTGCGGGTGACCTGGCCCCGGCCGCCGCAGGTCTGGCAGGTCACGGTCTTGGAGCCCTTCTCGGCGCCCGCGCCCCCACAGGGTTCGCAGCGGACGGGCTTGGTGAAGGTGAGTTCCTTCTCGGTGCCGTTGACCGCCTCCTCGAGGGTGATCTCTAGGTCGTAGCGGAGGTTCTCGCCGTGGGCGGGTTCGTCATCGTCGCCGCCCCCACCGCCGAAGAACTGCTCGAAGATGCTCCCGCCACCGCCGCCGCCGCCGAAGACCTCGCGGAAGATGTCGGCGGGATCGTGGAAGCCGCCAGCGCCCCGGCCCCCGCCGGCTCCGGCCCGCATGCGCGGATCGAAGGCGGCATGGCCGTACTGGTCGTAGGCGGCCCGTTTCTGAGGGTCGTTCAGCGCCTCGTAGGCCTCGCCCAGTTCCTTGAACTTCTCCTCGGCCTCCTTGTCGCCGGGGTTCTTGTCCGGATGGTATTGGACGGCCAGCTTCCGGTAGGCCTTCTTGAGTTGCTCGGGCGTGGCGCTCCGGTCGACCCCGAGGACCTCGTAATAGTCGCGCTTCTTGGATGCGGCCATGGTTCAGGCTTGGCTCGGGGGGTTGTCGATCGGGGGGGTATCGATCGCGGAACCCGGCTTGCGGGCCACGACCACCGCGGCGGGTCGGAGCAGGCGATCCTTCATCCGGTAGCCCTTCCGGTTCTGGGAGAGCACCAGACCCTCGGCGACCTCGGTGGTCTCCTGCTGGGAGAGGGCCTCGTGCAGGGCCGGATCGAACGGCTTGCCCACGGCGTCGATCTCCTCGACGCCGTAGTCGGCCACGGTGTTCCGCAACTGCCCCTGGATCATGGCGACCCCGGCCCGGAGCGAATCGACGGTGGTGTTGGGCAGTGAGGCGGCCTGCATGGCCATCTCGAAGGTGTCGAGCACGGGCAGCAGCCGGCCCAGGACCGATTCGGTCGTGGCGCGCCGGACTTCGTCGCGCTCGCGGGCGGCCCGTTTCTTGAAGTTCTCGAAATCGGCGTACAACCGGACGTAGCGGTCCTGGGCCTCGGCGAGTTGCGCCTTCATCGGGTCGGCGGAGGAAGCCTCCGGGGTGGTGCCTTGGGCCGCGGAGGAGGCGGGGGTGGCGTCGCCGGGCGGGATGGGATTTTCAGCGGTCGGAGTCTCACTCATGGTTCAAATTCTCAAGCAGCGCCCTCAGGATAGGTTCGCAGGCCGGTTCGGGCAATAGGCGCAGGCCTCGCGGACCCCGGTTCTTCGGGGTGCCCGGGGGCGCTGCGGTCCGGTCCGGATCGCGGCGGCGCGGGGAACGGTCAGGTCAACCCTTCCGTCTCCGGGAAGCCGCAGATCAGGTTCATGCTCTGCACTGCCTGTCCCGAGGCCCCTTTCAGGATGTTGTCCTCGGCGCTCATGACGACAAGGCGGCCTGTCCGGGGGTCGAGCCGCCAGGCGATCTCCACCACGTTGGTGCCGACGACGTTCTTGGTGTCCGGCAGCGCCTTGCCCTCGAGGAGCCGCACGAATGGCGCCTCCGAATAGGCCCGCGAGTAGCAGTCCGCGATCTCGGCTCCCAGGGCGGCCACTTCGGTCGGGTTCGAGAACGGGCGGCTCGGCGCGAGGTACAGCGTGGTCAGGATGCCCCGGTTGACCGGGATGAGGTGAGGGGTGAATTGGACGACGACCGGACCGCCCGCCGCCAGCGAGAGCTGCTCCTCGATCTCCGACAGGTGGCGGTGCTTGGGAACGCCGTAGGGGCGGACGCTCTCGTTGCACTCGCAGAAAAGGTAGTCGACCTCGGCCTTGCGACCCGCTCCGCTCACGCCGCTGAGGGAATCGGCGATGATGCCCGTGGGCTTGATCAGTCCGGCCCGCAGGAGCGGGAGCGTCGGCAGGAGGATGCTCGTGGGGTAGCACCCCGGCGAAGCCACCAGACGCGCGCCGCGGATCGCCTCTCCATGGACCTCCGGCAGTCCGTAGACCGATTGCGCCAGCAGTTCCGGCGCGGGGTGGTCGTGGGCGTAGAATTCCTTGTACACCGCCGCGCTCTTCAGGCGGAAGTCGGCGCTCAGGTCGATGACCCGGCAACCGCTCCGCAGCAACGGGATGGCGAACTCGGCGGCCACCCCATGCGGCAGCGCCAGGAAGACGATCTCGGCCTGTTGGGCGAGGGCGGTCGTGTCGGGATCGCTGAACTTCAACGACCGGGCCCGGGGGTGCATGGCGAACTTCGGGAAGACCTGGGCGATGGTCTGTCCGGCACTCTGCCGCGAGGTGACTGCGACCAGTTCTGCGCGGGGGTGGCGGAGCAGGAGTCGCACGAGTTCCTCACCGGAATATCCGGAGGCACCCACGATGGCGACGCGGACGGGGTTGGGGCTGGCGTTCATGGTCACAATGGACGGGAAGAGGTTGAGGCAATCCCCCGCCGAGGGCGATCCCGGATTCCGTGCGGG
The DNA here is from genome assembly GCA_041177965.1 of Verrucomicrobiota bacterium. Lineage (GTDB taxonomy): Bacteria > Verrucomicrobiota > Verrucomicrobiia > Limisphaerales > UBA9464 > SXXZ01. The sequence goes on along the minus strand of JBEGWF010000012.1, from coordinate 60,394 downwards.
TTCGAGGAGATCCGGTCCCGTTCCTGGCGGGGGAGCGATGGGACGGCGTGAAACGAAAAGCCCCGCCGGGAAACGACGGGGCTTCTGTCGATCGCACCCGTTGCCGGGTGGAGAAGGGAGGAGGCTCAGCGCTTGCTGAACTGGAAGCGCTTGCGGGCGCCGGGTTGGCCGTACTTCTTGCGCTCCTTCATGCGAGGATCGCGGGTCAACAGGCCGTCGGCCTTGAGCAGGGGACGCAGCGCGGCGTCGGCCTCGATCAGCGCACGGGCGATGCCGTGGCGGACCGCGCCGGCCTGCCCGATGGGGCCGCCGCCCTCGACGTTGACCGAGACATCGAACTTGCCCGAGGTCGCGGTGGTCACGAAGGGTTGCTGCACCGCCATCCGCTGGGATTCGAGCGGGAAGTACACCTCGAAGGCGCGTCCGTTGACGAGGATCTTGCCGGAGCCGGAGGAAATGCGGACCCGGGCCACGGAGGTCTTGCGACGGCCGGTCCCGAGGAATTCGTTGGTTTTCGACATGGTGTGGATGGAAATGGTGGGGGCCTGCGGATCAGCCGGCGTACTTCATGTCGCTCGGGGCCTGGGCCGCGTGGGGGTGGTTGGAACCGGGGTACACCTTGAGCTTCGTCAGGAGCTGGTCTCCCAGACGGTTCTTGGGGAGCATGCCCTTGACGGCATGCATCACCAGGCGCTCAGGATGGGCCGCGCGGACCTGGGCCACGGAGCGGTACTTCTCGCCGCCCTTCCAGCCGGAGTAGGACATGAACAGCTTGTCCGACTCCTTCTTGCCGCTCAGGGCGACCTTCTCGGCGTTGATGACGACCACGAAGTCACCGGCATCGAGGTGGGGGGTGAACACGGGCTTGTCCTTGCCGCGCAGGGCGTCAGCGACTTGGACGGCGAGGCGGCCGAGGATGGCGCCGTTGGCGTCGATCACACGCCACGCACGGCGTTGGACATCGACTTTGGGCAGATAGGTCTTCATCAAGTATCCGAAAGGTTCCGAAAAGGAGGGCGGTTTATATCAGTGGTCGGCGTAGCGTCAATGCTCGATTTCAAAAGGGCTCCGCAGGACCCGGCCGGCGCTCGCAGGGAAGCTCGGGGGAGAAGGGGTTTTCGCGCTGTGCGCGAGGGGGGAGGGGGAGATCGCTTCCTGAGCTCGGTCCGGCCGGATCCTGCTCCGCTGCGGTTGAGGGGCTCCGCAGGATCCGGCCGGCGCTCGCAGGGAAGCTCGATTCGGCCGAGGCGTTTTGCCGGGGAATCTTCGGATGTTGGGATTCGTCCGGATATCCCTTCGCATGTCTCCAGAATCCCCAAATCGGTCGAGCATGGGCTTGACCCTTGGGGGTGGTGTGATTGCATCGCGGCGCCATGAACAAGTTCTTGACCCTCTCCGCCCTGCTGATCGGACTCGCGAGCTTCACCGGTTGCTACCGGACCCAGGAAGGCCGGGTGAAGGTCGGGGTTCCCTTCTCCTCGGACACCATCGAGAGCCGCTACGAGCGGCCGGCCGCGCAGTTGTTCGAGGCCGCCAAGGCGACGCTGGTCTACAACGGGACGCTCACCTCCGAGGATGTGGTCCGCAAGACCCTCTCGGCCAAGATCGAGAACCGGACCCTGTGGGTGCGCATCGAGGAACTGGAGCCCAATGCCAGTCGCATCCTCGTGCAGGCCCGCCAGTCCAACGGCAAGGCCGACATCATCCTGGCCAGCGAACTCGACAAGCAGATCGCCCTGCGGCTCCGCTGATACCGGGCCGAGCCGACGGGCCCTGGGGCCTTTCCGTGTGTCGCCATGGATCCGGCCCCGCAGTCTCCGGGCAATCCGCCGCTCCCGGCGGTGAAGGTTCCGTGGGCGTCGATCCTCGCGGGGGGCGTCGTGGGAGTGGGCGCCGGAGTGGGCGCCGGGTCGGCCAGTGCCGTCTTCCTCGTGGCGCTGGACGCGGTGACTTCCTTCCGTTGGTCCCACCGCTGGTTGCTGTTCTTCCTGCCGGTGGCCGGTGTCGCCATGGCCCGCGCCTACCGGGCTTGGGGACGCGGGGCGGAGCGGGGGCACGGTTTGGTGCTCGAAGCGGTCGATGACGGTTCCAGGGAAGTGCCTTGGACGATGGCGCCGTTGGTCCTGGGTTCGACCCTCCTGAGCCATCTCTGCGGCGGTTCCGTGGGGCGCGAGGGCACCGCGGTTCAGATGGGCGCCGCGTTGGCCGCGGTCTGGGGACGGCGTTTCCGGGAGCGGCTGCCGGATGCCTCCACGACGCTGAGGGCCGGCATCGCCGGCGGGTTCGGTTCGGTGTTCGGGACTCCATGGGCCGGAGCGCTGTACGCGATCGAATGGACCTCGCCCGGGCGCGTGGCGTGGCGTCGGGCGTTGCCTTGCCTGTTGGCCTCCTGGTCGGGACATGCGACCTGTGCGGCCCTCGGCGTCCACCACACGGCCTACCCCCTGGTCCGATCCGCGATCCTCCCGGCCTGGGGCGATTTGTGGCCCTGCGCGGTGGCGGGGGTGGCCTTCGGACTGGCCGCCAGGGCCTTCGTGGCCTGCACCCGTGGATGGGGCCGGGTTTTCGGTGCCGTGGGCGTGTCCGCGGGGGCGTTCCCTGCGGTGTCCGCCGCACTGGTGATCGCCCTGACGCTCCTCCTCGGCACCGACGCCTACCTGGGACTGGGGGTGACCGGCCGGTTGCCCGGGGATCCCTCGCTGGTGCGGAGTTTCGAGACCGGCGGAGTCACCCCGTGGAGCTGGTGGTGGAAACTCCTCTTCACCTCCGTGACGTTGGCCGGCGGGTTCAAGGGAGGCGAGGTCACGCCGCTCTTCTTCATCGGCGCGGCACTCGGGCACACGGTGGCGATGCTCGGGGGATGGCCGGTCCCGGAATTCGCCGCCCTGGGCTTCATCGCGGTGTTCGCGGCGGCGGCCCATGCGCCCTGGGCCTGTGTCGTCCTCGGCTGGGAACTCTTCGGGCCGGGCATGATCGTGCCGGGCGCTGTGGCGGTGTTGACGGCCGACCTGGTCGCGACCGGGTCCGGTTTGCACGACCGTCGCACCTGCTCGTCGCTGTCGGCCCGGCTCATCGGCCGGAGCCGCCCCGGCAAGGCGGTGGTCCCCGATCCGGGGCCGTCCGGTTAGAGGTCGTGGAGTTCGAACTCGTGGAGCTTGCGGTGCAGCGTCCTCCGGCTGACTCCGAGCTTCTTGGCGGCCTCGGTCCGGTTGCCCCCGCATTCCTTCAGTGCGTGGATGATCAGCTGTTTCTCGGCCTCCCGCAGCGACAGTTTCCCGGTCGCCAGCGGCGGCGCGGCTGACGATGCGGTGGCGGCCGCCTCGAGGAGGGGTTCCCGCACCGACGCAGGAAGATCCCGGGTCTGCACCTGGTCACCGCGGCACAGGACCACGGCATGCTCGATCGAGGCTCTCAGTTCCCGCACGTTTCCGGGCCAGCGGTAACGCAGCATGAGCTCCATCGCCTCGGTGCCGAATGCCTGCACCCTCTTGTCGTTCTCACGGGCGAACTCCTTGAGGAAGGCGTTGCAGAGGAGGGGGATGTCGGCCACCCGCTCGCGCAGGGGCGGCAGGTGGATGGGCACCACCGCGATCCGGAAAAAGAGGTCTTCGCGGAACGCACCGGCGCGGACCAGAGCCCGCAGGTCCTTGTTGGTGGCGGACAGGAACCGGACGTCCGCGTTCTGGGTCCGGCCGGATCCCAGACGCTCGTAGGTGCGCTCGCCGATGAGGCGCAGGAGTTTGACCTGGGTGGTGGCGTCGATCTCGCCGATCTCATCGAGGAAGAGCGTCCCCCCCTGGGCCTGTTCCACCCGGCCGATGCGCCGCTCGTTGGCCCCGGTGAAGGCCCCCTTTTCATGGCCGAAGAGTTCGGCCTCGAGCAGCGTGGCGGGCAGGGCGGCGCAGTTGACCGTGACCAGCGGTCCGCGGGAGCGCCGGCTCAGTTGGTGGATGGCCTTGGCCACCAGTTCCTTGCCGGTGCCGCTCTCACCGGTGATGAGGACGGTGGCCGTGGAAGGTCCGATCTGCTGGATCTGCTCGAACACCTCCCGGATGGCGGGGGTCTCCCCGATGAAGCCCTCCATCCCGAAACGCTGGTCGAGCCGCTGGTGGAGATGTTCGTTCTCGGTCTCGAGGCGGGTGCGCCGCAGCGCCCGCTGGATCCGCAGTTCGAGTTCGTCGATCTGCAGACGTCCCTTGCTGATGTAGTCGTCGGCTCCCTGCTTCATGGCCTCGACGGCCAGATCCTCCGACCCGTAGGCCGTCATCAGGATGCACACCGGAGGCTTCGACAGGGCCTTGGCCTTCCGGATCAGGGCCATGCCGTCTTCGCCGGCCATGCGCAGGTCGGTGAGCAGCACGTCCACCGGTTCCTTCTCCATCAACTGCCAGGCACCCGCCGCGTCGGGCGCGGCGTAGACGTCGAATTTCTCCTCCAGGGCGGTCCTCAGCCCGTCGCGCGTCGACTTCTCGTCATCCACTATCAGCAACGTCGGAGTCACGGCTTCCACCATAGGCCCCCCCCGGCATCCGGTCTGCTTTTTTCAGCCGACCGGGCAGGCATCGACCGGACGGCCCGTTTCCCGGCCTCGGGCCAGGGATCGAAGGGATCCGGCCCGGCAGAGTTTGCCGCTTCCGGGGGGTGGGATGCGTTGAAATCCCGGCTTTTCCTCAGGGATGCGACTTGGACCGATACCTGCTTTCCGCAGGACTGATACAGTGGCGATGACGAAGACAAACGATAGTTGGATGGTCCGGTTGAGCCAGATGGACCTGTGGCTCGTGGCCGGGGTGTTCGGCACCGTCCTCCTGCTGATCCTGCCGGTGCCGCCGCTGCTGCTCGATCTGCTCCTGGCGGTCAGCATCGCCTCCTCCCTGCTGATCCTCCTGGTCATCCTTTACACCGACGACCCCTCGGAGTTCACCGGGTTCCCATCATTGCTGCTCTTCGTCACGCTCTTCCGGTTGGCCCTCAACGTGGCCACCACCCGGTTGATCCTCATCTCCGGAGACGCCGGCCACATCATCGAGGCCTTCGGCAATTTCGTCGTCGGCGGCAACTACGTGGTGGGCATCGTCATCTTCGCGATCCTCGTGATCATCAATTTCGTGGTCATCACCAAGGGCGCCGGCCGCATCGCCGAGGTGGCCGCCCGTTTCACCTTGGACGCCATGCCCGGCAAGCAGATGGCCATCGATGCCGAACTCGGGGCCGGCATCATCAACGAGCAGCAGGCCCGCGCCCGGCGGCGGAAGGTTGAGCAGGAGGCCGACTTCTACGGCGCGATGGACGGTGCCTCGAAGTTCGTCCGTGGTGATGCCGTGGCGGCGGTCATCATCACCGTGGTGAACGTCGTGGGCGGTTTCGCCATCGGCATGGCCCAGCGGGGCATGAGCTTCACCGAGGCGCTCTCGCGCTACACCCTGCTGTCCATCGGCGACGGACTCGTCTCGCAGATCCCGGCCCTGGTGACCTCCATGGCCGCCGGCCTTCTCGTCACCCGGGCGGCCTCGCGGAACAACTTCGGTGAGGAATTGGGGCGTCAGCTCACTTCGTACCCTCGCGCGCTGTCCATCCTGGCGGCCATGCTCGCCCTGCTGTCGCTTGTCCCGGGCCTTCCGATGTTCCCGTTCCTCGTTCTCGCGGTCCTCGCCTGGTACATCGGTCGCAACATCAAGCCCGCGTCCAGGGCGGATGCCGACGCCTCGCGGAAGGTCGATGGCAAGGGTGGCAAGACCTCCGAGGCTGCAGGCACCGCGGCCCCGGGCGCGACTCCCGCAGCGGCGACCGACAAGCTCGAGAACCTCCTGGGCGTGGATGCGATGCTCATCGAGCTGGGGTTCGGTCTGGTTTCCCTCGCCGATCCCCGCAAGGGCGGCGACCTGCTCGAGCGGGTCACCGGTGTGCGACGCCAGTTCGCCCAGGACATGGGATTGCTCATCCCGCCGATCAAGCTGCGCGACAACCTGCAGATCGGGGCCAACGAGTACCGCTTCCTGCTCAAGGGCAACCCGGTCGCCACCGGGAACCTGATGCCCGGCTACTCCCTGGCCATGAACGCCACCAACAGCCGGGTGCAGCTCAAGGGCATCCCGACCACCGAGCCGGTCTTCCAGTTGCCGGCGACCTGGATCACCGAGGTCGAGCGCAAGACCGCCGAGATCGCCGGATACACGGTGGTGGACGCCTCCAGCGTGCTCATCACCCACCTCACCGAGGTGGTGAAGCACCAGAGCCACGAGATCCTCTCCCGTCAGGATGTCCAGCAGTTGCTCGACCATCTCAAGACCACCCATCCGACGGTGGTGAACGAACTGGTCCCGGCGCAGCTCAACGTCGGCCAGATCCAGCGCATCCTCCAGAACCTGCTGGCCGAGGGCATCTCGATCCGGAACCTGGCGAGCATCCTCGAGAAGGTCAGCGACTTCGCCGGGGTCACCAAGAATCCGGATGAACTCAGCGAGCACGCCCGGCGGGCGCTGGGGCCCCAGATCGTCAAGCCCTATCAGGACGATCGTGGCGTGCTCAAGGCGATCACCCTGGATCCCCGGTTGGAGCAGGAGATCGCCAAGGGGGTCCGGCAATCTCAGACCGAGATCGCCCTCCTGCTCGAGCCGCGACTGGCGCGCCATCTGGTCGAGAGCCTGTCCAAGATGATCCAGGCCCTCCTGTCCTCGGGACAGGCTCCGGTGGTGCTCTGTGGTCCCCACATCCGACTGGCCTTCCGGAGGTTCTTCGAGGCCACCTTCAGCGACCTCACGGTGCTGAGCTACTCGGAGGTGCCCAGCCGCGTGGACATCCAGAGTGCCGGCACGCTCGTGGTTCCCGAGTGATCCTAGGACCCCGGAGCCCCAGCCCGGGTCCGCCATGACCGCTGCTCGCCGTGGGTGGGTCCTCGTCGTCGATGCCGCCGACAAAAAGGGGGTGCCTTCAAACCACGGTCCCCCGACACACGCAGACTGAAAAAGGGCGCCTCCGAAAAACCACCCCGGGCTCAGAACCAGCGAGACACCGACAGGGTCACCAGGTAATCGGCGAAGGCGGCGTCGCCACGGGTGCCCTTCTGGAGGTTCCAGTAGCTGCGCTCGCGCTGGGCCTCCAGACGCCAGGGCACGGAGACCGCGACGTTCCACTTGCCCGGCATCCAGTTGATGCCCGGTTCGATGGCGATGGAGTAGCCGGGCCGGCGGAAACCCTCCTCGTCGCCGGCATCGCCGTTGAGGTCCTCCACCGGGATGCCCTCCATGCGCCCGCCGAGCGACAGCGACAGGTGATGCTTCTCGCTCACGACCTTCGAGAAACCCGCCCGGAACATGTATTGGTCGGTGATCGACATGCCGTTGTCGATGTCCCGCCCCCCGATGGTGGGGCCGGCGTCCCTCCGGGCGGTGGGGTTCAGGGTGCCGTTCACATTCTGGGGGTTGAACAGATAGAAGGCCTGGGCGTAGGCGAAGAATCCCGGCAACAATTCCCGATAGCCGTTGAGTTCCCAACTGACACCCCAGCCGCCGTCGCCGGGTTGGATGGATTGATCCACATTGCGGCGCACCGGTCGGATGTCCACACCCGCGGTGGGGTCCTGGTCCTGATGGAACGTGTCGTCGGCCTGGAAGTCGCCGCTGGGCGCCTTGCCCCCGATGCTGACCTGGAGGTTGCCCTTGGGCTTGGTGGCCGGGTCCCAGATCCAGGCGCCCACGATGGCCCGCACGTCGCCGATGCCCATGGCGCTGGTGTCGCGGCGGACTCCGCTGTGCTCGTACGGGGCCGAGCGCGTGTGATGCACCCATGGCAGCACCAGGGTCGCGGACCAGCGCGGGTTGAACTGGTAGGTCACGCTCGTGTCGATGAACTGCGAGTAGTTGATCACCTCGGTGCCCTGCTCGAATCGATTCAACCCCGCGGCGTTGCGCGACTCGTTGCCGCCGATGAAGTGTCGGTCGGACTTGAAGAACCGGTAGCCCACCGACGCCAGCCAGGGTCCGTGTTCGCCGGCGTCCTCTTCGCCCATGCCGCCGTGATTCATGGTGCACATGCCGCCACCGCGCACGGCGACGCAGCCCTGGGCCCGGGCCTGCTCCGGCATCAGGGTGTTCAGGCACAGGACAGAGGTGGCGATCAGCGGGGAGTATCTGGCAAGGGCCGGTGAGGCGTTCATCGGGGCCGGATTATTCCGAAAGTTCGTTTTGCATCCGCGGCTTTGGGGCCGATCGCCGGAATTCCGGGGCGGGATGCCGGGCCGGAGGGGTGGAATGCGTCCGCCAGGGCGTTCGCGCCGGAGGGGACGGGGTGTTCCCGGCGGATGCGCCTTCCAGATCGAGCCCCGAGCCGGAACGAGCCCGTCGAATCCGTAGTGCCGCCTGCGTCTTCTTCCGCAAGAGCTTCGTTGTCCGCTCGTGACGGGCCTCCCATCGGGTGCGATCCGAGCCCTCGTCTCGGCGGGCGAACGAATCCGCCACGCCATTTCTGGCCTCCCGACCGCCTCGTTCCGGCTAAGGCACCCGATGGCAGGCGACCCGACGACCTTCGCCGAGGTCCCGCAGCTCCGGAGTCTCGACCCGGCAACGCGTCTCGGCGACCGGACATCGTGTCCTGAACGGGCAACCCGAGGGCGGATGGATGGGCGAGGGCGCCTCTCCTGAAAGCACGATGCGGCGCCGCGACCTGGACGGATCGATCACCGGAACGGCCGAGACCAGCGCCTGGGTGTAGGGATGAAGGGGGGTCCGGCAGAGCGCCGACGCCGGCGCCTCCTCGACGACCCGTCCGAGGTACATCACGAGGATGCGGTGCGCGAGATGCTCGACGACCGCGAGATCGTGGGAGATGAAGAGGTACGAGAGGCCCCGATCCCGCTGGAGGTCCTGCAGCAGGTTGATGATCTGCGCCTGAACGCTCACATCGAGGGCGCTGACCGGTTCATCGCAGACGATGAGCCGGGGTTCCGCCGCCAGCGCCCGGGCGATGCCGATCCTCTGGCGTTGGCCACCGCTGAATTCATGCGGGAAGCGGTCCGCATGCGAGGGGTCCAGGCCCACGCATTCCAGGAGTTCGCGGACCCTGAGCCCGACGGCCGCGCGATCCGGTGCGAGGCGGTGGACTTCGACCGGTTCACCCAGGATCCGCCCGACGCTCAGGCGTGGGTTCAGGGACCCGAGGGGATCCTGGAAGATCATCTGGAAATGGCGCCTGCATCGCCGCAGTTCCCGACCTTCGAGACGGGTGATGTCGGTGCCGTCGAACCGGACGGTGCCCGAGTCGATCGGTCCGAGGCGGATCGTCGCCCGCCCCAGGGTCGTCTTGCCGCAACCGCTCTCGCCCAGGATCCCCAGCGTTTCACCCCGCCCCAGGTGCAGGCTCACCCCATCGACCGCTCGCACGAAATCCCGCGTCCCGGAAAGGAGTCCGTTCTGGACCAGAAAATGGACCCGGAGGTCCTCGACCTGGAGCAGGGGAAGGGGATCCATCGTGGGGTCAGGTCCCGGTGTGGGGACATCGGACAAGGTGGGAGTCGGTGATCGTTTCCCAGCGGGGAGGTTCGGTGAAGCATTCGGGTCGGGCCATCGGGCAGCGGGTAGAAAAGCGGCATCCGCTCGGCCATTGGCCGGGTCCGGGAACGCTCCCGGGGATCCCGGCGAGTCGCTCGCCCGGACGTCCCGGTTGCGGCATCGATCGAAGGAGGGCGCGGGTGTAGGGGTGGCGGGGATGCCGAAGGATGTCCTGGACCGGTCCCTCCTCGACGAGGTGCCCGGCGTACATGACGCCCACCCGGTCGCCGACTTCGCCCACGATCCCCAGATTGTGGGTGATGAGCAGCAGGGCCATGCCCGTTCGTCGTTGGAGGTCCTTGAGCAATTCGAGGATCTGGGCCTGGACGGTGACATCGAGGGCTGTGGTCGGCTCGTCCGCGACCAGAAGCCTGGGACGTGCGGCCAGCCCCATGGCGATCATCACCCGTTGCTGCAGGCCGCCGGAAAGTTCGTGGGGATGGGCCCGGAGTCGCGATTCGGGCGCCGGGATGCCCACCAGACCCAGCAGCCGGATCACCTCACCGTCGTGGGCGTCGTCCGGGCGGTGTCTCGCGAGGCATTCCCGGATCTGCCTCCCGATGCGCATCACCGGATTCAGGGCCGCACCGGGCTCCTGGAAGACGTAACCGACGGTGCCTCCGCGGAGATCCTGCAACTCGCCGGGAGGCATCCTCAGGACATCCCGGCCCCCGACGAGGATTTCGCCGCCGGGAGGGTTCGCCGGCGGGGTGGGCAGCAACCGGGCGATGCTCAGGGCCGTGAGGCTCTTGCCGCAACCGCTCTCGCCCACCAGGCAGTAGGTCTCGCCGGCCTCGATCGATAGCGAGACCTCGTCGACGGCCCGAAGGTCACCGAAGCCGATGCGGAGGTTGCGGATCTCAAGCAGTGGCATGGGTTTCGGGGCGAGGATCGGCATCGAGGGGCCGCCCGTCGGAGGTGCCGGGGGTCTCGGGTCGGGTCATGGCTTGCGCGGGGATTCGCCGAGGGTTTCCCGGGCCTTGTCGGCGATCCGCCGGGCCTGCTCCTCGGCCTTCCGGGTCGCCTGGGCGGCCAATTCCGCGGCCTCTTTGGCCGCCAGTTCGGCCCGGGTCCGCGCCATGGCGACCCCCGCCTGGGCCTGGGTGCGGACCTGTTGCCAGGCATTGGTGCCGGCCACCTTGAGCCGTTGTGCCGTCTCGCTGCGGGCCGCGGTCTCTGCCGCACGACGGGTTTCATCGGCGGCGCGTCGGGCCAGGACCTCCGCCGTCTGCGTGGCCTCGCGGGCGGTCTCACGGGCCGCCGCCGCGGCCGACGAGGCTCCCTCTTGAAGGCGCTCGCCGGCCTCCTGAAGCACTTTGCGCGTCTCTTCCGCGGTCGGAGGGGGCGATTCCGGGGTGCAACCGGCCGCGAGCAGCGATCCCAGGACTGGCAGGATCGCCGCTCTTGGGAAGCGGCGGCCTCCTCCGGAGGGTCGTCGAGGATCCATGCCCCAATGTTGCGGAGGAACGGGCCGGGGACAACACCGCGGTGGCGATCGCGTCGCGGCTCCCCCCGGATGCGTCCGGGCGACGGCATGGACGCCGACAGTGTCCTTGCGGCCCCCGGGGGGTGTCCTTAGCGTCCTTGTCCATGTCCACCGAGTTGAGTCGCCGCCGGTTCCTGGTCGCATCCGCAACCCTGGGAGGGCTTGCGACGCTTCCTTCGGGCGCGGTCGAACCCTTCGTCCGATCGTCGAGGCCCCGGTTGAGGTTGTCGTTGGCGGCCTATTCGTTCGGTGACCAGTTCAAGCCGGGCAAGGATGGTTCGCAGGCCCGCATGGACATGAAGCGCTTCGTCGACTACTGCGCCGACCACGGTTGCGGCGGGGCCGAACTGACCAGCTACTATTTTCCGGAGAAGGTGACCGACGCCCACCTGCTCGAGGTCCGCCGCCATGCCCACCTGCGGGGTGTCACCGTCAGCGGCACCGCCGTCGGCAACGACTTCTGCCACCCGCCCGGCGAGAAGCGGTCCGCCGAGATCGCCTCGGTGAAGGAGTGGATCCGCAAGGCGGCCATCCTGGGGGCTCCGCACATCCGCGTGTTCGCCGGGGGAACCCACGGCACCTCCGAGGCCGAGGCGGCCAAGCTGACCATCGCGGCCCTGGAGGAATGCGGGGAGGCGGCGGGCAAGGCGGGGATCTTCCTCGGGGTCGAGAACCACGGGGGCATCGTGCGCCGGGCCGAATCGCTCATCGAGATCGTGAAGGCGGTCCAGAGCCCCTGGGTGGGCATCAACCTCGACACCGGCAATTTCTATTCCACCGACCCCTACCGCGAACTGGCCCTGTGCGCGCCGTGGGCCGTGAACGTCCAGTTCAAGGGCAAGGTCCACGTGGGCGGCAAGTCCGCGGTCGAGAAGGCCGATTACGCCCGCACGTTCAAGATCCTCAGGGATGCCGGATACCAGGGGTTCGTGGCCCTCGAGTACGAGTTCAAGGACGATCCCTTCGTGCGCGTGCCGCAGATGCTCGAGGAGATGCGGCCGTTCCTGGACTGAGCCCATCGAGGGTCATTCTTTGCCCTCGCCTTGGGCGCGGGTTGCCTGATTCTCTCCGCCCATTCGTCGATGAAGCTTTCGCTGACCCTGTCGCAGGCGGCCCTGGTGCTCGGCCTGGGGTGCCTGTTGGGCCACCTGTGGCCCCTGTTCCGCCCGGGCGCCTGTGCCGCTTGGCTGCAGCGATTCCATCGCAACACCCCCATCGGGGTCGTTCTCATGCTGCTGGGCAGCGTCTGGTTCGAGCAGAACCTCCAGAATTCCGAGATCTCGGATTTCGCCACGTTCCGGCCGTTCCTCCTGGGCGGGGTGATCGCCATCGGCGTCGCCAGTTGCTTCGTGGTCCGCGATTATCTGTCGGTGCGGGGAGCGGCCATCGTCGCTTGCCTGGTCGCCGACGTCGTCCTCGATGCCCAGCGCTGGCATCCGAGCCCCTGGAGGCATCTGGTCACGGTGTGGATGTACGTCTGGGTGACGCTGGCCATCTGGGTCGCGCTGTCGCCGTGGAGGGTCCGTGATGGGCTGGCCTGGTGCGCCGGGTCCGAGGGGCGGGTCCGTCTGCTCGGGCTCGCCGGGGTGGTCTGGGGAGCGCTGATCTCCGTGTTGGCCGTCACGGTCTACCGCTGACGCCTCTCCGGATGACGCCCCGCCGATGAGGCTTCCCGGGGCTCCGGGAGGCGTCCGATGATTCCCGTCCGGGCCTCGGAGGCGCTTGCGGCCGCCGGTGACCCTCACGTAGCGTCGGCGCCGCAACATTCAATGAAGGTCTACATCGACGGTCAACTGCGCGACGAAGCCGACGCCACCATCAGCGTCTTCGATCACGGTCTGCTCTATGGCGACGGTGTCTTCGAGGGCATCCGCATGTACCACAACCGCATCTTCAAGCTGCGGGAGCACATCGAGCGTCTCTACTGGTCGGCCAAGGCGATCCTGCTCGAGATCCCGATGACGCCGGAACAGATGATGGAGGCCTGCCTCGAGACCTGTCGGGCCAATGGTCTGCGAGAGGGGTACATCCGCCTGATCGTGACCCGGGGCAAGGGCACCCTCGGTCTCGATCCGCGCCGTTGCCCGAAGCCGTCGGTGATCGTCATCGCGGCGACGATCCAGCTCTACCCGGAGTCGGTGTACCGCGACGGCATGACCATCGCCACCGTCCCGACCACCCGCATGCTGGTCAATTCGGTGAATCCGGCCATCAAGTCGCTCAACTACCTCAACAACATCCTGGCCCGCATCGAGGCCAACCTGATCGGTGTCGAGGAGGCCATCATGCTCAACACCGAGGGCTATGTGGCCGAGTGCACGGGCGACAACATCTTCATCGTCCAGAAGGGCAGGCTCTACACCCCGCCGCTCAGCGCGGGCGCCCTCTACGGCATCACGCGCAACACGGTCATCGATTGCGCCCGGAACATGGGCATCGAGGTCGCCGAGCCCAACCTCACCCGGTACGACCTGTACACCGCCGACGAGATGTTCCTCACCGGTACCGCGGCCGAGATGGTCCCCGTGGTCAAGGTCGACGGGCGCGTGATCGGCAATGGCAAGCCCGGTCCGATCACCGGCAAGCTCCTCGAGGCCTTCCGGGGAGTCACCCGTCACGACGGCGAGTTGATCTTCAAGGACTAGGCGCCATCCGCCTCCCGGACTCGGGTGCCCATCGTCCCCCACGAACAACCCCGTCATGAAGCCAGGAATGACCCCGGAACGATTCGAGGCGATCACCGGGCGTTATCCAGGCCTTCGATTGGCGTTGCTCGGAGACTTCTGCCTCGACCGTTATTTCGACATCGATCCGGCCCGGTCCGAGACCTCCATCGAAACCGGCCTGCCTGTCCACAACATCACCGGGGTCCGCTGCCTTCCCGGGGCCGCGGGCACCATCCTGAACAATCTGGTGGCCCTCGGGGTCGGCACCATCCGTTGCCTCGGAATCCGGGGCGACGACGGCGAAGGCTTCGAATTGCAACGTGCGCTCGCGGCCCGTCGAGGAGTCGACCTCTCCGGGTTCGTGGCCGTTCCCGGACGCCAGACCTTCACCTACACCAAACCCCTCCTGCACCGCCCCGGACTCCCTCCGGAGGAGTTGAGCCGCCTCGACCTCAAGAACTTCACGCCGACCCCGGCCGATGCCCAGGAGGCCGTGATCGCCGCGATGGACCGGGTCGCCACCGACCCCGCCGGCGCGGATGCCTGGATGGTCATGGACCAGGTGGACATCGCGGAGACCGGCGTGGTGACCGAGCGGGTGCGCGAACGGCTCGGCCGCCTCTCCTCATCGGTGCCCCATTTGCCCATCGTGGCCGACAGTCGGCGTGGTCTCGAGGGGTGGCCCGCGGCGCACTGGAAGATGAACGCGGCCGAACTGGCGCGCCTGACCGGACGCAGTCTGGGCGACCTTCCGTCGGTGGTCTCGGCGGCACGGTCGATGGCCATGGGTTCGGGACGGCCGGTGTTCATCACCCTGGCCGAGCGCGGGATGATCGGGGCTTCGGCCGAGGGAGCCGTCGCCCATGTGCCCGCCCATCCGGTCCGTGGGCCCATCGACGTGGTGGGAGCCGGAGACTCCGTGAGTGCCAACCTCACCGCCGCATTGGCCGCCGGGGCCGATCTGCCCGAGGCCATGCAACTGGCCATGGCCGCCGCGCATTGCGTGATCCATCAACTCGGCACCACCGGCACGGCTTCGGTGGAGCAGATCCGCGAGAGGGTCTTCGCCGTCCGAGCCACGACGGACGAACCGCTTTCCCCATGACGACCGCGACCGCATCCCGCCGAACCTCCCGGACCGGGGCCCGATGGGGCGGACTCCTTCTTTCCGCCCTGCTGGCCGGGTGCCTGGGCGCCCCACGATCCGAGACGCCCCTGGCATCGGCATCCGCGCCGTCCCGGTTTCCGGTCGGCATCTACGGGGTTCCAGGGGTCGCGGACCTGCGGGAGGTGCAGGCGGCCGGTTTCTCGCTGGTGATGGGCGGGCTCGATCCCGAGTACATGGATGCCGCGGCGCGGTTGGGACTGGGCGTGATCGCCTCCCCGGGCGGCTCGGCGGGCCCCGGATTCGACGCCGCCAAGGTCCGCGAGACCGTCCGTCGGTGGGATCGCCATCCGGCCCTGGCGGGCTGGTACCTCATCGACGAGCCCGACCTGAACGAAGTCCCCCCCGAACAGGTCGAACAGGCCCGGGACATCGTGAAGTCGGCCGGAGCCCGGAAACCGACGGCCCTGGTGGTCGCCCGCGGCTGGAATCTCGCAAAGTTCCACACGGCCGACGTGCTGATGGTCGATTTCTACCCGGTCGGATGGATTCCCGTCCCCGCCTTCTTCCAGCACATGAGGCATGGGGCCACCGCGGCCCGTGTCGGGGGCAAGCGATTCTACGCCGTGATCCAGTCCATGGACTGGGGCGCCTATCAGGCCAGCGAGCCGTTCCCCCCCCCGTTCTCGCCCAGGCCGCCCACCGAGGACGAATTGCGCAGCATGACCTGGGGCGCCCGGATCCTCGGCGCCGACGGGGTGCTCTACTATCCCTATCGCGACGGCACCTGGGAGATGCCCCGCCATCCCGAGACCTGGCGCGCGCTGACCCGCGTGGTGGAGGAGGTGCGGCGCTGGGAGCCCGTCTTTGCGGCTCCCGCCTCGTCCCAGAGGCCCCCGCGTTCCGAGATGATGACCGATCGGCGCAACGAGGCCCTGGAGCCGCCGGTCCTCTGGTCGGTGAACCGGGTGGAGCAGGGCAACGGATTCGTGGCCCCCGGCGATTACTGGGTCCTCGTCAACACCACCGAGCGCATCCAGCAACTGCGACTGACCGACACGAAGTGGTCGGAGGTCCGGCTTCCCGATGTCCGCTCCGGCGAGGAGACCGCCGTGGATGCGGACGGATGGATGCCCGCACTGTCTCCCTTCGAGGTGCGCATCCTCGGGCCGGTTCCCCGGAAGTGATGGGTGTTGAGCACCATGGGGCCCGCGGTGCCTAGCCGGCGCGTTTGCGGCGCAGCGCGGTCATCAACTCCGGGAGCGGCAGGGTGTTGATCACGTCGCCCCGGGTCAGCCAGCCCTTGCGGGCGATGCCGGCACCGAGTCGCAGGAACCCGAAGTGATCCAACCGGTGCGCGTCGCAGTTGATCGCGCACTTCACCCCCAGCTCCTTGGCCTGCCGCCACAGTCGCCAGTCGAGGTCGAACCGGTAGGGGCTGGCGTTGAGCTCGATCCAGGTCCCGGTGTCGGCGCAGGCCTTCAGGACCGCGGGGATGTCCAGCCGGTAGGCCTCCCGCTCGAGAAGCAGCCGGCCCGACAGGTGGCCCAGCATGTGCACCTGCGGGTTCTCCGCGGCGCGGATCAGGCGTCGGGTGTTCTCGGCGGCGTCGCTCGAGGGCACGTGCAGGCTGGCGACCACCACGTCGAGGCGGGCCAGGAGCGCGTCGTCGAAATCGAGCCCCTCCTTGAGGATGTCGACCTCGGTGCCGGTGAGCAGTCGGAACGGGCTGCCCTCGGCCGCGTAGGAGGCGTTGACCTTCCGGACGGCCTCGATCTGCTCCTCCAGTCTCCGGGTGTCGAGGCCGTTGGCCTGGAACGAGGCCCGGGAGTGGTCGGTGATGGCCCAGTAGTCGAGGCCCAGTTCGTGGGCGTGCGCCGCGATCGCTTCCAGGGAGTCGCGCCCATCCGACCAGTTGGAGTGGTTGTGCAGGGACCCGCGGAGATCGGTCCATTCGATCAGGCGGGGCAGCACGCCCGATTCGGCGGCGGTGAATTCGCCGTGGTCCTCCCGCAATTCCGGCGGCACGTACCGGAGCCCGAGGTGCTCGAAGATGTCGCGCTCCTCGCGGCAGGCCACGCGGAGGGCCGGGTCTCGGGTCTCCTCGGAGCCGCGGAAGAGGCCGTACTCGTTCAGCCTCAGGCCGCGGGCGATGGCCCGCTGCCGCATCACGATGTTGTGCTCCTTGGAGCCGGTGAAGTAGGCGAGGGCGAAGGGGTATTCCTCGTCGGCCACGACCCGGAGGTCGGCCTGGATGCCCCCCTCCAGAAGGACGCTCGCCTTGGTGTCGCCCTGGGCCAGCACGGTCCGCACGCCGGGTTGCTCCACGAAGAAGCCGATCACCGCCGCCGGTTGCCGCGAGGAGACCAGGAAATCGATGTCACCGATCACTTCCTTCCATCGACGCAGGCTCCCGGCGGTGGAGCAGCGGAGCACGTCGGGGTGCCCCCGGAGCGATTCCAGGATCGGCTCGGCGCAGACCAGGGCATCGATGAGCCGGTGACGGGAGGCGAACTGACGGCGGAAGGCGATGGCCTCGAGGATCTTCGCCTGGGATTTCTCCCCGAATCCCTCGAGGGCGGCGATGGCGTCGGCCTTGCAAGCCGCCTCGAGCTTCTCCACCGAGTCGATGCCCAGCTCGTCGTGCAGCCGCTTGACCTTCTTGGGCCCCAATCCCTGGATCTCCAGCAGGGCTGGCAGACCGGGGGGCAGGGAAGCCTTGAGTTCGTCGTGGTAGGGGAGCCTGCCGGTGGTCACCAGACGGGTGACCTTGTCCTGCAGGGCCTCGCCGAAGCCCTTCAGTTCACCGAGTCGATTCTCGGCCACGATCTTCTCGAGCGGCTCGGTCAAGCCCTCCAGCACCCGGGCCGCGTTGTGGTAGGCGCGGGTCTTGAACGGGTTCTCGCCCTTGAGTTCCAGCAGCGTCCCGATCTCGGAGAGCACCGCCGCCACCTCTTCCTTGTCCATGGGCGAGACTAGGGACAACTCCCCCGGTCTTGGAAGCCGCGAGCGTCGGCCTGCGTCGGTGGCTTCAGGTCTGGCGGCCGAGGAAGTCCTGGTAGGCCCCGCGGATGCCCTCTTCGAGGGAGACCCGGGGTGACCATCCCAGCGCCCGCAGCCGGGAACTGTCCATCAGTTTGCGCGGGGTGCCGTCGGGCTGGGAGCTGTCCCAGTGGATGTTCCCCGGATATCCGATGATGCGGGCCACCGTCCCGGCGAGTTCCCCGATGGTCAATTCCTGGCCGGATCCGACATTGATGAACTGCTCCTCGGAATAGCGCTCCATCAGGAAGACGAGGGCATCGCCGAGATCGTCGGAATGAAGGAATTCGCGCAGCGGGCTGCCCGAGCCCCAGCAGGTGACGGAGGGCGCACCGGCCATCTTGGCCTCGTGGAAGCGGCGGATCAGCGCCGGGAGCACGTGCGAACCCAGCGGATCGTAGTTGTCGCCGGGCCCGTAGAGATTGGTGGGCATCGCCGAGATGAAATCGCAACCGTACTGGCGGCGATACGCCTGGCACAGCTTGATGCCGGCGATCTTGGCGATGGCGTACCACTGGTTGGTGGGCTCGAGCGGTCCCCCGAGCAGGTACTCCTCCTTCAGGGGTTGGGGGGCCAAGCGCGGGTAGATGCAGGAACTCCCCAGGAAGAGGAGCTTGCGCACGCCGTGACGCCGCGAGGCGTCGATGACGTGGTTCTGGATGGCGAGATTGTTGAAGAGGAACTCGCCCGGGAAATCGTTGTTGGCCTTGATGCCGCCGACCTTGGCCGCCGCCAGGAACACCCACTCCGGTCGTTCGGCGGCGAAGAAGGCGTCCACCGCACGGGCATCCCGGAGATCCAGTTCGCTCGAGCGTCGGCCGATCAGGTGACGGTGGCCACGCCGCTCCAGGCTCCGCCAGATGGCGCTGCCCGCCAGACCGTGATGGCCGGCGACGTAGATCCGAGGGTCCGTGGGCGAAGGCATGATGAGCGGCGCATGGGAAGGCCCCTTCGGGCGTATCCATCGCGACGCTCCACCTTGCCACGGACCCCGGTGGGGTGGCAATCCCACGGCGGACATCGGCGGGTCTCCGCCGGCGTGCATGCCGCGTGTCGGGACCGAATCCCTCCGGTACGGCTTGGTGTGAGGGCTGTCCTCGCGTACCCTCGCACCCATGACTCGGCAGAAGGTGTTGGATCTCTACTTCATGGATGCCCGCTGCAAATTGATCGAGATCGCCGCGTTCCTGGACCGGGTGGACCGCGCCGAGGGCGAGGCCGACTTCCGGTGGAAGGCCTTCCGTGAGGCCCTGTCCCACCTCGATGCGGGCGATCCCGGACGGGCCGAGGCGGTGCTCCGCTCCCTCAGCGACCCCACCACCGAACCCGTTCCACAGGCCCCGGGGAAGGGCGCCGTCGGGGCATGGCCCGGTCGATAGCCCGGCGACCCCTCACGGGGAACACGCGATGACCCCCGGTGTGGAGTACAGGTAGCGGCCATCCCCGATCGGGTGTCGGGCGATGACCGTGACCCGGTCGTTCTTCGGTTGGAAGCCCCCCCACCGCAGGGTGATCTGGTAACCGGTGCCGACCATGGCCTGGGTCTCGAAGCCCTTGAGTTCCTTCGCGGTGAAGGTCCAGGAGTGGGCCGGTTTCGGCAGAGGCGCGCTGTTGCCGTTGAGCAGTCCGTCGAACAGGAGGATCTCCACCTCACCCCTCCGGATCGGAGCGGGTTTGGCGGCGTTCCCCACGTTGGCGAAGAGTTTCACCGCCACGCCGTCCGGCCCCGGGGCTCCGTCGAGGTTCAGGGCGACCGGCATGGTCAAAAGGTGGAGCTCCAGGATTCCGGAGGCCCTGGCGCCGCCCCGGGCCCGGGAGGCGGACCCGTTGCCGCCGTCCTCCGAGCGGCACCCCGCGGCGAGGCCGAGGACCAACACCGCCAGCGCGATGCCTCCCCGGAAGCGGCCTGTGTCGCGGTCGTGGTGTTCTGAGGGGCGGTATGAGGGCATCACTTCTTGCCGGCGGGGGCATTGGTCTTCGTCGCGTTGATGTCGTTCGGGAAGATCGAATCCATCAACTGCGTCTTCAACGGGTCCTTGCGCTCGGCGCTTCGGAGGGTCGATTTCTCCAGCATCCGCGTCGAGTAGTTCCCGATGGTGGTGATCTTGGGTTCCTGCTCGTGGTTGGCCGTGAGCACCTGCGGGGTGAGCATGATCAGCAGTTCACGCCGTTCCGACTTCTTGGAAGTGCTCCGGAAGAAGAAACCGACTCCCGGGATGTCGCCAAGGAAGGGCGTCTTCTTGCGGCGGATGTCGTCCACCGTTCCGATGAGGCCGCCGATGACCACCGTCTGCCCGCTCTGGACGGTGACCGTGGTCGAGGCCCGGCGCTCGTTGATGATCGGGACCGTCGCCTTGTCGTTGATCTCCACGCTCGAGCTGGCCAGGGAACTGTTGGTCGCGCCCACGTCGATCTTCACGAAGCCTTCGCCCGTGATGCGGGGGGTGACCGTCAGGTTCACGCCCACGTCGCGGTAGTCGAAGGTGTTGATCTGGCCGCCCTGCGGGGTGGTGGAGCTGCCGGTGATGATGGGGACCCGCTGGCCGATGTTGATCGAGGCGATCTTGTTGTCGGCGGTCAGGATCTGCGGACGGCTCAGGACCTCCACGCGACCGTCATTCTCAAGGGCGCGCATCAGGAACTCCATGTTGTTGCCGGTGACCAGGGCGGAATACCCGCCGAAGTTCTGCATCTGGGTGGGGACACCGAAGTCGGTGCCCGTCCCGACGTTCCATCCGTTTCCGACGTTCTTGGTGAAGGTCCACTCGAAGCCGAGGTCGCGGTTCGAGTCGAGGGTCACCTCGGCGAGCAGCACCTGGATGAGCACCTGCGATTGGGCCTGGTCGAGCTCCTCGATGATCTGGTGGATCTGCTCGAAGTACCGCGGGCTGGCCGAGAGCAGCAGGGTGTTGCTGACCTGCTCGGGCACGATGGCGACCTCGCGCTCGAGGAGGCGCTGGGCGGTGCCCACCGCGTCGGTGCCGAGCACCTGCGTGACCCGCTGGCGCTCCTGGTCGAGGAAGCTGCGGATGGCCGTCCCGACGTCGGGCGCCTGGGCGTTCTTGAGGCGATAGACCTCGGTCTTGCGCTCCAGGGCCTCGGAGGAGTCCAGAGTCTCGATGATCTGCTGCACGAGCGCCACGTAGTGCTCGGTGCCACCGACCAGCAGGGTGTTGGTGCGGGGATCGACGCTGACGGTGAGGGCGGTCTGTTCCTCGGAACCGATGACGGCGGTGGCCGAGGGCGTCTCGGTGCCGTCGGCGGCGGGTTTCATGAGCGTGTACTGGATGGTCCGTTGGCCGTTGGCGGCTGCCGCCGTGCCGCTCGACTGCATGCGGAACATCGACAGGAGCAGTTGCGCCGTCTGCTGGGCGTCGGCGTTGCGGAGGGAGAAGACGCGGATCTTGGCCTCGCGCGAGGAGCTGTTGTCGAGGCGACCGACGATCTGTTCGAGCAGGCCCATGTAGTCGACGGGCCCCGACACCACGAGGGCGTTCATGCGGGGGTCCGGGGTGATGGAGATGGCCTCCTTGAGCGCGGCCGTCACGAGTTCCTGGCCGTCCTCCGTCCGGGTCACGAATTGAAGGACCGACTGGGCGTTGGGGCTCAGGTCCGACAACGGGGCGATCTTCGAATTGAGCGAGGTGTTCAGCACCTGGGTCAGGTTCTCGGCGCGGGCGTACTTGAGGGGGATCACGCGGATCTCGCTCACGCGGGCGGTCTGGTCGGTGTCGAGCTTGGCCACCACGTCGCGGATGCGCTTGAGGTCGGTGGCGCCACAGGAGACGACCAGCGCGTTCACCCGTTCATCGGCGCTGACGACGATGGGCAGGGGACCGCCCTGGGTGCCTTCGCGGAAGAGTCCCTGGACCGTCTGGGCCACCTTGCGGGCGTCGGCCTTGGCCAGGGGAATCACCTCGACCTTGAGCCCGAGCTCGGCCTGTTGGGTGTCGAGCCGCTGGATCAGACCGTCGATCATGGACATGTCCTCGACCACCGCTCCCACGATGAGGGCGTTCACCCAGGCGTCGGCGACCACGGTGATGGGATCGACCGGTTCACCCCGGGCCTTGGGCGGCCGGTTGGCGAAGAGGCGCTGCAGGGTCGTCTGCATGCGGGTGGCCGTGGCTTCCTTGAGGGGGAACACCCGGAAGTTCAGCTGGGCCAGGCGGTCCTCGGCGTCGAGCTGCGGCACGATGCGGTCCAGCATGTCGATGGCCTCCTTCGACCCCGTGGCCAGGATGGCGTTGAGCCGGGTGTCGGCGATCACGGCCACCGGCATGCTGCGCTCGGGCGCGTTGAGCGCCGCCGCGTCGGCCGCCTTGCGTGCCTGCAGGTACTGGGTGAGCACGCCGGCCATGTTCGAGGCCCGGGCATGTTCCAGCTTGTAGACCTTCAGATCGGTGGCGGCCACGAAATCGACGGTGTCGACCTTGGCGAGGATCTCCTTGATGAGGCCGAGGTTGTCCGGGCTGGCCGAGACCATGAGGGTGTTGCTCCGGGTGTCGACGGCGATGGCCATGGCGTCGCGGCTGGCCTGACCCGGGATCTTCACGTCCGAGCGGCCCGGACGATACATGCCCTGCTGCACCAGGCTCTTGAGCATGGTCGACACGCGCTGCGCGTCGGCGTGCTTGAGGACGAAGGTCTCGAGGACCCCTTCGGCGACGGTGGGCTCCACGTCGATGCGCGTGAGCAGATCCTTGATCAGGTCGAGGTTCTCCTTGTTGGAGGAGACGATCAGGGAGTTGTTCAGGCTGTCGGTCTGGATCTCCACCCGGTCGGTGGGGGAGGGCGTCTGGCCGGGCAGGGTGCGGGCCTGGATGCGCGCGGCGAAGACGCCCTCGAGGGTGGCGGCCACCCGGGCGGCGTCGTTGTGCTTCAGGGGCAGCACCGTCAGCGCCAGCGACGGGTTGTCGAGCTTGCGGTCGAGCTTCTTGAGCAGGGCGTCGATGGTCTCGTTGTCCTCCCGACCGGCGGAGACCATGAGGGCGTTGACCCGGGCGTCGGGCAGGATCACCGGCTTCTGGCGCTGGAGCTCGGGCGAGGTGCTCGCCTGGTAGCGCTGGGTGAAGAGCTGGTTGAAGGAGGCGGCGAGGATGCGCGCGTCGGCGTATTCCAGCGGAACGATGCGCACCCCGCCGGTGAGGCCCGGTGCCGCGTCGTCGAGCTTGCGGGCGAGAGACTCGACCAGTTCATAGGCGTCCTTGCCGCCACCCACGAGCAGGCTGTTGGAGCGGGGTTCGGGCAACACCAGCACCTTGAGGCTGTCGGCCTGACCTTTGCCGAGGGAGCCCTGGCGGGCGACCCGCTGGTCCATCAGGCGCTGCAGGGTTCCGGCCAGTTGGGCGGCGTCGGCGTGGGCCAGCGGAAGGATGCGGACATCGCGGAACTCAGGGGCCATCGGCTTGTCGAGCTGGGCGATGAGGTTGTCGATGATCGCGAAGGCCTTCTCGTTGCCCGAGACGATCATGGAGTTGCTGCGATCATCGAGGGTGACGGTCGGCCGGTCGCTCGGCTTGGCGTTGGCGTTCCGTGGGCCGGAGTGCAGGTCGGTGATGATCTTCTGCACGGCCGAGGCATCGGCATGCTTGAGCGGATAGATGCGCACGGTGCTCAGGCCCGAGGCGTCGGGGATGTCGAGTTGGGTGAGCAGTTCCTCGATCAGGGGCAGGGTGTCGGCGCGGGCGGCGACGATCAGGGCGCCGGCATTGTCGTCGGCTTGGAGGGTGAGGGCCGTGCGGGTCTTGGCCTGCTCGGTCGAGACGGCCTTGCCGCCCTCGCGGCGGGTCTGGAGCCGGCTGACGTAATTGTTGAGGCCCTCGGTCCCCGGCACGGCGGGTCCCTCGGCGAACACCGATTGCAACATCGGCAGCAGCCGGCTCGGGGTGGCGTACTTCACGCGGAAGACCTTCACCTCGGTGATGGCCGCGTCCCATTGCTTGTCGAGGTCCTTGATCAGCTTGCGGGCCAATTCGATCGAATCCTTGCGGCCGGACAGGATCAGGGCGTTGAGCCGCGAATCCGGCGTGACATTCAGCGGGCTGGCCAGGGCCCGCGCCGAGCCGGCCTCGGGCTTGCCAGGGCCGTCCTGGCGGGTGCCGAGCCTGGCTCCCTGGGTGAAGATGGCGGTGAGGGTCTGGCCCGTGGTCCGCGCATCGGCGTGGAGCAGGGCGACGACCGCGAAGTCGGCGGCCTCGGCCGATCCGATCTGGTCCAGCATCTCCACCACCTTCCCGAGAGCCTCGAGGTTCTTGGGAGTCGACGTGATGAGCAGGCGGTTGCCGTCGCTGGGGTCGGCCGTGATCTTGATGGGGCGCTGCAGGTCGAGGGCCACGGGGTCGCCCGAATCGCCGCGGATGTTCAGTTTGCGGACCTGTTCCTGGAGTTCCCTGGCCTCGCTGCCGGCCTCGCCGGCGGCCCCGGGTCGGAGCAGGTTCTGCAGGGTGGTCGCCATGGCCGGAGCCGCGCTCTGCTTGAGGGTGAACACCCGCACCTCGGCCTCGGCGTCCTCGCTGGGGGTGTCGAGGGTCTTGATCATCTTCTCGACCTGGGCGATGAGCGGTTCGCGGGCCACCACCAGCAGGCCTTTGGACCGCCCGTAGGGCAGCACCGTGAGCGGGTCTCCGGGATGCTGGGCGGACAATTGCTGCACCAACTGCTGCACCAGCGGGGTGATCTTCGATGGCGGCGTGTGGGTGAGGGTGATGAGGCGATGCGACAGGTCCGCCGCGGGATTGGCGGTGTCGAGTTGTTTGACCAGCGCCTCGATGATCGAGAAATCCTTGGCCGACGCCCGGACCAGCAGGCTCCGTGATCGCGATTCGGGCACCACAGTGAAGCGGGGCGGTCGCTGGTTCTGGGGGTTCTGCTGCTGCTCGGGCTGTCCACCCCGGCCCCCTCCGGGACGGAAGACGTTGTTGAGCGTGCGGGCCAGCACCACGGGGTCGGCCTGGGCGAGCGCCAGGATGCGCAGGTCGCTCTCGCCGGAGGACGCCTTCCAGGAGAGATCCACAACCATGCGGTTGATGCGGTCGAGTTCCGGAGCCGGGCCCGACAGAATCAACGCGTTGGCGTTCCGGTCGAGGGCCACGGTGACCTCCGGCGAAGCGGCCGGGTGGTTGGTCTTGGTGCGGTCGAGGACCGGCAGTCGGTCGACCAGCTTCAGCGAGCCCCCGTACATCTGCGGGTAGATGTTGGTCAGCATGCCCACCATCTGTTCGACGGGCACGTCATCCACCGTCAGGAGGCGCACCTGCAGGCTGTTGTCCTGGGCCGAGGCGTCCAGGCGCTGGATCAGGTCCTGGATCTGCGGCATGTCGGACCGACGGGCGATCACCGTCAGGGTGTTGGCCTCGCGGTCCACCTCCAGTACGGGTTGTTCTCCCCGCGGGCGTTCCTCGTAGACGGCGGCCACCTTCATGCGGATGTCGGCGGCGCGAGCATTCTGGAGCCAGACGAACTGCACGTCGCGGTCCGAGCGATCCGGGGCCTTGTCCAGCGTCGGCAGCAGCTGCTCGATGAGCTTGAAGTGGGTGGCCGACGCGGTGATCAGGAGGCTGTTGGAGCGCGGATCGATGGCGATGGTCGGCTGGGCCCGGGAACCGAACCCGCGGCGCTCGAGCCGCGTGCTCACGTTGGCCAGAAGTTGCGAGAGCACCGGTTGGATGTCGGCCGCGTTGGCGCTGCCCAGCTTGTAGATGCGGACCTCGACCTCGCCGGTGGCGCTCTCCGCGTCGAGTTCCTTCACCAGCTTCAGGACCTCCTGGACGGCCTCGCCGGGGCCGTTGAGCAGCAGGGCGTTGGCTCCGGTGACCGGTGTGATGCTCACCCGCCGCAGCTTGGCGTCGGTGCCCTTGCCGGCGATGGCCTTGTTGACCGATTCGGCGACGGTCTCGGCCACCGTCTTGCGCAGCAGCACCGTCTGGAGCACCGACGAACCGCCGGGGTCCGACACGTCCACGGATTGGATCACCGACTGCACCCGGTCGAAGAGGGCCGGCGGGGCGTTGACCAGCAGGGAACGCTCGTCGAGGGCCGGGGTGACCACGAGGCGTTGGGCGGCATCGTCGTCCATCTCCCGGGAGAAGAGCTGGCCCAGAAGGGTGATCACCGGCGCGGCGGTCACGTGGCGCAGCGCGACGGTCCGCACGCCGCGGGCGGCGTTGGTGCCGGTGGTCAACAGACGTGAGGCGATCTCCTGGACGGCCTGCCATTGCGTCGCGTTGGCGGTCACCAGGACCCGCGACTGGGAATCGTCCGGGATCAGGACGAGATCGGCGGCCTTGCCGGAGGCCTTCAGGCGGTCCAGCACCAACGGCCGGAGTCGTGCCACGGCCTCGGTCGCCGAACCCTGCAGGATGGGCAGGACCTGGAGGTCCCGCGCCTCGCGCTGCGTGGTGGCGTCGAGCTGGGTGACGATCTGCTCCGCGGCCTGGAGGTCCCGGGCCTGTCCCGAGACGACCAGGGTTCGAGCGGTGTTGTCGATGCCGAGGGTGACCCTCGGGGTGATCCTGCCCGAGGGGTCGACCTTGGCCAGCGTGTTCGACAGGGCCGCTGCCACCTGGGCGGGTTCGGCATTGGTCAGCCGGAAGATGCGGGAGTTGCCCGAACGCTGGTTGGCGGTGTCGAGGTTCAGGACCAGGGCGGCGATCTGTTCGAGGTCGTTGGTGCGGCCGGTGACGATGAGCCGATTGCCCTCGGTATCGGCGCGGATGACGGCCTGTTCGGAGGGGGACACCGGCTTGGCCTTGAGCGATTCCTCGTAGAGCGAACGCACCGTCTCGGCCAGTTCCGAGGCCTGTCGCTCCGCCAGGTTCAGCACCCGGGTCTCGCGCGGCGCGGGCGTGGCGGTGGGGGCCTGGATCACGCCCAGCAGCGATTCGATCTCGGCCAGGTGATTGGTCCGGGCGGTGACCAGGATCCTGCCGTTGGGGGCGTCGGGAGTGAACACCGCATCGGCCGGATCTGCGGCGTCCTGGGTCTTCCAGCGCTCGGTGTAGAGTTGGCGGAGCAGGGGAAGCACCCGGACCACCTCGTCGGGTTGGCCGACGGTGATCGGCCGGGTCTCCCGGGGCGCCCGGGTGGCGGTGTTCTTCTGGAGTTCTCCGAGGATGCCGTCCACCAGGGCGAGCTGGGCTTCGCTGCCGGCGAGGATCAGCTGGTTGCTGGTCGCGTCGTCGAGGATCAGCAGGTCGGACAACGCCAGTTCAGGCTGGTTGCGGGACTGGTCGTTGTACAGTTGCCGCACACGGGCCGACAGCTCCCCGACCTTGCCCTGGCGCAGGGTCACCACCTTCATGCGGCGGTCGGGGCGGGCTCCGAGGGAGGTGTCGAGCTGCTCGATGATCGTCGACACGGCCTGAAGCTCCTTCGGGTCGCCGGTCACGATGAGGGTCCGGCTCTTGGCATCGACGGAGACCGTGGCCCGCTTCTGGGCCCGACCGAAGGCGTCATAGCGCACCAGGGCGGTGGAAAGCACCTCGGCCACCTTGTCCGGCTCGGCGGATTTGATCTTGAAGACCCGGGCGGTGGCGCTCTGCGACCCGACCTTGTCGAGCTTGCGCACCAGGTCCTCGATCACGGCCAGTTCATTGGTCTCGCCCACGACGATCAACCGGTTGCTGCCGGTGTCGGAGCTGATGGTGGTGTCGGGCGCGGTGCCGCCGAAGCGGGCCTTGGCCTGGTCGAGGTAGAGGCCCCGGACCGTGGTGGCCAATTCGGACGCGGTGGCCGTCGCCAGGTCGATGATGCGGACCTCGCGGGAGTCGGCGCCGGGCTTGGCCGGACCGGTTCCCAGCTGCTGCAGGATGGATTCGATCTTCTGCAGGTGGTCCGGGCGACCGGTGACGATGATGCGCCCGCTGCGGGGATCGCCCAGGATCTGGGCATCGGCCGGATCGGTGTCGGATCGCTCCTTCCACTGGTCGGTGTAGAGCTGTTGCAGGAGCGGTTGCACCCGCTGCACGTCGCTGGCCGAACCGACCTCGAAGGTGCGGGTCTCGCGGCCGAGGCCCGCGCTGCCGGTGGCCTTGAGGTTGGCGATGATCTCCGAAATCCGGTCGAGATGGGAGATGCGGCCCGAGGCGATGATGCGGCCCGAGCGTGGTTCGGTGAGCAGCTGGGTGTCGGCCGGGCCGTCGGACGGGCGACTGGAGGCCTGGTCCTTGTAGAGTTGCTGGACGATGGGCAGCAGTCGCTGGGCTTCGGCCGGTTTGCCGATCTCGAAGACCCGGTTCGTACGGGCCTCGGGCATCTCGGTCGCCAGGGTGGTGACGATCTGGCGGACGGCCGTCGCCTGATCGGCGGTGCCGAACACCATCAGCCGGTCGCCGGTGGGATCGGTGTAGAGGGTGGCCGGCTTGGTGGTGCGACCCTGGTTCTGCTCGGCGTAGATCTTGTTGACCATCGGCAGGAGGTCCGCCGCGCGGCTCCCCTGGGGTTCGATGGTGTGCAACTGGCGCTGCGATTGGTCCGGACGGGCGTCGAGCGCCGAGATCACCGTCTCCACCTGCGCCATGAGGGAATCGGGAGCGAGGACGATCAGTCGGCGACCGTTCGGCTCCGGCGTGATGCTCACGAGGTTGGTCACCGAGCGCCCGGCGTTCTGCGCCAGGAACACCCGGGTGGCCAGCTGGGCCAGCGTGTCGGGTTCGCCGACCACCTCCACCATCTTCAGGTTGCGGCTCTTGGATCCGCCGCCGGTTCCGCCCGATCCCTCGACCCCCTCGTTGTCGAGGCGCTGGATGATCCCCTCGGCGTCCTTCAGGTCCTGACGCGATCCGGAGACCACGATGCTGTTGGACTCACGGTCGAGGGAAACCGAGGCCCGGCGGATGGGCTGGTTGCGGGCGTCGAACTTCACCATCGCGTTGGACACCACGCTGACGACCTGCGCCGCGTCGGCGTTGTTGAGCCGGAACACGCGGGCACCGCCGGCGGCCTCCGGGGCCTGGTCGAGGCGCTCGACCACCTGGCTGATCAGGGTGATCTCCTCGCGAGGAGCGGAAATGATCACCCGGTTGGCCGCCGGGTCGGGCATGATGCGGCCTTTCGGCGTGTACTCGGCCCCACGTTGGCTCTTCAACAGGTCGGTCGCCAGCGTGGTGGCCAGCGTGGCCAGGGCTGCGGCATCGGCCTGCTTGAGTTCGATGACCTTCATCTCCCGGGGCTGCACCTCGGAGGGGATGTCCAGTTCGCGGATGATCTTGGACGCGGCCTCCACCGCCGCCGGTTCCCCGGTGATGACCAGGCTGTTGCTCCGGGTGTCGACCAGGACCTTCACGGACTGGGTCTGCGAGCCGAGGCTCTTCTCGACCAGGCTGGAGATCTCCGAGGCGACCGCCGTCTTGAGGCGGATGATCCGGGTCTCCTCCTTGGCGCTCTTCTGCCCCGCCGGATCCAACTGACGGATGATGGCCTCCACGCGGGTGATCTCGCGCTCGGCGCCGCTGACCATGATGCGGTTGTTCTTGGCGTCGGTCATCAGGGTGGCGGGGCCGCCCGGAGGCTCGGTGTTGCCCTTGATCTGCTCCTGGTAGAGCTGCTGGACCAGCGGGGTCAGCTCGGCGGCGTTGCGGTTGTGCAGTTCCACGTTGCGGAACTGGCGGCTGACGGCCGAGGTCGTGGTGGCGTCGAGCTGCTGGATGAGGGTCCGCACGCGCTGGATGTCGGAATCGGTGGCCAGCACGATGATCTGCTTGCCCGAGGCGTCGGGGATGAGCTTGGGCTCGAGCTGCGGGTTGCTGGGTTGCTCGCCGAGCTGGCTCATCATCTGGCCGGCCAGGGTGATGAGTTCGGCCGGCGACTTGCCGTTGACGGGGATGACCGCCATCTGGCGCTTCTGGCGCTCCGGGGCGACGTCGACCACGGCGAGGATCGCCTCGATCTCCTTCTTCTGTTCCTCCGTGGCGGTCACGAGCAGCCGGTTGTTCGCGTTGTCCGGCACCACCGAGGGCTTGGGCTGATCCTCGAAGCGCCGGTCGGACATGCGTTCGTTGATCAGGCTGTTGATGCTCGGGAATGCGGTCTCCAGCCGGGCGTTGCGCAGCGCCAGGATGTGCAGCGCGCGCTGCAGCGGTTTGGACTTCTCGGCACGCAGGTTGCGGACGATCTCCTCGATCCGGGTGAGGTGCTCCTCGGAGGCGGTGACGATCAGGCGGCTGGTGTTGGGCTCGGCCATGATCTTGGCATGGGCGGCTCCGCCGGCGCTGCCGTCGGCCACCTCGCTGCGGTAGATCTGCTCGACCAGCGGGACGATGCGCTTGGCCTCGGCCACGCTGCCGAGGTCGATGAACCGGGTCTGCTGCGGCTTGGGGTTGGTGGATCCGGTCTCCAGTTGGGAGATGATGTCGGTGGCGGTCTGGACATCGCCGGGCGAGCCGGTGACCACGATGCTCTGGCTCCCGGGTTCCACCGAGACGCTCGCCGTCGGGACCTTCTGGCCGTTGGGCAACGTCTTGGTGAGGGCTTCGGTCAGGATCTTGCCGACGTTCTTGACCTCCGAGGTGCGGGTCCGGAACACGCGGGTGACCTGCACGACCTGGGCCTTGCCCGGGGTGCCGTTGGCCGCGGTGCGGCCCGAGCCGTGCACCGGCTTGTCGAGCCGGTTGACCAGGGCCTCGATCTGGTCGGCCATCCCGGCGAGCGGGGCGGCGACGATCAGACGGTTGGTGTTCTTCTCGGCGATGACCCGAGCCTTGGTCGCGGCGGCCGATCCCGTCTCGTTGGGGGCCGCGACCCCGGGGATGGCCTGACGGATCATGTTGGCCAGCTCCTCGGCCTTGATCACCTCTGGCGTGTAGATGCGCACGTCCCCGGCGCCGCTGCCACCGTCCTCGAAGCGGGTGATGAGTTCGTCGGCCAGGGCCAACCGCTCTCGGGGGCCGAACAGCACCAGCGTGCGGGACGCGTCGTCGTAGACGGCCGTGACGTAGTCGTTCGGGTCGGCCGGCAGCACGTCCAACTGCTTGCTGTTGGGATTGTACTGCGTGCGCTTCGGCGCGGTTGTGACGCCGAAGGTGCGGTTGACGAGGTCGGCCACCACGGCGCCGGAGGCGTGCAGCAGCGTGTAGGTCTTCATCTGCCGCTGGGCCGCGGTCTCGTTGTCCACCGAGCCGATGAGCGCCTTGACCCGCTGGATGTTCACCAACCGGTCGGTGAGGATGAGTCCACGTCCTCGGGACAGGGGTGCCACCGATCCGGCCGAGGAGAGCAGGTTGGTGATCGACTCGGAGATCTCCTTGGCGTCGAGGTTCTTGAGGTCGAGCACCACCGTGACCACCTCGCCCGGGCGGACCCCGTCGGCCTTGTCGCCGCCGCGCAGGATGCGCAGGGGGGTCTGGGGGAGCTCCTTGAAGGGCAGCACGCGCAGGAAGTTGCCCTCCTCGACGATCATCTGCCCCTTCATGGACAGGATCACGTTCAGCGTGTCGAAGGCCTCCGCGTAATTGTAGGCGTTGGAGTCGTTGAAGGTGATGGTGCCCGGGATGTTGACCTCGCCGACCACCGGCTTGCCCGACATCTGGGCGAAGCGCTCGATGACGTCGGCATAGGGGATCCCCTCGAACTGGAACCGGATGTTGCGGGCAATTGCGGGAGCGGGGACCGCTGCGGCCGTGGGCGCGTTGGTGCCGGCCGTCGCCGGAGCCGGCGCTGCCGGCACGGGATCGGCCGCACGGACCCGTGCGAAGGGGTCGGTGGCGCTCAGGCCGAGAGCCAGACCGAGGAAGAGGGTCGCGCGGAGGGACCGGTGGATGTTCATGGGAAATCGGAAAGGGGTTTCAGGATCGGGCGAGCCCCGGGGGGAGCTGCTCCGGCTTCAGTTTGTGGCGCTGGGCGAAGGTGCCACCGCGTTCGATGGCCCAGTACTCGTTGCCGATGCGGAGGATCACGCGGCTGCCGGACAGCACGTGTTCGCGTCCCGGGGTCGGCATGGGCCGGTAATCGACGAGCACGATGACGCCGCCGGCGATGGAGTCGCCGACCTTGTAGCGGAGGGTCTTCTGGGCGGTGAGGTCCCGCACGTGGATCTCGGATTCGCCTCCCCATTCGGACAGCGACACCAGCCGGTACGTCTCGGGCCCGGGCGTGCCGGGCGGGGCGGGGCGGGGCGGAGCCGGGGGTTGGCCGGCCGGCGGGGCCGGAGCGGGGCGCGGGATGTAGGGGCGCAGGAGATCCCGGGCGACCATCGGGTCGTATGCCCGCCGCTCGGGGCTCTCGGCGTTGAGCTTCGATTCCAGGTCGACCCGCTCGACCTCGGGGCACGGATTGGGCACCAGCGTCAGGTAGCGGAAGCTGACCCGGACCCGCCCGGGGGCGTCGGAGGGGGAGAGGGTCAACCCGTCGAGGCGGTGCACCGGTGTCGCCCTGTCCAACAGGAAGATCAGGTGGATGACCTGGGCCAGCGGGCCATCGCCGCGCACGGTCCAACCGGTCTCGAGCGCCCCGCGGATCTTGCGGGTGCCGGTGGGCAGGCGGCTGAAATCGGCCTCGCGCAGGCCGCTGTTGATGAGGGTCCGCGTGAGCATCTCGCCGAACGAGGCGCTGGCCTGGTCGATGTCGTCGGAGAAGGTCCGGGTCGCGACGGCCTTCACCGCGTCCTCCGCGGCAAAGTAGTCGCGACGTTCCTTGGCCAAACGGTCGAGCTTCTCGCGCACCCCGGCGATGCGTCGGTCGATCTCGGTGAGCGGCTTCAGGAAGATGCCACGGCCGACCACGAACAGCAGGACCAGGCCCACGATGCCGCCGATGATCGAGAGGAGGCGCTTTTCGCGGTCGTTCATCGCGCTGCCCCCTTCTTCGGCGGATCCAGGGAAACGTCGTCGGCGGGGCGGGGCGGCGGGGTCAGCTTGGCCAGGTCGAATTGGAGCTTGGGCGGCACGGTGAGCTCGACCGTGGTGCGGAAGTTGTAGCCGTTGCGATCCGCGCCCGGGGTCACCGCCAGCGGTTTGACATCGTAGCCGGCGGCGCGGAGCTGGCGGTCGACCTTGGCGAGGATCTCGCCGTTGCGGGCCTGCACCCCCAGGCGGATGGCCCGATTGGGTCCAAAAGCGATCGATGTCAGGTAGATCTCCTCGCTCCGGGGAAGGATGGCGCTCAGGTGCGCGTAGTGGTCGAGCCAGTCGCGCTCCTCGGCCGACCAGGCCTTCAGCGTCGCGGCCTGCTGGATCATCTGACGGTAGGTCGGCCGCTTCTTCTCGCCGGCGGCCAACTCGGCCTGCAGCGCCGCGAGGGTGGCCTCACGCCGTCCGATGAGCGTCTTGCGGACGCCGAGCACCGCCACGAGCAGGGCCACGGCCGCGGCCAACCCCGCGATCATGCGGATCTTTCGGAGGTCGGGCGGCGGGGTGGGGCGCTTGGGATTGAGGAAGTCGAAATCGAGGCCCTCGGTATCGGTGGCCCCCAGGGCGAGACCGATGCCCGAGAACCCGGCGGCCACCGCCTCGGCCTCGGAGCGATCGAGTCCGAGGGAGCGTGACAGCGGGACCCGGGGCACGGAGAACCCGAGACGGGTTTCGAGCGTTGCCGACAGGGATTCTTCCCGGCCGGTGCCACCCAGCAGCCAGGCGGAGTCGGGAGCCGTGCGGCCCGAGGTGCCGCCGAAGGCGTGCAAGGTGCGCACGACCTCGATGGTCGCGGTGCGGATCCACGTCTCGGCATCGGTGTCGCGGGCGGAGGGCATCGGCATCCCGCGGCTGAAGAGGAGCGTTCCGCCCTCGAGGATCTCGATGCCGACCTCCTCGGACTTGAGCGCCACCAGTGCGCGGGGGCCCGATCCGGTACCCGGGCCCGTGTCGGCCGCCCGGAGGCATCGGGCGTTGGCCTGGGAGATCCATCCTACCGCCGACAAGGACAGACCGGCGGCCTCGGCCACCCGGCGAAGGAACTCGACCGACTCCTGTCGCGTGATGGCCACGAGCACCTCGACGCGGTCGACCGAGTCGGGAGTCGGTCCTCCCGGGCCGGCGGACGTCGCGGCCTCGGGAGTCTCACGGGCGGGCAGCCGCCGGAGGATCTGGAAGTCGATGACGGCCTCTTCGAGGCGGAAGGGCAGGTCGCGCGCGACCTGGAAACGGACCAGCGACGCGATGGTGCCCGTCAGGCCCGTGTCGGGGACCGCCACGGTGCGGAGGATGACCTGGGATCGGCCGATGCCCATGACCGCGGGGCCCGGCTTGATCCGGGCCTTCGACAGCGCCTTGGAGATCGCCGACCCCAGCGCCGCGGCGTCGGTGCGGTCGGCGTTCTCGGGCAGGTCCAGGGGCAGCGCCAGCACCTGGTCGATCCGGCCGGCATTGCCCGTGCGCGAAGCCTCGACAAGACGCAGCACGGGGCCGTCGATCTCGAGGGCCATGGCGGTCGGCAGACCCCGCGAGGCGGGGCGTGCGCCGGCCTTCGCACCCGGAATTCGGGAGCGGATCCGGTCGGTCCATTCTGTGAGGGAAACACCCATGTTGGTTCAAGCCCAGGAATCACTGCGAGACTGCCACAGCCTCGGGTGGGTCGCCAACACCCGACGCTGGGCATCGGCCGGTTATTTCACCTGTTTTTCAGGGGCGGTCCGGCCCCTCGGAAACGCCAGTGCGGCCGCCCGGCCCCGACGTGGGGTCCGAAGGCTGTCCGACCTCGCCCTCGAGCGCGATCGGGAAGGGCAGGCCCAGTCGGGTCAGGTCGCGGAGGTAGACCAGGCGCACGGGCGGACGGGACGCATCGATGACCGCCTCGAGCACCCGGAAGCGCCCGGAACGGGCCCCGTATCCGACCACGTGGAAACGGAACTGCAGGCTGCGTGTGGTCAGGAACGGCGCGACCTCGCGGAACTTCTCGGCCTCCACGAGGTTCTCGACATGGATCCAGGCGACGGAGGCGCGCCGCTCGGGGGGCAGGTTGCGGCGCGCCGAAAGGATGCTCTCGGCGAGGGCGTTGTCGATCCCGGGCACCAGCTGGAGGACGACGGCCGGGGCGGTGTTCACGTTGATGCGCCCCACCAGGTCGGCCTGAGCCATCCCGGTGAAGCGGTCGAGGACCATCGCCAGAGAGTCCTTCCCGATGCCCGAGGGCACCGCCCGTTCCGTTCCGTCGCGGCCCTTCAAGGTCAACGTGGCGTCGAGGAGTTCCGCCGGGTCGAGCACCACGCTCTGGGAAGCCCCGAGCGCCGAGACGAACGCCACGAAGGCCTCCGGCAGCCCGTTGGTGTCGGTGAGCGCCGCGCCCGGGGTGTTGAGGTTGAAGCGCGGTCTGCCGTCCCGGTCGGTGTTCGGTTCCATCGAATGGACGGTCACGAGCGGCAGCAGTCCCGGCTGCAGGCGCCCATCGGCATCGTCCGGCGGTTCCCGTTCGTCGCCGTCGTCTTCGTTGGAATCGAGGGTGAAATTGCGGTTGGCGTCCTCGCCCAGCACCACCGCCGGCGTGAATCCTCGCACCAGGAGGAGTTGCTCGACGGTGCCCAGCGGACCGTTGTGGATCCGATACGGCTGGGGCAGCGCATCGTAGTATTCCTGTTCGGCACCCTCCGGTCGGGGCATGTCGTCGGCGTCGATGAAGTCGAGGAGCGCGTCGGTGAGGGAGGGCTTCATCCCGGGCAGGCGGCTCACCATCGAGGTGGTCGCGGCATTCAGGTTGAGTCGCGAGGCCTCGTCGGAGAGACCGAACCGGATGCCTCCCTCCGGGTTCCCGGAGTAGAGGGTCCACCGCCACTCATCGGTGCCGTCGTCGTGCAGCACCCGGTCCTTGAAGCGCTCCGGGGCGTCCATCCAGGTCGTGTCCCCGGGCTTGAAGTCGGCGGCCATCCGCATCGCCTCCCGGACCCCGCTCATCGCCGCGGCCCACCCCTGTTCCGAGGTGGAACCGGTGGCCGCGGCGGTCTCCTCCGAGCGCATGCGGAACATCAGGCTCAGGGCGATCATCGACAGGAGCATGACCACGATGAGCACCCCCACGAGGACGAAGCCCCGGGAGTGTGCGGCGGAGGTTCGCCTGCCGACCCTCATGGCGCTGGTGCCTCCTCGCTCGGCATCCCGGTGTCGGGGATCGGTGTCGGGGACGGTGTGGCAGCCGTCGGGAGCGCGATCACCCGGCGAAACACCTCGAACGGGTACTCCTCCGGCGCGCCCGTGTCGGAGTCGTCGGCGAGGGCCTCCTCCTCGTCGGGGGGCTCCAACCCCAGCGACACCTCGACGGCGGTCGGCGGCTCGGCCCGGTCCCAGGCGTTCAGCCATCGGGAACCATCCCAGTAGCGGAATCCGAGGTGCCGGATGGCCTCGGAAAGGGGGATTCCGATCGGAGCGTTGAAGGTGTTGGTGCCCACGCCACCCGCCGTTTCGAGATCGGTGGGCAGGTTGGTGGCGACCGTGGCGCCGCCTGCGGGGATCCGCTCCTGGCGGAAGAGTCCCGGTTGGTTGGTGTCGGTCGAACATCGATACGACACCTCCACCCAGTCGGCCTCGCCGAATCCGGATCGCCCGAGCGTTCCTCCGCGCCATGGGGTCCTCGAGGGCACGGTCGTGTGCAGCATCCGGAGGGATCGGGAGTCGCCCGAGACGACCGGCGCCCCTCCGGTGCCCGGCGGCGCGGTGCGCAGTTCGGTGCTGATCCTGTCCATCACGAGGCGCACGGCCGAAAGGTGGTCGGCCTTTCGCAGGATCTCCTCACGGAGCACCGCCGCCTGCCGATAGAACACGAGCACCCCCGTCAGCAACCCGACGGCGATGACGATGGCGAGGACGACCTCGATGAGGGTGAATCCCCTCGTCCTGGAGGCACTGGGACCGGAGACCTTCATGGTGCGTCGACGGATGCCTCGGAAGGATTCTCCTGCGGGACGGTCCCTGCGCCCGGACGGGGCACGATCACCTGGGCGAGTCGGCGCACCAACTCCGGGTCCGGGTGGCGGACGACGATCTCATGGGGCGAACCCGGAGCATCGCCCGCCGGTGGGATGATCTGCCAGGTCCAGTTGGTGAACGGCGGTTCGAAGGGGGCCGGACCCGACACGGCGGGGGATCGGAGCCCCGCCTCCAGTTCCGCGACCACCGTGGCCGCGAGGTTGTCGGCATGCACGCCCAACCGGAGTCGTTCCTCGCTGTCGATCGCCGCCTGGAGCGCAGTGCCCACGATGGCCGCCGCGGCCACGAAGAGCACCAGCGCGAGAACCACCTCCAGCAGGACCGATCCCTGGTGCCGCCCGGATCGGATGGGAGGCCGGTTCAGCATCGCAGGGATGGGAATTCGGTGCTGCGGAAGCCCCGTTCGGGGAGTTCAGCGCCGGGATTTCTGCGAGACCGCCGGGGGTGCCGACGCCCTCGGGGAGGTCGATCGCAGGGCGAGGTTGTCCGTCCCTTTCGAGGACTCGGGACCGGTCGTGGACGGCATCGCTTCGCCGCCAGCGGAGCCTGCGGGTTCGCGCCATTGTCGACGGGTGGTGCCCGTGACGCTCTCGAGGTGCACGGCGACTTCGCGCGAGTCGTCGATGTCCCGCGAGGCCAGCACCAGGGTCGCCCCGTCGCAGGAACCGTCGGGATAGAAGGTGATGGTCGCCTCGCCGGGCGGCAGGTCGCGGCCGGCCGAGGCGGACGGTTCGCGGGTGGTGAGCGCGGCGGATTCCGACTCGTATTGGCCCTCGGTTTCAGCGCCGATTTCGGCCCCGGGCATGGACATCGCGGGGCCGGTCGACGAGGCGATCGAGGAAGGGTTCGCTCCCGGGTTCGAGATTCCCGAGGCATCCTTCCCGGAATCCCGGTCGATGGATCGGATCTCGATCAGATCCCCCACGTCGGCCATGTCGGCGGAGAGGCTCGGGATCGCCTCGAAGACCCCGGGAGCGCGGGTCGGGTCGGCCTCCCAGAGGATGCTCAGCGAAGGGGGCACCCCGTATCCGTCGACCGAATCACTCCCACTGGATCCCGACGTCGTCGTGGCGGTTCCGGCTTCGGTGGTGGTCACCACCACCTGGACCTTGCGACCGGTGTTGGCCGCGTGTGCCCGGGCGAAACGCATGGCCGTTTCGACCCGTTCCACCCCTTCGTTGAGCTGGGCGTTCCGGTGGAGGGCGGAGAACCCGAAGACGGCCGCGGCCATCAATCCCGCCAGCAGGGTCACCGCGAGGAGGAGCTCCACCAACGTGAAGCCGTCTCGACGGGATCCGGTGAGGCGGGTGATCGGCGTCATGATGCGCTCAATTGGCGGAGCCGCCCGTGGTGCCGCCGCCGGTACCGGCACCGCCACCGGCACCCGAGGTGTCGGATTCGGTGGACATCTTGATGTCGTCGTCGTTGTCGGGTTGACCGTCGGGCCCGACGGAGAAGAGCTTGTAGGGCAGGGCCGACTTCGCGCCGTCGGAACCCTGGCTGCGATCGACCACCTCATAGCGGATCGGGAATCCCCAAGGGTCGTCCAGGCGGGTGCCGGGCTTCAGGTAGGGACCCTGCCACTTCTCGCCCTGCCGTTCGTTCTCGAAGGTGGGCTTGGTGAGCAGGGCGTTGAGGCCGCCCTCCTGCTCGGTCGGGTAGTGGCCGAGGTTCAGGCGGTAGGTGTCGAGCGCGCTGGAGACGTTGTTCAGCAGCAACCGGGTCGTGTTCTTTTCAGCCCCCTCCTGTTGGGGAAGGACGAAGACCACCAGGGCCCCGGCCAGGAGCAGGATGATCACGATGACCAGCAGGATTTCGATGAGCGTGAAGCCCGCGGCGTTGCGGACGCGTCGTGCGGAGGATGGGAGCGAGAGTCTCATGCGCTTGAAGGCCTGAAGCCTAACAAACACCGACGGTTCGCGACGAGAGACAATTCAACCCAATTTCGCCCCCGTTCGATGGGCGGCGCTCCTGGGGAAGGGGGCGAAAACGCACCCGGGATCCCCGCGGGAACCGATCGGGGCTGGAATGGAAAAGACCGGAACCCCACTCGGGGATTCCGGTCTTTTCGTCAGCGGTCTTCGCAAAGACGCAGGCGGGCATGCCCGCCGGACTCACCAGCGCATGTCGGCCACCGTGCGGCCGGCCGGGATGAACGGCAGCACGTGCTCGGTGTAGGGGGTGATGATGTCGAGAACGTAGGCGGTCTCGGAGGCCAACATCCGCTCGAGGGCGGCCCGGAGGTCCTTCCGGTAGACCACGCGTTCGCAGGGGACGCCGAAGCTCGTGCAGACCTTCACGTAGTCGGGGTAGATGCCGGAGCGGTTTTCCGGGTTGCCGAGGTAGGTGTGGCCGCGGTTGCCGTCGAAGAAGTTGTCCTCCCACTGCACCACCATGCCCAGGTGCTGGTTGTTCAACACGATGGCCTTGGCGGCGATCTTCTCGACGTTCGCCGTGGCCAGTTCCTGGATGTTCATCAGGAAGGATCCGTCGCCGTCGATGTCGACCACCTGCTTGTCGGGATGGGCCACCTTGGCGCCCAGGGCCGCCGGGAAACCGTAGCCCATGGAACCCAGGCCGGCGCTGGTGATGAACTGCCGGGCGAACTTGTACTTGTACCACTGGCCGGCCCACATCTGATGTTGGCCGACGCCGGTGGTGATGATCGCCTCGCCCTTCGTCAGCCGCCACAACTCCTCGAGCACCATCTGGGGCAGGATGTACTCCTCGCCCTCCTTGTGGAACGGCTTGATGTGCGCCGAGTCGATGATCTGGCCCTCGGTCGTGTAGCGGAACGGGGCCTTGGCCTTCCACTCGGCGATCTGGGCGTGCCAGGCCGGGTAGGTCTTGCGGATGCCCTTGCGCTGGGTGATGAGCGCGTTGATGCGGTGCAGCGCGTCCTTCAGGTCGCCCTGGATCGCCAGGTTGGCCCGCTTGTTCTTGTGGTGCTCGGAGGCGTCGATGTCGAGGTGGACGATCGTCGCGCCCTTGGCGAACTCGCTGAACGCGCCGGTCACCCGGTCGTCGAAGCGCACGCCGAAGGCGAGCAGCAGGTCACA
The DNA here is from genome assembly GCA_041177965.1 of Verrucomicrobiota bacterium. Lineage (GTDB taxonomy): Bacteria > Verrucomicrobiota > Verrucomicrobiia > Limisphaerales > UBA9464 > SXXZ01. The sequence continues at coordinate 20,646 of JBEGWF010000012.1, read as the reverse complement.
GCCGTCCTTGAGCTTCACCATCGGCTCGGAGGGATCCTTCCGGCGCTCGTATTCACCGTTGACCGCCCAGTTGGCGAAGGCCGCGCCGTGCATGCCGAGCCAGCGCAGGGAGAGGGGGTGCTCCTCGGGAAATCCGCCGATGCCCATCAACGTGGTGGTGAGGGGGATCTGCGTGGACTCCGCGAACTGCAGCAACTCGGCCGAGGCGCCGGAGGTGATGATGCCGCCGCCGCTGTAGATGACCGGGCGCTCGGACTTCTCGATGAGGCCGATGATCTCGTGGAGGGCCAGGTCGTCGGCGATCACCCGGTCGGTGTAGCCCCGGAGCCGGGCCTTCACCTCGTCGAGCGTCGGCCACACCGGCCGGGCCTTCTGCTGCTGGACGTTCTTCGGGAAGTCGATGACCACGGGCCCCGGGCGGCCGCTCTGGGCGATGTAGAAGGCCTCCTTGACGATCCGCGGGATGTCGTTGATGTCGGTGACCAGGTAGGAGTGCTTCACGATGGGCAGGGTCACGCCGATCATGTCGGTCTCCTGGAAGGCACCGCGGCCGATCATCGACTGGGCCACCTGACCGGTGATCGCGATGAGCGGGCACGAGTCCATGTAGGCGTCGGCGATGGCGGTCACGAGGTTGGTCGCGCCGGGACCGCTGGTCGCCATGCACACGCCGGCCTTGCCGGTGGCACGCGCATAGCCCTCGGCGGCGAAGCTGCCGCCCTGCTCGTGGCGGGGGAGGATGGTGCGGATCTTCGACTTCGTGAGCGACTGGTGGATCTCCATGCTCGCTCCGCCGGGGTAGGCGAAGATGACCTCGCAGCCCTCGCGCTCCAGCGCCTCGACGAAGATGTCGCGTCCGAACATCAGGGGTCCGATGTCCTTGTTGGCTGGGGTCTGGGTGCTCTGCGTCGGGGTGGCCGTGCTCATGTGTTGTTTCCTGGGGTTTCCTGGGTTCTTGGCCGGTGGTCGTGGATTTCCCTGTTCGGAACAAAAAACCCACGACCGTCGCCGGCCGTGGGTTCTTGTGAAAGCTGCATCAAGCGTAGCGACAAGCACCCCCGGCGGCCTCCGGGCCGCCTACCGATACGGGTACTGTCTGGACTGCGTTGTTCACGATGCGCAGCAAAAATGACCTGAATCCGGGGGTCCGGTCAAGCCTCGGTCCGCGTTTGTGCGCATGTCCGCATCCGGGGCCAACCCGCGCCTTGCCCCGCCGTGGGGCAGGGGCTTCAATCGCGCTCCCATGGAATGCCTCCCCGGTTTCCGAGAGTTCTATCCCGAGCCGCTGCCGCTGAAGGACGCGTGGTCCTGCGACGCCCGCAACCACCTGTTCGCCGCCTGGCGGCACACCGCCCGTGCCTACGGTTTCCGGGAATACGACGGTCCTCCGCTCGAACCCCTCGAACTGTACACCGCAAAATCCGGTGCCGAGATCGTGGGGCAGCTCTTCAACTTCGTGGACAAGGGCGACCGTGCCGTGGCGATGCGACCGGAGATGACCCCCACGGTGGCCCGCATGATCGCCGCCTCGGAGCGCGCCTACAAGAAGCCCATCAAGTGGTTCTCGCTCCCCCAGCTCTTCCGCTATGAGAAGCAGCAGAAGGGGCGTCTGCGGGAGCACTTCCAGCTCAACTGCGACATCTTCGGCGAGCCGGACGTCTCCGCCGACGCCGAGATCGTCGCGCTGCTCATCGACGTGCTGCGCCGCCTCGGCCTCGACTCGAGCGATTTCGTGATCCGTCTCAGCAGCCGCCAGGCGTGGCAGCGGTTCCACGAATCCCGCGGGGGGGACCCGGCCAAGGCCTACGAGTTCTACCAGGTGATCGACAAGATCGAGCGCGAAAAGCCGGAGGTGACGGCCGAGAAGCTCGCCGCGCTGGGCATCGCCATGGCCGACGTCCAGGAGTTCATCCGGGCGGGCGAGCCCACCCCCGAGCTCCGGGCCGTGCTCGACAACCTCGCCGCCCGCGGGCTCCGCGATTACGTGGCCATCGACTACAACGTGATCCGCGGACTCGCCTACTACACGGGCATCGTCTTCGAGGCGTTCGACCGGAAGGGCGAGTTCCGGGCCATCGCCGGGGGAGGGCGCTACGACCAGTTGGTCGCGTTGCTGAGCCGGGGCAGGGTGGACATCCCCGCGCTGGGCTTCGGCATGGGTGATGTCGTCCTGCTCGAGTTGCTGAAGGCGCGGGGCAAGCTGCCGGCGTCTGACTCCGGCCTCGATTCGGTGGTGATCATCGAGGACGAGTCGTTGCGCCCCGAGTCGCTCGCATTGGTCCAGAGGCTCCGGGAGGCCGGTCGCCTCGTCGATTACAGCCTGACCCCGGCCAAGGGCGACAAGCAGCTCAAGCGGGCCCTCGAACTGGGTGCCCGCTACAGCCACCGCGTCGAACGTGATGCCGGGGGTGCCGTCGTCTACCGCACCCGGCATCTGGCCAGCCGATGCGAACTGGTCGGCGACCTCGCCTCGGCCCTCGCCACCAGCGATCCCGCCCGGTAGCCCGCATCTGCCCGCCACGCCGGCGATCGGGACGTCCCGGGGCCGCGAGGGTCACGCGGCGGGATGGAAACCGCGTTCGGCGAATCGGGCGAGGGTCCAGGCGTATTCCTCGGAAAGCTGGTCCACCACGTCGCGACGCTTCATCGCCGCGGGCATCACCTCCCAGGTGTAGGTCTCCATCTCGAAGTGCTGGCACAGGCCCGGTTCGTCGCGGACCGCGTCGAGCACCCCGATCAGGTGGTCGGCCGTCGTGTCGAAGCCGCCCTGCGGAGCCGAGTGCAGCGGGATGTGGAAGTGGATGCGCCATTCCGGCAGCGGGGATCCCGGTGGGCCATCGGGGCTTTGCAGCGCTTCCGGAAGGTCGGCATGGCGGACCAGGGTTCCATCGGGGCGCCGCTCGATGACCTGGTGGAAATAGATGTCCTCGGCGAAGGCCCGCAGCGCCTCTCGCACCTCGACGGTCGGACGCACGGCCAAGGCATTGCTCAGGTGGATCTTGCTCAGGCGGATGCCCGCCGAACGCAGTCGAGCCAGGGCCTCGGCCGGGGATTCGTACTCGATGGCGAGGTGGCAGCAGTCGTAGTTCACCCCGAGGCGGCGATCGACGGTCCGGTCGCCGGGCCGCACCGATCGGAGGCGCTCGAACCATTCGACGCACTCGGTGGTGGTCTCGAGGGTGCACAGGGGCTCGGGTTCCAGCCCCAGATGAAGGTCGTGACCCGACCGGCGGGAGAGTTCCTCGAGGAAATCGGCGCACTCCCAGAGTTGATTCAGGGCGCGATGCTGCTCGTCCGGGGTCCGCGCGAAGGCCTTGTACGAGACCGGTACCGTGCTGACGCTTCCGGAAACCCCGGGCGGCAGGAGTTCGGCGAGGATCCGGAACAACCTCCGGGTGTATTCCAGGCGTTCGGGACGAGACCAGTCGGGGCAGTAGACCTGCTCCTTCACCCGTTGACCGTGGAATTGACCGTATGGAAACCCGTTGATCGTGAAGACATAGGCGTTGTGGCGCTTCAGCCACTCCCGGAAGGCCCGGAAGGTTCCCGGTTCGACGAGTTCCCGGGACGCCCGGTCGCTCAGGCGGAGCCCGATGGCGTACGGGCGGCCCCCGGAGACCCGGGTCTGGACGGCCAGCGTGTGCCTTTCCAGCCCCGCGAAGGTCTCCGCCCAGTCCTCCCCGCGATGGATGTTCGTGCAATAGGCCAGGTGCAGTCCGTGGGTCAGTCGCATGGCCGGGCATTGAACCCCGGTCGGGCTCCGAGAAAAAGCTCTCTTCGAAGCGCTCTTTCGCGTTTTCACAACCGTCGCTATCGTCCCGAGGTGCATTGGAAACGGATGTGCGGGACGGTCGCCACCTTGCTGGCCTGGACCCTGTCGGTCTCCGCGCAATCGGTGGTCATCAGCGAGCTGATGTACGAACCCCCGGGTGGGTCCGCCTTTGCCGAGGCCGAATTCCTGGAGCTCCTCAATCCGGGATCCGTGCCGGTCGACCTTTCGGGAGCGACCTTCACGGCCGGGGTGGGCTTCACCTTCCCGACCCCCTTCGTCCTCCAGCCCGGGGCCCGCGCGGTGATCTGCCGCAATCCGACGATGTTCGCCTCGAGATACGGTCCGGTGTCCGGATTGCTTGCCGGATCCTTCTCGGGAGCCCTCAACAACGGCGGTGAGAGTATCGTGCTGTCCGGGGTCGACGGATCCCTCCTGGCCCAGGTGAAGTACGGCGTCGATGGCGACTGGCCGAGCCGCCCTGCCGGCAACGGCGGATCCCTCGAGCGGTCGGATGCCACCGGAGACCCCTCCGACCCAGCCCGTTGGCGGGCCAGCGCCGAGTATGTCGGTTCGCCGGGCACCGCCGGCTCTGGCCCCCCCAATCGGGTCGTCGTCAACGAATTGCTGGCGCACACCGATCCCCCGCTCGAGGACGCGGTCGAGCTGTTCAATCGCACCGACCAGCCGATCGACGTGGGCGGATGGTTCCTGTCGAACGACCCGATCGATCCCTTCAGGTTCCGCATCCCGGCCGGCACCGTTGTTCCGCCCCGCGGGTTCCGGATGATCTACGAATACCAGTTCAACCTTCTGGAGCCCGGCCCGGGGCGCACGGCCTTCACCTTCGGCGCCTCTCGGGGAGGTGTGGTCACGCTCCTGTCGGCCGACGCCCAGGGCGTTCCCCGGCGTTGGGAAGACGTCCAGGAGTTTCCGGCCAGCCCCAACGGGGTGAGCTTCGGGAGACATCCCGACGGCGAGGGCCCGTTCCTGTTGATGCAGCGCATGACACTCGGAACGGGCATCGACAACTCCATGGATCCGCTGTTGCTCAACCTCTTCCGGCAGGGGCTCGGGGGCACCAACGCGCCGCACGCCCTCGGACCGGTGGTGTTCCGGCGACTCCGCTACGCGGCTCCGGCCGGCGACATCGAGTTCGTGGAGCTGGAGAACGTGGCCAACCAGCCGGTGCCCCTCTACGATCCCGCCTATCCCACCAACGGATGGCGCATCGAGGGCGGCATCGGATTCACCTTCACCGAGCCGCAGACCATGCCTCCCGGCGCCCGATGGATCGTGGCCAACACCAACGCTCCGGCCGCCGTCCGCCGTCTTCTGGGGTTGCCCGAGTCGCAGGTGGTGTTGGGCCCCTATACGGGTCAACTGGCCTCCGAGGGCGAACGGTTGACCCTCCTCCGCCCCGATGTCCCCCAGTTGCCGCCCAGGCCGGATGCGGGCTTCGTGCCCTATTATGTGGTCGACCAGCTCGACTATCGTTCGACGGCCCCTTGGCCGGTGGAGGCCGCGGCCTCCGACCGTTGCCTGGCCCGGATCGTGTCCACCGAGCCGGCCCATCTGCCCGCGAATTGGAGGGCCGAACCCCTGGTGTCTTCGGAGACCCCGCGACCCACGTTGTCGGTGGAACGGATTCCCGGAAATCAGGTGCGCCTGCGGACTCGGGGAGCACGCGACCTGGGGTTTGTTCTCGAACGGGTCGCGCTTTCCGGTTCAGGCACCGTGACCGCCATCGCCACGGTGCTCAGCGGTACCTATTCGGTCCCCCCGGGTGTCGTCCAAGCCGATGACACGGTGGAAAGGGTGTTCGACCTGCCCGCGGGCGAATCCGCCGAATGGTGGCGGATCCGCCGGGTGCCTTGATTCCGATGGATTCGGATGGATTCCGACGGCCCCAGGATCCGGGAATCGACGGGGGAATCCACGGTCATTTCAGCTCGTGCGACTCCACCTTCACGCCCTTCTTGTAGGTGTTGAAGCCGAACATCGAGGGGTCGAACTCGCCGATGGGGGCCACGTCCGCCTTCTTGGGCACTTCGAGGCCGGTCAGCGAGTAGGCGGCGTTCACGAAGAGCCGGCGGAGGTCCTCGCTGCGCAGGTCGGCCGCCGCGCCGATCGTGGTGCAGAGGATCTGCGAGGTGTGGCCGGAGGCACCCTTGTGGTCGCGCAACCAGACCAGGGGCATGGCCTGCTTGGACAGATTCGGCGGGTCGTTGGGCTTCATGCCGGTCAACACCTGACCGTGCATCAGGATGGTGGCGTCCTTCGGGAAATCGGCATTCACGCCGTACACGTCGCTCGGTCCGAAGACGTCGAACACCCCGTTGAGGATCGGATGCTTGGCGTAGCGGCCGTCGATCACGCCGCGGGTGGCCTCCTTGCCATGGTGGCCGTGGTGGTAGGTCCACGTCTCGCCCACGGTCTTGCCGCCGAAGCCGCCGCCCTTGGCCGTCCAGGAATAACCGGCATACGGGCTCTGCTTGTTGCGCTCGTAGTTGAAGGCATGGGTCGCGGTCCGGACCACCATCATGGGCTTGCCGCTGTCGAGGTAGCGGACGAAGTGCTCCATGTCGGCGTCGGGCAGTTCACGGAAGCGGAACTGATTGACCACCAGGTCTGCCGACGCCAGCAGGTGCATGCCGGGGATGTTCGTCTGGTTGTTGGGGTTGATGGTCCCGTCGGCGTCCTGGCTGAAGAGCACGACGCATTTGAAGCCGTGCTTCTGGCTGAGGATCTTGCCCATCTGGGGGAGGCTCTCTTCGGAGCGGTACTCTTCATCGCCGCTCATCAGCACCACGGTCTTGCCGTTGGCTGTCCCGGCCTTGGGCTCGTAGGTCACCCAGGAACCCGCCAGAGCGGGCAGGGCGGAGGCCAGGATGGAGACGGCGGAACAGGTCCAGGATCGACGAAGGAAGAAGGGGTTCATTGGTGTGCGAGGATTCCAGCAGGTTCGATGGGGGCAGGCCAGACCTTCCGTGCCGAAGATGTCGGGACATCCATGGACCGCGCCCGTGCCTGTTCAGTGTCACAATGTCCCAGTATGTCTCGGGTTCCCGGGGCTTCGGGCGACGGATGCACCGCAGGAGGCGGAACCCCCGGCAAAACGTGTTTGGCCCCGCGTATGCTAGGTGGAGGCGTTCCAGAGGGTGTGGGACCGGTGAAACCTCCGACCCTCAGGATGAGTCCGACGAAAGCAGTGAACAAAACCACCTCGGGCGACTCCAACGCTTCCAGAGACATGAAAAGCCATTTCAAGACCAAACGGAACGGATCCGCCTCCCATGCGACCGCCACCAGCGCCAAGCGGCGTCGGGTGAGGCCTGCGGCTGCCAAGCCCGCGGCCCGCCGTGCGCGAAAGTCGGCGGTCTCCAAGCGGACCCGGCCGATCGCCCTGCCGCCGACGCCCGTGGCCGACCGTGGCCGGATCGCCGTGCCGCGCACTCCCTCGCCCCCGGTCGAGGCCGTGATCCCCATCGAGACCCTCGCGACATCCAGGGCCGTCCCAGTTCAGGTGGAGGCCCCGGCTTCCGGGATCCCCGCCTTCCGGGAAACCCGGTTGCCCGCGACCTCCGATCAGCCGACGACCGCCGAGCGCGGCGTCTGGGACGAGCACTCCTCCCTGCGGCTCTATCTGCGTGACGCCGTCGAGACCCCGCTCCTCAATGCGCAGGAGGAGGTCGACCTGGCCCGACGCATCCAAAAGGGCGACGAGGCCGCCCGCGAGCACATGATCCGGGCCAATCTGCGCCTGGTGATCAAGATCGCCCGCGAGTACGAGGACTACGGTCTTCCGCTGCTGGACCTGGTCAACGAGGGCAACATCGGCCTGATGCGCGCGGTGGAGCGGTTCGATCCCGATCGCGGGGCCAAGCTCTCGACCTACGCCGCCTGGTGGATCAAGCAGTCCATCAAGCGTGCCTTGTCCAACCAGTCGAAGTCGATCCGCCTGCCCATCCACATCGTCCAGGAACTGGCCCGCATGAAGAAGGCCGAGGTGCGGCTGGAGTCCGAGCTGGGTCGCCCGGCCACCGATGTGGAATTGGCCGGCGAACTGGAGGCGGATGTCGACGACATCCGCCGTTGGCGCGAGGCCGCCGCGGTGGGGGCCACTTCGCTGGACGCTCCGATCGGCAATGATCCCGAGTCCAACCGGATCGCCGATGTCATCGCCGACGAGTCGGCCGTCATGCCCTGGGCCGGGGTCAGCGAGTCCAGCAACGCCGAGTTGATGCGTGAACTGGTGGGGTCGCTCAATCCCCGCGAGCAGGTGATCCTCAACCAACGTTTCGCGCTGGAGGGAGGCGATCCGCGCACCTTGGAGGAGATCGGTGCCGACTTCGGCCTCACTCGGGAGCGCATCCGTCAACTCGAGGCCGCCGCCCTGCGCAAGCTCCGCGATCGGTTCCTGGCCCGCGAGGCGATGGCCGAGGCCTGAATCCCTGGCAGAGTCTTGGACACACAGGGCCCGGACCCCCCCCGGTCCGGAAAATCCGCGGTCCGTCCCATCCGCCGGTCGTTGTTTTCGGGAGCCCTTCGAACTGGAGCATCAGTTCGAGGCGGCTCCCGGTTTGCTTTTGGAGCGGAATCGTTCCCGCAGGGTCAGCAGCGCGGGCAGGAGGGTCATGGCCGCGACCATGCAGGTGGCGGTGCCCACCGCCATCACCCAACCGAGGCTGCGGATGCCCCGGTGATCGGCGATGATGAGACTGCCGAACCCGGCGATCGTGGTGAGTCCCGAGACGAGCACGGCCTTGCCCGTGCTCCTGCCCAGGATCGCCGGTGTCTTCTCCTCGGCGAACCGGTTGAGGATGTGGATGCCATTGGTCACCCCGATGCCGATGACCAGGGGCAGGGTCATGATGTTGGCCGGATTGAACGGGATCCCGCTGGCTCCCATGAATCCCACCATCCAGAGCGAGCCGACCGCCACCGGGAACAGCGACAGGAACACCTGCATCGGGGAGCGGAAGTGGATGAACACCAGCAGCACGATGGCTCCCAGCGCCCAACCGGCCGCCTCGATGTACGACACCTTCAGGAGTTCGGTGTAGTAGTAGAGTTGCACCGGGGTTCCGGTGGCCTTCGGGGCGACGGATCGGATCTCCTGCACGAAGTCGTGCTGCGCCTGCCTCTCCCAGACGTCCTCCTTCGGGTAGACGAGGATCAGGTGCTTGCCGGTGATTCCGATGAAGCGGTTCCTCAACACCGGCGGCAGATCCGACTCCCGGAGGCCGCCGGAGTCCTCCTGCTGCTGCAGGGTGTTGAAGGTGTCCCGGATGTCCCGGAAGAGCGCGTACTGGAACCGCCCCAGTTGTCGCGCATTTGCCTGGCGATCCCCGCGGAACATGGCGGCACGGAGATCGCCGATGGCCTCCCGCAGGGACATCAGGTGCTTGAGGAGATCCCGCTCCTCCGGTGCGGTCCTGCGCACCTCGTCGGCCGCGAGGGCCAGGAGCCCCTGGAGTCCCCACAACCGCTGGCTGAATGCGGTCAGATCCAGCGGACCGTCACCCACCATAGGAAAGGCGATCGACCGGGTCTCCTCCCGGATCCTGCGGATGAGCCCCAATTGCTCCGTCGAATCCTGTGTGAGGTAGTGTCCCATCGAGTCCACGCCGGCCACCGTCGGCAATGCCTTCAGCCTGGCCTCGATGGCGGGGACATCGGCGGCGGACGGGACCATCACCGCACCGAACAGCACGCCCTGCGCCCGATCCTCGGAGGCGACGCCCTTCCGGACCCGGGCGGCCTCGACCAACTTCTTCTCGAAGATGACCGAGGACAGCCCGTCGCTCTGCATGTTGAGAAGGTTGTAGTCGAAGGAGACCCGGGAGGCGTGCACGACGCAGAGGGCGCTCAGGCTCACGCCGGCTCCCAGGACCCACCAGGGACGTTCGAGCCAGAAGCGCTCGGTCCGTTCCCTCCAATCTGCGGGCGAGTCGGTTGCCGGGCGGGACGCGCGGGGTGCGGCCGGATGGGGCGCCGCATCCGAGGGGTCCCGTCGGAGACCCTTCTCCCCGAGCAGCAGCGCTGGGAGGAGCGTCATCATCGGGAACAGGCAGATCAGCATGCCTCCGCCGCTGATCACCCCCATCTCCTGGATGCCCCGGAAATCCGTCAGGGCCATGGCGAAGAAGGCTCCGGCCGTGGTGAAGCAGCCGGTGAAGATGCCCTGGCCGGTGTTGACGACCGCCCGGCTGATGGCGGTGAAGGCGGTCTCACCCAGGTTCACCTCCTCCTCGAACCGGCTGATCAGGTGGACGCCGAAGTCGATCGCCAGCCCGATGAGCATCGGAGCGAAGGTGATGGTCAGGATGTTGAGGTGGCCGACCACGAGGGTGGTGTAGCCCATGGTGTAGCACAGCCCGACCACCAGCGAGAGGACGGTCTTCTGCGGGCGGCCCCGGTGATTGTATCCGACCAGGAAGAGCAGGGCGCAGAGCACCAGAGAGAGGAGGGTCGCCCAGGTGGAATCCTTCTCGGACTGCTTCATCTCATCGACCTCCAGGACGGGTTCGCCGGTGAGGCCCACGTTCACTCCCGGGACCTCCCTCAGGGTGTCGGCGATCAATTCACGGAGGCGTCGCACGGCCGCCTCGCTGAGCTCGCCCTGCCGCCATTTCAGGTCGGTCTCGAGCTCCTGGGAGGTCTTGGCCCTGCTGCGTCCGATCCGACGATCCCAGAACGATGCGGTGGTCTTGGGGATCTCCTCCGGGTTCGCGAGTCGGGCCTTGGCATTGACCAGGTACAGGCGCCCCCGATCGAAGGTGACGTACTTGGCCCGCTCGGCCTCTGGCCCGGCTCCGAACAGCGCGTCCACACCGGGGGATGGAGGGGTTCCGGGGCGCACCATGCTCTCGCGGCATCGCTGGATGATCCTTTCCAGCGCCGGCAGTGCCCCGATCAGGGCATCGTTGGAGGCGTTGGTGGACCGGTCGGCCGAACGGATCTGGACGCTGACCTGATGGAACACCTCGGCCAGGTTGGTGGCCTTCGAGAACTGCTCGATGAACGGGCGGAACCCCTTGATCGCCCCGAGCATCTCCCGGAGGTCGCCCTCGGGGACGAAGAGCAGGGCCTTGCGCCCCATCAGGGGCAGATCGCCCTTGTAGAAGACGTCGGTGAACAGGTTGGTGGGCGAGACGGCCGTGGACTCGCGGTCGAGCCGCGCCCCCAGGCGCTCGACGAACTGCCGGTTCTTCTCCGGATCGTCGCTCTCGACGATGGCGACGAGGTCGTCCTGCCCTGGGAACTCGCGTTTCAGCTCGAGGAAGTTCCGGTGGTATTCCTGGTCCGAGCCGACGAGGTCGTTGCGGTCGACGCTGAACTCCAGCCGGGCGACCGTGTACCAGATGCACGCGGCCGCCAGGATCAACTGCGGCGCGATGAACCAGTGGCGACGCAGGTGGATCGCCTGCGCCAGACGGGACAGCGCTCGGACCGTGATGGATGCGGGGGAGTCCGCCATGGATCGGTCGGGAAAGGTAGGCCAGGGTCGGGCCCTTGTCGCCTCCGGTTTCTTCCCGGGGAATGGCCCGTCACCCGTTGGACCCCCGTTAAATAATCCTCGCGCTGCGACGTCGGAACCCCAGTCTCTGCGCACCCAATGTCCGTTGTCGAACGTGTCATCTCGGTCCAATACCGGCTCCGGTTGCATTTCACCGACCGCGTCTTCTCGCGGGAGAATCCGCTGCTGGCGTCGGTGCTGGCCGACGGTGTTCAGGGCGGGGGTGCCCGCCGAACCAAGGTGTTGCTGGTCCTCGAGGAGGCCCTCGCCGAGGCCCGTCCGGAACTCCCGGCCGCCATCGAGGGCTATTTCGCCGCCCATCCCGATCGACTCCAACTGGTCTGCCCCCCGGTGAGGGTCCAGGGCGGCGAGGCCGTGAAGAACGACTGGTCGAGGGTCGTTGAGATGCTCGAACGGGTGCACCGGTACCACATCGACCGCCACAACCATGTCGTGGTGGTGGGCGGCGGCGCGCTGCTCGACATGGTCGGGTTGGCGGCGGCCACGGCGCACCGGGGGGTCCGTCTGGTCCGGATCCCGACCACCACCCTGGCGCAGGACGATTCGGGTGTCGGGGTGAAGAACGGCGTCAACGCCTTCGGGAAGAAGAACTTCATCGGCACCTTCGCGCCTCCCGGCGCGGTCATCAACGACTTCGACCTGCTGGCCACCCTCCCGGAACGCGACAAGCGGGCCGGCTATGTCGAGGCGGTGAAGGTGGCCTGCATCCGCGATGCCGAGTTCTTCGCGAGGCTCGAGCGGGACGCGACCGCATTGGCCGCCTTCGAGCCCGAGGCGATGAAACACCTCATCCGGCGGAGTGCCGAACTGCATCTCAACCACATCGCCAACGGCGGGGACCCCTTCGAGATGGGCAGCGCGCGGCCGCTCGATTTCGGGCATTGGGCGGCCCACAAGCTCGAGCAGATGAGCGGTTACCGCCTGCGCCACGGCGAGGCGGTGGCCATCGGTGTCGCGCTCGATGTCCTGTATTCGGTGAGGCAGGGCCTTCTGGCGGCGCCGGCGGCGGAGCGCATCCTGAGGCTTCTCGAGCGCTTGGGGTTCACGCTGTTCGACCCGGAGTTGCGCACCGTGACCGCCTCGGGCCAATACGGGGTATTGGAGGGGTTGGAGGAATTCCGCGAACACCTCGGCGGCGAACTCACCATCACCCTGCTGAACGACATCGGGCGCGGCGTGGAGGTCCATTCGATGGACCTCGGCGACGTCCGGAAGGCTCTGGACGATCTGGAGGCCCGACACCGGCTCCGGCATCGGATCTGAACCGTCCCAACTCCGTTCCATCGAACGGGTCGTCTCCCGGTGGTTCACCGGGGTCGCATCACCGCCAAGCTCAGAGGCTTCCCTTTGCGGGGCGGGCCCCTAGCATCCCACCCCATGAATCGATGGGCAGTCGTGACGGGCGGTGGCTCCGGAGTCGGTCGGGCGACGGTGCTGGCGCTGGTGTCCGCAGGATGGTCGGTGGTCGCGCTGGGTCGAAGGCGATCCGCGCTCGAGGAGACGCGATCGCTGGCCGGCGCCCTGGCCGGGCGAGTCACCGTCATGGAATGCGACATCGCCCGGCAGGAGTCGGTCCTCGAGGTCGGCCAGCGCATCGGGACCGAGCTCGGACCGGTCGAGGTGCTGGTCAATGCGGCGGGCACCAACGCCCCGCAGCGCGCGCTCGAGGTGCTTTCCGACGCCGATTACCGATCGATGATGGATACCAACCTCAATGGAGCGTACCACTGCGTTCAGGCCGTCCTGCCGGGAATGCGCCAGCGCGGCTCGGGCACCATCGTCAACATCATCTCCGATGCCGGCAAACAGGCCTCCCCGAAGGCGGGGCCGGCCTACGTGATGTCCAAGTTCGGACTGGCGGGACTGACCCAGGCGATCAACGCCGAGGAGCGTTCGCGCGGGATCCGGGCCATCGGCATCTTCCCGGGCGACATCGACACCCCGTTGCTGAACCGCCGCCCGGTGGTCCCCGACGAGGCGGCCCGCGCCCGCATGATGCAGCCCGAGGACATCGCCGCCTGCGTGATGCTGGCCATCCAGTTGCCCTCCCGCGCGGTCATCGAGGAACTGGTCATCCGTCCGCGCTGAGTCCGTCGGCATCCGAATCCTCGGCATCCGAGTCGTCGGCCTCGACGCTGGCGACCTCGGCCGCGATGAACCGCAGGAGTTCCGTCTTGCCGGCACCGGTCTCCGACGAGGTCTCGAACATCGGGGGAGCCGAGATCCCCATCTGCTGGAAGATCGCCTCGAACTCCCCGCGTGTCGCACGCAGGACGGGGGGCTTGGTCTTGTCGACCTTGGTGAAGACCAGGGCGAAGTCGATGTCGGCCCCGATGAGCCACTGCACGAAGTCGCGGTCGAGCTTCTGCATCGGCAGTCGGGAGTCGATGAGCACGAACACTCGGATGAGCGATTCGCGCTGCTCGAGGTAGTCGATGATCATCGCCTCGAAGCGTTCCCGGTCGGCGAGGTTCTTCTGGGCGAAGCCGTACCCGGGAAGGTCCACCAGGTGCCAGTCCTTGTTGATGAGGTAGAAATTGAGGGTCTTGGTGTGCCCCGGGGTCGCCGAGACCTTCGCCAGGCCATTCTGGCCGGTCAGCCGGTTGATCAGGGACGACTTGCCGACGTTCGAGCGCCCGATGAAGGCGAACTCCGGGACCATCGGGTCGGGACACCCGTCGAGGTCGGTGGCGCTGGTCACGAATTGGGCGGAGCGGAGTTGCATGCGATGGGATTCCCGGACCCGGAAACGGTATCAGGATTCCCGGGCGCATTGAAACCCTGCGATGCGCCTTCCGGAATCGTGGGCGAAGGACTCGCCTCCCGGCCCTTTCCGGCTAGGTTGGCCCTGTGATCCGGGCGTTGTTTCATCGGTGGACCTGGCGGATGGCCTGGCGCGAATCGCGCACCTCCCGGGTCCGGTTGATCTGGTTCTCGTTGTCGATCTCGCTGGGCGTGGCGGCGCTGGCGGCGGTGGGTTCGTTGTCCGCGACCCTCCGCGAGGCCGTCGAAGCGCAGGCCAAGACGTTGCTGGGTGCCGATCTGGTCCTCTCGTCGCGTCAGCCCTTCTCGGCTGCCGCCGAGGCGTTGACGCGGTCGGTGCCCGCGTGGGCCACGGCCCGGGAGACCAGTTTTTCGACCATGGCGGTCTTCCCGGGGCCGACCAATGCCACGCGCTTGGTCAATGCCCGGGCCCTGGACGGGGATTTTCCGTTCTACGGTCAACTCGAATGCGATCCCCCGTCCGCGCTCACGGCCCTGCGACGCGGGGAGGGGGTGGTCCTCGATTCCAGCGTGCTCCACCAGTTCGGCCTGAAAGCGGGCGATCCGGTGCAGATCGGTCGATGGCGGACCCGCATCCTCGGATCGCTCCTGCGAGTGCCCGGAGACACGGTGGCGTTCTCGGCGCTGGCTCCCCGGGCCTACCTGGCGGCCTCCCGACTGCCTGAGACGGGGTTGCTCGGCGCGGCCAGCCTCGCCCGCTATCGGGTGATGTTCCGTTGGCCCGACGCTTCGGCCGTCGATCGGTGGGCCGCCTCCCATCGCCGGGAATTGCCGGAACTGCGTCTGGAGATCGACACGGTGGACAAGCGCAAGCAGGACCTCGGTCGGACGCTGGAGAACCTGAACCGATTCCTGAACCTGGTGGCGGCAGTGGCGTTGATCCTGGGGTCCATCGGCATCGCCAGCGCGCTCCAGGTGCACATCGGTTCCAAACTGGCCCACGCGGCGATCCTTCGTTGCCTGGGGGCGGGGATCGAAGCCAGTTCCGCCATCTACCTCGCCCAGGGACTGGCCATCACCGCCATGGGGACGGCCGTCGGACTGGCCCTCGGTGGCCTGGTGCAGCCATGGATTCCGGGTCTTCTCCGGGGATGGTTGCCGGTGACCTTCGAGGCCCGTTTCCATTTGCTGCCGGCCCTGATGGCCGCCGGGGTGGGCTTCCTCGTGAGTCTGGCCTTCACCTTGCTGCCTCTGGGCGTCCTCCGATCGGTGTCGCCGTTGAGCGTCATCCGTGCCGACCATTCCCGGGGCGACGTCTCCGACCGGCGCTGGCGGATCCGCATCGGTCTGGGCATTCTGGCGGGCCTGGGTCTCGTCGCCACGGTGCAGGCCCGCAGGCCGTGGGAAGGATTGGCCACGGTGGCCGGATTGCTGGCGGCCTTCGCGGCCCTGGCCGGAGTGGCCCGCATGCTGACATGGATGGTGGGACGATGGACGCCCCCCTTCTGGCCCTTCGCGGTGCGCCAGGGGTTGGCCAGTCTTCACCGTCCCGGCAATCGCACCCTGCTGGTGTTGACCTCGGTGGGACTGGGCACCTTCCTGCTGGTGACCCTGCAACTGACCCGCGACGTGTTGCTGACCCAATTGTTTCCGGCCGACCGGCTCCAGAAACCCAATGCCATCCTGTTCGACATCCAACCCGATCAGCGTGAGGCCGTGGTGGCGACGGTCCGGGCCGAGGGTTTCCCGGTGCTGGACATGGCTCCCATCGTGACGATGCGCATCGCGTCCCTGAAGGGGCGCAGTGCCGACAGCCTGCTGGCCGAGACCAACAACCCGGTCCCGGGATGGACCTTGCGGCGGGAGTATCGATCCACGTTCCGCAGCAACCTGGTGGACTCGGAACGTCTGATCGCCGGCCGCTTCGTCGCCCGTGCGACCGAGGCGGAGGGTCCGGTGCCCATCACGGTCGAATCGGGCATCGCCCGGGATCTCGGTCTGGGCGTCGGCGATGCGGTCACCTTCGACATCCAGGGAGTCCCCATGGAGACCCGAGTGGCCGGCCTGCGGGAGGTGGATTGGAAGCAGGTGCGGCCCAATTTCTTCGTGGTCTTTCCCGAAGGGGTGCTGGAATCGGCCCCGGCCATGACGGTGTTGGCGACGCGGGTCCCGGATGCGGCCGCCTCGGCACGCCTTCAAAGGTCCCTGGTGGCCCGGTTTCCGAATGTCTCGGCCATCGACCTGACACTCGTCCTCGAGACCCTCGACCGGGTGGTCACGCAGGCGGGATACGGCATCCGCTTCATGGCCCTCTTCACCGTGTTGACCGGACTGGTGGTGATGGCCGGGGCGATCCTCACGGGCCGTTGGCAGAGGGTGCGCGAGATGGTGTTGCTGCGGACGCTGGGCGCCAGTCGTCGTCAGTTGCAGCAGGCCTTGCTGGCGGAATATGCGGCCTTGGGAGTGATGGGGGCCCTGACCGGAACGCTGCTGGCCTGTGCCGCGGCCTGGGCTCTGGCCCGATTCGCCTTCCGGACCCCGTTCACCGTCTCGCTCATCATCCTCGGGGGCGCCGTGGTCATCGTCACCACCCTGACCGTCGGGGTGGGGTTGCTCTCGAGCCGGGGCATCACCCGGCAGTCGCCGCTGGAGGTCCTGCGCAGCGAGTCGGTGTCATGACCTCCTCCATGTCAATCGGATGCCATCCTTGGATTTACAAGCCGGGGTGGCTACGACCACCATATCCCCCACGGAAGGTGTTCCCGCCGACCGGATTTGCATGACCGCCGACACCCGACACGATTGGACCCTCGAAGCCCTCCGCGAACTGCACGACACGCCGCTCCTGGAACTGGTGTTCCGTGCCGCGGCCGTGCACCGGAAGTTCCACGACCCGGCCGAGATGCAGGTCAGCAAGCTGATCTCCATCAAGACCGGTGCCTGTCCGGAGGATTGCTCTTACTGCGCTCAATCGTCCCGTTATTCCACCGGCGTCAATCCGGAGCGCCTGATGGAGAAGGACAAGGTCGTGGAGATCGCCCAGAGGGCCAAGCAGGCGGGCGTCTCCCGGGTGTGCCTCGGCGCCGCCTGGCGCGAGGTGAAGGACAACGCCCAGTTCGACCGGGTGCTCGACATGGTGCGCGGGGTCACCGATCTCGGCATGGAAGTGTGCTGCACGCTGGGCATGCTCAACGAACAACAGGCCAAGCGTCTCGAGGAGGCGGGCCTGTACGCCTACAATCACAATGTCGATTCGTCGGCCGAGTTCTACGAGACCATCATCACCACCCGGACCTACGCCGATCGGTTGAAGACGCTGGAGGAGGTCCGCAAGACCAACGTGACCCTCTGTTCCGGCGGCATCATCGGCCTCGGTGAGACGGTGGATGACCGGTTGAAGATGCTCCAGACGCTGTCTCAGATTCAGCCGCATCCGGAGTCGGTGCCCATCAATATCCTGAGCAAGGTCGCCGGTACGCCGATGGCCGACAATCCCGAGGTGCCCGTCTGGGACGTGATCCGGATGATCGCCACGGCGCGCATCGTGATGCCGCGCTCGGATGTCCGATTGACCGCCGGACGGGTCAAGCTCGACGACACCGCCCAGGCGCTGTGCTTCCTGGCCGGGGCCAACTCGATCTTCAGCAGCGAGACCGAATTCATGCTGACCAAGGCTGTGCCGTCGCCGAGCTATGATCGGGACGCCGAGTTGTTGAAGGCGCTGGGCCTCCGCATGCGGGAACCCTTCAAGCATGCCCGGGCCCATGGAGCCCAAGAGACGGCCTGCGAAGCGGCGGCCTGCGACGTGACGGCCTAGGATGTCACGGCCTAGGACGTCACGGCCGACGACGTGACGGTCTGGTCCGGGCCTCACTCCCGCCGCGATCCGGCACCGGGCCCCGTCGTCCACGGGAGGCGATGACCCTTTCCGGAGAGGGGTGTTCGAGGTGGCCATCGCCGCAGCCGTCGGTGAGGGCCTGGGCCGTCGCTCAAGCTCCGGGCCGTGGTTGCCGATGGGATGGGATGGCCCTGTGTCGGCCGCCTCATGCCTGAATCCCGCGATCCGATTCCCGCCTCGCCTTCCCGGTCCGGCCGTTCCGAGGAACCCCGGACGCCCCATCGACCGGTTCCGCGCACGCGGTTCCAGCGGTTGCTTCATCGTCTGGGTTTTTGGCCCCGTCTCCACAACCCCCTCTCGTTCCGCTCCAGCCTGACCGTCGCCCTTCTGGTCTTCTGGTCGGCGCCGACGTTCATCCTGGGTCTGTGGCTCGATCGTGCCTTCGCCCGCGGGTTGCCCGAATCCGCGATCGAGAGCGGTCGCAACCGGGTCTGGGTGCTGATCGCCGTGCTGGTCCTGCTGTCGGTCGCCCTGGCCCTGGCCTCTTGGCTGTCCGGTCGATGGGTGGGGGTGCTCGACGCCCTCCCGCGTCGGTTGCGTTCCCTCGATTCCGAGGAGGCGCCCGACGATCGCCTGCCGGAGAATCGATTCACCCCGGACGACCTGCACGAGATCGAGGCGTCGATGCTCCACCTGCGACGCCGCATCCGAAAGACCGTCGCGGAGGTCTCGGCGGTCCACCAGCAACTGAGCCAGACCTCGTCCGACGTGGTCAGGGTGAGGCAATCGGTCGAGCGGCAGGTGCTCGAGCGCACCCAGGAGTTGACCGACAAACTGCGATTGGCCGAGAAGTCCGAGCGGTCGAAGGGGTTGTTCCTGGCGCAGTTGAGCCATGAGATCCGCACACCCCTCCATGGGATCCTGGGGATGCTGCACCTGCTGGAGCAGAGCGCGCTGGGGCCCGAGCAGCGCGACTGGACCGAGACCCTGCGTTCCAGCGCCTCGGCCCTGCTCAACGTCCTGGATGACAGCCTCGACTACTCGAAGATCGAGGCGGGCAAGATGCGGTTGGTCTCCGAGGCCTTCGATCTGCGGCAGGTGGTCGAGCGGGTGGGCAAGCTCTTCGCGCCGCGGGCCGCCGAGAAGAAGCTGACCCTCGACGTCCGCATCGATCCCCACCTGCCGGAGCGGGTGAAGGGCGATGCCGATCGGATCGCACAGGTGGTGTCCAACCTCGTCTCCAACGCCGTCAAGTTCACCCAAAGTGGCCGGGTGGGGCTTTCGGTCCACCTCACCAGCCGCGACCTGACCCTCGTCGGAGTCCGCATCGAGGTCGAGGACACCGGGCCGGGCATGGACTCCGACACGCAGGCCCGGTTGTTCCAGGCCTACTTCCAGGCCGAGGGCCCGGCCCAGCGTCGATCGTCCGGAGGCACGGGCCTTGGGTTGGCCATCGCGAAGCAGTTGATCCAGTTGATGGGAGGGCAGATCGTCGTCCGCAGTCGCCCCGGGGAGGGCACCGTCATGGCCGTGGACCTCGTGCTCCCCTGGGTCGATACGGGCACCGCCGCCGGTGTGGGGCCGATGCCCCAGGCTCCCAAGCCGTTCCGGCAGCTGAAGCTCCTGGTGGTCGACGACGACCCGACCAGCCTGAAGTTCGTCCGGATCCTTCTCGGCCGGGCGGGTCATGACGTGAAGACCCTCGACACCGCCGAAGCGATGCTCTCCGACTGGATCCTGGGGACCCGGTTCGATGCGGTGCTCGTCGACCTCCGATTGCCCCGGATGAGCGGTCTGGAACTGGCATCCCGCCTCCGCGAACTGGAGGTCTCCGCCGTGACGGCGGCCGGTGGAGCCCGCTCGACCACGGCTCCGCCGGGAGCACGCACCCACCTCGTCGCGCTCACCGCCAGTGCCCTCGAGGACGACCGGAGGCAGGCCATCCAGGCGGGATTCGATCAGTTCCTCGCCAAGCCGATCCGCGTGGCGGAACTGGAGCGGGCCCTCGAGCGGGTGCCGTGGATGGGTTGAACTGCGCGGTTCAGGGGCTTGGGGAATCCGGGGAAGGTGGGCAGGTTCGGATGGGTCCGGCGAGCTTCGCTCGACAGCATCCTTCGGCCGGGTCTACGGTCGGGCGATCTCTTCCCCCCATGATTCCCGTTTTCCGAACCGGATCCCGTCTGGCCTCGATGGCCGGAGTCGTCGCCGCCACCGCCACGCTCGCGCTGACCGCGGCCGATCTGTCGAAACCCGGTCGCCGGATCCTCGCCGCCGACGATTCCACCCGACGTCTGGCGATCATCGCTCCGGACGGGGCCTTCGAGTGGGAAATCCCGGTCACGGCGATCCACGACGCCCACGTGTTGCCCAATGGCAACGTGCTGCTGCAGCAGGGGTGGACGAAGATCCAGGAAGTGACCCGCGACAAGCAGGTGGTCTGGGAATACGACGCGGCGAAGGCCAACCCCGGCAAACCGGTCGAGGTGCATGCCTTTCAGCGTGTTGAGAATGGTTTGACGATGATCGTTGAGTCGGGCCCGGCCCGGATCATCGAGGTGGATCGCAAGGGCAAGGTGCAGCTCGAGGTGAAGCTGCAGGTCGATCATCCGAACGCCCACTCCGACACCCGTCGCGTCCGCAAGATCGCCAACGGCAACTACCTCGTGGCCCATGAGGCCGATGGTCGGATCCGGGAATACGACGCGAAGGGCAAGATCGTCTGGCAGTACGACATCCCCCTCTTCGGCAAGGAGCGCAAGGGCGGCCACGGTC
>JBEGWF010000011.1:0-57750 GCA_041177965.1 Verrucomicrobiota bacterium | reverse complement strand
GAGATGACCCGGTCCCGCGCCCCCAATTCTGACTTGGCTCCCTGACGGGAAGGGCGCTCAATTTGCGGACTCCCTGCCGCCTGCATGAGCAACGATTCGCCGCACTTTCTTTCCCGCGAGGTCACCGTGGCCGGGCCGGGATTCTCGCGGTGGTTGGTGCCGCCGGCGGCGATCGCCGTGCACATGTGCATCGGCGAGGTCTACGGTTTCAGCGTCTTCAATGAACCCCTGAGCCGACTCCTCGGCGGCACCGCACACGACCCGACCCGGGATTGGACCGGCCCGCAGATCGGTTGGGCCTACTCCATAGCCCTGGTGCTGCTCGGGCTCTCAGCGGCGGTGTTCGGCAAGTGGGTCGAGCGCAGCGGCCCCCGCAAGGTCATGGTCGCCAGCGCGGTCTGCTTCTGCTTCGGACTGCTGCTGTCCGGGATCGCGGTGCGTCTGCACTGGTTGTGGCTGCTCTATCTGGGGTATGGGGTGATCGGCGGCATCGGACTCGGACTGGGCTACATCGCCCCGGTGTCCACCCTGATGAAATGGTTTCCGGATCGGCCCGGCATGGCCACGGGCATGGCCATCATGGGCTTCGGCGGAGGCGCATTGATCGGGGCGCCTCTCGGCGTGACCCTGATGTCGCACTTCAAGACAGCCACCGATCCGGGCGTCGCGTCCACGTTCTTCGCTATGGCCGGCCTGTATGCGGTCTGGATGCTCTTCGGAGCCTGGCTCGTCCGGGTGCCCGCGGCCGACTGGAAACCGTCGGGTTGGCACCCGGCGACCATCGGGTCCAAGGCCTCCCCCAGCATTGCCGTGTCGGTGGACACGGCCTGGAAGACCCCGCAATTCTGGCTGTTGTGGATCGTCCTATGCATGAATGTCAGCGCGGGCATCGGCATCCTGGGACAGGCCTCTCCGATGTGTCAGGATCTCTTCGGCGTCAGCGCCGCCGTCGGAGGCGGGTTTGCCGGGTTGTTGTCGCTTTTCAACATGGGTGGCCGGTTCTTCTGGTCCTCCGTCTCCGACCGTGTGGGCCGCAAGAACGTCTATGCGATCTACTTCCTCCTAGGTGCACTGTTGTACGCACTGGTGCCCTGGACCCAGAAGATCGGAAACCGTGCCCTGTTCGTGGCCGTGACCGCGGTGATCATCTCCATGTATGGCGGCGGATTCGCCACCATCCCGGCCTACTTGCGCGATCTCTTCGGGACGCATCAGGTCGGTGCCATCCATGGCCGACTGATCACGGCCTGGTCGCTGGCCGCCATCGTCGGCCCGAATCTCATCAACTACATCTCCGCCGCGAAGAAGAAGGCCGGTGTGCCTGCGGCCGAAGCCTACAACAGCATCCTCTACCTGATGTGTGGACTGCTGCTGGTCGGCCTGATCGCCAACTTGCTGGTGCGCCCGGTGCATCCGCGACACCACCTGAAAACGGCCCGATAGCTCCCCACGCGCACCATGCAACGTCTCCTGCTCATCACCGCCTGGATCCTGGTGTTGGCCCCTCTGTCGTGGGGGGTGGCTCGTTCGGTCCAGCGCTCAATGCCGCTTTTCACAGCCGGCGAGGCCAGCGGTGCGACGCTAAAGAACGGCTCGACGGCCCCGACCCAACCAACCAAACCCTGACTTTTTTCCAACAACCACCCCATCCCCACCGATGAAAACACTGACTCCCCTGCTCCTGGCCTCCGCGCTGTCGCTGACCGCCACGGCCGCCGAACCCAAACACAACACCGCCCTCCCCGGCGGCAAACTGCCCAAGCCCGTCAAGGTGTCCCTCGTGAAGGTCGCCGGCGGCTTCGTGGACCCGGTCCGCGTCTCGCTGGCCCCGGGCGACAACAACCGCCTCTTCGTCTGCGAACGGACCGGCGTGGTGAAGCTCATCAAGAACGGCAAGGTCCAGGACAAGCCCTTCCTCGACATCCATGAGACGGTGGTCAGCTCCTTCCTCGAGCAGGGTCTCTACGACCTCGAGTTCCACCCGAAGTTCGCCGAGAACGGCAAGTTCTACGTCCACTACTCCGACATGTGGTTCAACGGCGCGGGTTTCATCGTCGAGTATCAGGTCTCGAAGACCAACCCCGACAAGGCCGATCCCGAATCGGCCCGGGTGGTCTTCCAGATGCCCCGCCCCTACGCCAACCACAACGGGGGCGAGATCGCCTTCGGACCGGACGGCTACCTGTACATCGGCAGCGGCGACGGCGGTTGGGAAGGCGACGTGCTCGGCGCCGGTCAGGACCTGAGCACCTGGCTGGCGAAGATCCTGCGCATCGACGTCAACCCCAGCCAACCGGACCGCGGCTATTCCATCCCGAAGGACAACCCCTTCATCACGCCCGGTTCGCAAATGAAGCTTTTCGGTGTGACCGAGGAGGCCTTCAACAAGATCCACCCCAACGCCAAGCCCGAGATCTGGAGCTACGGTCTGCGCAACCCCTGGAGTTTCCAGTTCGACCCGAAGACCGGCGACATGTACATCGCCGACATCGGCCAGAACCACTACGAGGAGGTCAACTTCGAGCCCCGCGGCAAGGCGGGCGTGAACTACGGCTGGAAGTTCATGTGCGGCACCCATCCGTTCCCCCTGCCGCTCGACGCCAGCGGCAAGCCCGACCTCGACGCGGTCAAGGACGCCCCGAAGGTGGGTGAAGCGCCGATCTGCGAATACAGCCATGTCGACCAGGGCAATTGCGTCATCGGCTTCGGCGTGTACCGCGGCAGCAAGTACCCGCAGATGGACGGCACCTACTTCTTCGGCGACTGGGGCTCCGGCAAGGTCTGGGGCACGGCCCGCGATGCCCAGGGCAAATGGCAGATGCAGGAACTGCTCAACACCAAGCTGATGTTCACCGGCGGCGGCCAGGCCTCCGATGGCACCCTCTACGTCACGGACGCCAAGGCCAACTACGGCGGCCCGGCCGATCCGGCACAGAACGAGCGCGGCGCGGTGTGGATGCTCGTGCCGTCCGACAAGGTGCCCGCAGGCGCCGAGGTGGCCCCGGTGGAGTGATCCATCGCCGCGGCAACCACCGGCCGACCCATCCGATCCTTCATCCCGGGGGCGAAGCTCAGGCTTGGCCCCCGGGCCTTTTTTGGGGTCCACTGTCCGAAACCAATCGATCGACATGTTCCGGAATCTCGCCCTCGCCTGCGCCCTCGCCCTGAGTCCGATGCTCCGGGCGGCCGACGCCCCCGCCGCCCCCGGGCACGACCACGGGGCCACCGCCACCGAATCCAAGGCACCGGAGCCCAAGGAATCGATGTTCCTGTCGGTGGACCCGAAGTCCCCGAAGACGGCCCGACTTGTGGTCGTGTCGGCCTACAACTCGGTGAACTACGGCATGAATTTCAACGGCTTTGCCAAGGGCGGAGCCCGCTACACCGTCCCTCAGGGTTGGACCGTGTCGGTGGTCTTCACCAACAACAGCCCGGTGCCCCACAGTGCCATCGTGGTGGAGAAGCCCGTGGTGAAGAAGCTCCAGATGGGCGAACCGGCCTTCAAGGGGGCCTCGACGCCCTACCCTGTGCGCGGCACCACGGGCAAGGCGGGCGTGCCCTTCGAGTTCGTGGCCGACGAGGCCGGCGAATTCGCCATCGCCTGCGGCTTCCCTTCGCATTCGGCCAACGGCCACTGGATCGCCTTCGACGTGAGCGCCACGGCGACGGCCCCGAGCCTGCAGTTCGGCGACAAGCCCGCCTACGTGGCCCGCTGATGCCCGTCCCGATCCTGAGCGTCCCGCGTCCGTTCGGCCCGCACGGGGTCTGCCTGGCGTTGGGCATGTTCGACGGGGTGCATCTCGGCCATCAGCACGTGGTCCGGCAGGCCCGGATCGACGCGCGGAACCGCGGGGCCTCCACGGTGGTGGCCACCTTCGATCCACATCCGCTGACCGTGGTGCGCCCCGAGAAGGCTCCTCGCCTGTTGCAATCTCTGCCCCAACGCATCGCCACCCTGGAATCGCAGGGAGCCGACGCCGTGCTGGTGCTCCGCTTCGATGAGACCCTGAGCAGGAGGAGTGGCGAGGCCTTCGTACGGGAACTGGTCGACGGCTTCGGCGGTCTTCGGAGCTTCACCGTGGGCCAGGGATTCCACTTCGGCCAGGGGCGCAGCGGGAACGTGCCGCTCCTGCGCAGCCTCGGCCGCGAACTGGGGTTCTCGGTGAACGCGGTGGCGCCCATCCACATCGGGTCCGAGGTGGTCAGCAGCACCCGGGTCCGCAGCGCCCTGCGCGACGGCAAGCTGGGCCTGGTGGCCGAGCTGTTGGGACGACCCTACAGCATCGTGGGCCCGGTCGTGCGCGGCGATCAACTCGGCCAATCGCTGGGATTCCCCACGGCCAACATCGCCGTGGAGGGGTTGGAATTGCCACCCTTCGGGGTCTATGCGGCGCGGGCGCGCCACGCCGGCGGTGAATTCCCGGCGGCCGTCAACCTGGGCCTGCGACCCACGCTCGGGTCTCCGCAGCCGCAGCTCCGATTCGAGGCCCATCTCATCGGCTTCCGGGGCGATCTCTACGGTCGGGACCTCGCCGTGGAACTGGTGGGCTTCCTGCGTCCGGAGCGCCGGTTCGCGCATCTCGAGGCCCTGAAGGCCCAGATCGACCGGGACATCGCCGCGGTCGAGAGGGCGCTTTCCTGACCCGGCCCCCTGGAGGCCTTGGCGCCCGATCGCGGGTCCAAGCGGAGGTCATTGTCGCGGTGTCCCCTCTCCGGTGTTGCGTCGATGCCGGGGGCCGGTCCAGCGTCGGGGCATGAACTCCGCCGCCATCGCCCTGCTGCTGCTATGTCTGGGTCTCACCGCCGTCTCCCGGGCCGCGGATGCCCCGAAGGCCGGCGATTCCGGACCCGGCGGCCCATGGATCCCCCTCTTCGACGGCCGTTCGACGAAGGGCTGGCGCGCCTTCGGAAAACCCGGTTTTCCCGAGCAGGGATGGACGGTGAAGGACGGCTGGCTGACCCATGTCGCCAAGGGGGGCGGCGGCGACATCATCACCGACCGGCTCTTCACCGATTTCGAACTGCGCTTCGAATGGAGGATCTCCAGCGGTGGCAACAGCGGTGTGAAGTACTTCATCGACGAGGCCCGCAAGGCCGCCATCGGCCACGAATACCAACTCATCGACGACGCGGCCCATCCGGACGCCCTGATCGGTCCGAAGCGGCAGACGGCCGCGCTCTACGACGCCATTCCGGCCCGGTCTCCGAAGGTCAAGCCGGCCGGTCAGATCAACCAATCGGCGATCCTCGTGAAGGGCGATGCGGTGGAGCACTGGCTCAATGGAGACTGCGTGTTGAAATACCGCATCGGTTCCCCGGAACTGGCGACCGCCAAGGCCGCCAGCAAGTTCAAGGGCGAACCGAAGTGGGGCACCCGCTTCCCGACCCCGATCCTGCTCCAGGATCACAGCGACGCGGTGGAATTCCGGGACATCCGCATCCGTGAACTGTGATCGAGACCTTCCGGCCTCTGGATCGTTCCTTGAACCTTCGATAGCCTGCCCCCCGATGATCCGTCTCCGGAGAGTCCTCACCCATCTGGCCCTTTGGTTGTGCCTCGGCGCGTCCAGGATCCGCGCCGACGGCGCCGACGACGCCTTCATCCGCATCTACAACCTCATCCAGCAGGCCGACGCCCACCGGGAGACCGGGCAGTGGTCCGCCGCCCGGGATGCCTACACCGAGGCCAGGACGGGGCTCGAGGTGCTCCGCAGGAACCATCCCACATGGAACGAACGGGTGGTGGCCTATCGCATCCGCTATGTCGGGGAACGGCTCGAAGCCCTGAAATCAACCACCTCGGCCTCGGAGAAACCCTCGGAGAAGCCCCCCGGAGGCGAGGTGCCGGCCTCGGGTCTGGCCCCGAACGGAGAAGTGGTGGCCCAGTTCGAGCAACTCAACCTGCAGATCCAGCGCCTGGCGGCCGACAAGCAGTCGCTCGAGGCGAAGCTCCGCGAGGCCCTGAGCGCCCAGCCCGCCCCGGTCGATCCGAGGGAATTCCACGCGGCCCTCGAGCGCATCACCGCGCTGCAGAGCACCAACAAGGCCCTGTTGACCCATCTGGAGCAGCAGCAGGCCGAACGACGGAACCTCGTGGACAAGGTGGTGGCCGACGAGGCCCGCGCCGCCCTCGACGAGGCCAACAAGGGCCTGCTCGAACAGAAGGTGGCCGCGGGGCGCATCGAGCGGCAGAGGCAGGAGATCGAGGCGAAGCTGAAGGAGCTCCAGGGCGGGGCGCTGCAGAACCTCCAGAAGGAGAACATCACGCTCAAGCAGCAGGTCGGCGAACTCAAGTCCGACACCGAGCGCGGGAAGCAGGTGGCCGACCTGTCCGCGCGGCTGAGCCGACTCCAGCTCGACCTCGAGGAGACCAGGAAACGCAACTCGACGCTGGCCTCCGAGAAGACGGCCCTCGAGCGGCAATTGGCGGAACTGCAGGGGCGCTCGTCCGAGGAGAGTCTGGCGAGGATCCGACAACTGGAATCGTCGCTCGCGCTGGCCAAGGCCAACGCCGAACGCAGCGTGGCCAGCGCCGAACTGATCGCCGGCACGCTGGCCAAGGAGAAGCAGGTCCGCACCGACCTCGAACTGTCCAATCAGGCGCTCAAGACCAAGGTCGGCGAACTGACACGGGGAGCCGAGCAACGGGCCGAAGCGGTCAAGACCCTCGAGGCAGCGCTCGCCGCCGAGAAGGTCGAACGCGAGGCCGTCCGTGCCGAGCTCGCCGCCACCGAGCGCAAGCTGGCCGCGGCCACCGCCTCCGCCACCAACAACCCCGCCGTCGACGCCAGCGTGCGCAGCACCGAACTGGCCACCTTGAGGACCGAGGTCTGGAAGCTCCGGGCCACCCTGAAGGAGGGATCCTCCCGGGAAGCCGAACTGCGGACCACACTGACCGCAGAACGGGAATTCCGCGAACGACTCACCAAGGAGAAGGGGGCCCTCGAGAAACGTCTGGCCGCAGCCCTCAAGGCCGGGCCCTCCGTGGAGGCCCCGCTCACCTCCAAAGAGACCACCCAGGCCCTGGCCCGGATGGGGACCCGGGTCCGCAAGCTGGAGGAGGAGCGCGATGCGCTGCAACAACGCCTCCAGAAACTGAGCCAGGCGACCCAGACCCGGCTGTCCACGGGGGCCATCTGGCGTCCGGTGACGGCCCGGGAGCAGGTCGAGGAGTTCCACCGGCGACGCCGCTGACCCCCAACTCTCCATGGCCAGCAAGTTCTTCGCACCCGGCACGGACCGGGCCCCCAAGGTGGGGGACCTGTTCGCGGCCGTCGCTCCCCGATACGACCTCATCAACGACCTCCAGAGCCTCGGGATGCACCGGATCTGGAAACGTCGACTGGTCAGCGAGGCGGCCCTCGGGCCCGGCCAGCGTGCCCTGGATGTCTGTTGCGGCACCGGTGATGTCGCCTTCGGATTGGCCGGTCGCGGGGCCGAGGTGGTGGGCTTCGACTTCAGCCATCCGATGCTGGCGGTCGCCGCGGAGCGTGCGGCCCAGACCCCGCTTCCTCCCGGCTCGGGAACGGTCCGTTTCCAGCAGGGCGATGCGCTCGATCTGCCCTTCCCCGACCGGTCCTTCGACGTGGTGACCATCAGCTATGGCCTGCGCAACCTCGCCGACTTCCACCGGGGACTGCGCGAACTGACCCGGGTGCTCAAGCCCGGTGGCCGCCTGCTGGTCCTCGACTTCGGCAAGCCCGACTTCCTGCCCTGGCGTTGGGTCTACTTCCAATACCTGGAACGGATCTGCCCGCTCTTCGGCCGGATCTTCTGCGGCGACGCCGACACCCATGGCTACATCCTGGACTCGCTGAAGGCGTACCCCGCCCAGCACGGGGTGGATGCGGCCCTGAAGGAACTGGGCTATGCCGAAACCCGGATCGAGGGGTTTCTGGGAGGCACCATGACCCTCAATCTGGGTCGAAAATCCTGAACGGGCGGCCGCATCGACGGGGATGCGGCGACCGATGGGCCGGTCACCGTCACCAAATCCCATCTGGAGATTCCCCGGCCGATCCCTATCCTCGGTCCCAGTGCGATGAAGATCCTCTTCCTCAACGGCCCGAACCTGAACCTGCTGGGCACCCGCCAACCGGAGATCTACGGCCGGGACACCTTGGCCAGCATCGAGGCCTCCGTCCGGGAACGGGCCCAGGCGCTCGGAGTCTCGGTGGAATTCCGCCAGACCAACGACGAGGGGCAACTGGTGGGCTGGATCCAGGAGGCCCGAGGCACGGCCCAGGCCATCGCCCTGAACGCGGCCGCCTACACCCATACCAGCATCGCCCTGCGCGACGCCATTTCAGCGGTCGGCTTGCCGGTCATCGAACTGCATCTCTCCAACATCCACGCCCGGGAGACGTTCCGACACCACTCCATGATCGCAGGGGTCTGTCGCGGACAAATCAGCGGCTTCGGCGCTTTCTCCTATATTCTGGCCCTCGAGGCAGCCGTTAACGTTTGCAAAACCGCGTAAACCTGCTTTTTAAGCGAAGTTGACGCCAAAACCCGCAGAAGTGCCGCTTGACCTGACGAACCCGTTGTCCGTAGGTTGCGCCCCTAGTTCGACACGGAACCGTCGAATTCCGGTCACCATCCCGGAGCATCGGATTCCTGACGACGACAACATTTCCGTGGCGTCCTGAAGGCCCCTCCGGCCCCGACCCAACCCCAGAAGCACCGTGGACCTGAAAGAAATCAAATCGATCATCGACCTGATGAAGAAGAACTCCCTCTCGGAGTTCGAGCTCGAGGAGAAGGACTTCAAGATCAAGCTCAAGCGCCCCATCGGTGGGGGATCGGCCCCCCTCCTGGGCGGCCCGGTCGACGACCCCGAGCTCACCGCCTATTCGGCCTTGGCGCGCCAATCGGCCGCAGCGGCGGCTCCGGCCCCGGTATCGGCGGCGGTGCCCTCGGGCCCGGAATCCGAGATCAAGAGTCCGATGATCGGAACCTTCTACTCGTCCCCCTCCCCCGATGCCGCCCCGTACGTCGAGGTCGGCAGCGAGGTGGGCCCGGACACCGTGGTCTGCATCCTGGAGGCCATGAAGGTCATGAACGAGATCAAGGCCGAGACCCGGGGCATCATCACGGCGATGGTGGCCGAGAACGGCAAACCGGTTGAGTTCGGGCAGGTTCTGTTCAAGATTCGCCCGCTCTGATCCGGGTTCCCACGGCGCGCCGCGTCCGATCGCGTCTCCGCGCCAGCCCGCCTCCCGAGCACCGTACCCGAACCCCGAGCCTGAACCGTCCGGGGCACCGAACGAACCGCAACCGTCATGTTTGAAAAGATCCTGATCGCCAACCGCGGTGAAATCGCCATGCGCATCATCCGCGCCTGCCGCGAGATGAACATCAAGACGGTGGCCGTCTACTCGAAGGCCGACGCCAACTCGATGCATGTGCAGGTCGCCGACGAGGCCATCTGCATCGGGGATGGTCCCTCGACCGACAGCTACCTCCGGATCGACCGCCTGATCTCCGCCGCCGAGATCACAGACGTCGACGCCATCCATCCCGGTTACGGCTTCCTCAGCGAGAACGCCCACTTCGCCGACGTCTGCGAAAGCTGCAACATCCGCTTCATCGGTCCCCGCTCGGCGGCCATGAACGCCCTGCACGACAAGTCCAGCAGCCGCGATCTGGCCAAGCGGGCCAAGGTACCCACGCCCCCGGGTTCGGACGGACTGGTCGAGACGGAGCAGGAGGCGCTCACGGTGGCCAAGCGCATCGGTTATCCGGTGATGATCAAGGCCATCGCCGGCGGTGGTGGCCGGGGCATGCGGGCCGCCCACAACGACATCTCGCTCGTCAAGGGCTACCACACCGCGCGCACCGAGGCCGAGAAGGCCTTCGGCAATTCGGGCGTGTACATCGAGAAGTTCATCGAGAACCCGCACCACATCGAGTTCCAGATCCTCGGCGACACCCGCGGCAACATCATCCACCTGGGCGAACGCGACTGCTCGATCCAACGTCGCAACCAGAAGGTGATCGAGGAGACCCCCTCCCCCCTGCTCGACCGCAAGGATCTCAAGGACCTGCGCAAGAAGATGGGCAAGGCGGCCTTGGCCATCGCAGAGATGGCCGGCTATTCCAACGCCGGCACCGTGGAGTTCATCGCCGACGACAGCGGCAACTTCTACTTTCTGGAGGTCAACAAGCGCATCCAGGTCGAGCACCCCATCACCGAAGAGGTCACGGGCGTCGACCTGGTCAAACAGCAGATCCTCATCGCCGCGGGCGAGAAGCTCTCGATCAGTCAGGGCGACGTGACCCTCAAGGGCCACGCCATCGAATGCCGGATCAACGCCGAGGATCCCTTCAACGACTTCCGCCCGAGCCCGGGTCGCATCGAGATGTACTATCCGCCCGGCGGGCCCGGCATCCGCCTCGATTCCCACGCCTACGCGGGCTACACCATCCCTCCGTACTACGACTCGATGATCGGCAAGCTCATCGCCGTGGGCAAGGACCGCACCGACGCCCTCAACAAGATGGCCCGGGCCCTCAGCGAGTTCATGGTGACCGGGGTCAAGACCACGATTCCGTTCGAGTTGGCCATCCTGCAGGACCCGGACTTCCGCCGGGGCAACTACACGACCAACTTCGTGGAGCGTTTCCTGGGCGGCGCCCGCCGCGAACTCATTCAGGACAAGGCCTAAGCCCGCCCCCCCTCCCGGCCTCCCCTCCGGGCCCTCCTCACCTCCCCTGCCGCCAACCTTCTCCCTCCGGCACTCCCGCGAGGGAACGACCGGGCACGGGGTCGGGACAGCGGGGTGAAAATCCGCTCGAGGCTTCACTCGCTGCTTGGTCTTGCGCGTCTCGTTGGCTAAACCGTCGGGGTGTCATCCGCCCATCCCACGGCTCCGACCCCGCCCGCCTCCGCGGATTCGTTCCCGCCCCAGATCAAGTACATCATCAGCAACGAGGCCTGCGAGCGGTTCAGCTTCTACGGGATGCGCAGCATCCTGACCCTCTACATCGCCAAGCACCTCGGCCAGGGTTCGTCGAAGGCCTCGGAGATCGTCCACCTGTTCGTCTTCGGGGTCTATTTCATGCCCCTGTTCGGCGCCTGGCTCTCCGACCGGGTGCTGGGGCGTTACAAGACCATCCTCTCCATCTCGCTGTTCTACTGCCTCGGGCACGGGGTGCTGGCTTTGGCCGACCTGGTGCAGGGGCAGGAGCAGAAGCTCTGGTTGCTGTATGGGGGCCTCGCGCTGATCTCCCTGGGGGCGGGCGGCATCAAGCCCTGCGTCTCGGCCTTCGTCGGCGACCAATTCCATGCCAACCAGGGGCACCTGCTCCAGCGTGCCTATGGGCTGTTCTACTGGAGCATCAACTTCGGGTCCTTCTTCTCGTTCCTGGTCATCCCGCGCATCGCGAAGGACCACGGCTATGGCTGGGCCTTCGGCGTGCCGGGCATCTTCATGGGCCTGGCCACGCTGTTCTTCTGGATGGGCCATCGGCATTACGTGCACGTGCCCCCATCCGGAGCCAAGGGAGGCAGCTTCTGGGAGATGCTGTGGCATGCCCTGACCCACCCGGCCAACCGGCGACAGGGTGCCGGCTTCTGGAGCGCCTGCGAACACCGCTACTCCTTCGAACAGGTCCATGCCGCGAAATCCGCCACGAAGGTGGCCGCGGTCTTCGCGTTGATCCCCTTCTTCTGGGCCCTTTGGGACCAGAACAGCACCACCTGGGTGCTCCAGGGCGACAAGATGACCCCGTACCTCTTCAGCGAGGGCACCCTGAACCTGCCGATCCTCGGCCCCGTGCTGCGCTTCATCATCGGCGACCGCATCGGTGCCGAGCAGATGCAGTCGATGAACGCCCTGCTGGTCATGCTCATGGTGCCGGTCTTCACCTACGTGTTGTTCCCGGTGACGGAGAAATCCGGACTCCGCGTCACGACCCTGCGCCGGATGGGATTCGGGCTCTTCCTGACGGCCATCTCGTTCGTGATGGTGGCATTCATCGAACAACGGGTGGCCGGCGGCGAGAAACTCAGCGTCCTGTGGCAGACCCTGCCCTACCTCGTCCTCACCGCCGGTGAGGTGCTCGTCTCGAACACCGGACTGGAATTCGCCTTCCGCGAGGCGCCCGCATCGATGCGCAGCACCATGATGAGCTTCTGGTTGCTGACCACGGCCCTGGGCAACCTGGCCATCGCCAAGGTCTTCGGACTCAACGTCAAGGAACGCCTGGCCGACGGCACCGAAGTGTTGCATGTCTCGGGGGTGGCCTTCTTCAACCTCTGCGCGGCGATGCTGGCGGTGGTGGCCATCGGTTTCGTCTTCGTGGCGCTTCGTTATCGGTACCGAGACACCTCCGAAGCGGAGCGGGGCGGCGCCGCCCATTGACGCCCTCGGTTGATTTGCGACGGACAACGAGCCATCTTCGGAAAGGCAACACGACCACCCCAAGCCCGCCATGTACTACATCCAAGGTGCCGACCAGAAGGAGTACGGACCGGTTTCCGCAGATCAACTCCGCCAATGGATCTCCGAGAACCGGCTGAACCGGTTCTCACCGGCACGGGCCGAGGGGGACACCCTTTGGAAGACCCTGGGCGACTTCCCCGAGTTCGCCGACCTCGTGGGCACCTCCGTCCCGCCGATGTCCGCGGAACCGCCTGCGGCAACGCAGATCACACCCGCCACAAGCCACGCCTACCCGGGATTCCGACCCTCGGCCCAGGAGGTCCCGCAGACGAATGCGGACGATCCGTTGCGGATACCCGCCATCGGCATCCTGATCACCGGTGTGCTGGGCACGGTCACCTCGTTCTACGGCGTCCTCGCCAGTCTGATGGGATGGGCCAAGAAGACCGAGATCCCCTTCGGGGTGGGTTCCCCGGAGGCGGAGCGGATGGCCAAGGGCGTCATGGATGCGCTGGAGACGTTCAACCTGCCCTTGAATCTGCTGGCCCTCGTCCTGGGAATCCTCACCTTGCTGGGAGGGGTCAAGATGCTGCAGCGGCGCTCCTACGCTCTCGTGATGATCGGCGTGATCGTCGGCATGCTCCCCTGCCTGAGTCCCTGCTGCTGCACGGGCCTCCCCTTCGGCATCTGGGCCTTGGTGCTCCTGTCCAAGCCGGAGATCCGCGATTCATTCCGCTGAACGCTGAACCCCGATCCGGTCGCCCGCCTCATGACGGCGCCCCCCGTGCTTCCCGATCCCCCGCACGACCCGGTGTCCCCGGCGTCGCCCCCGGGTCCGGCACGTGACACCGGAGAAGGCCGGGGTGCGGGGTCCTGGATCGGGGCCCTGACGATCCTCCTGGCGTTCTCGGGCCTCGTCGGTCTGGCCCTGCTGTGGAACCACAAGCCGCAGGGCCAGTTCTTCTTCCCGCGCTGCACCTTCCACGCTTGGACCGGCCTCCAGTGTCCCGGATGCGGCGGTCTCCGGGCGACCCATGAACTCCTTCACGGCAACGTGGGCGATGCCTGGCGCTACAACCCGTTGCTGGTGGCCTCGCTGCCACTGGTCGCATGGTCGGCCCTGGCCCTGATCATGGAACGGCGATCCGGACGGCGATGGCCTCATCCGCTCGGAATGCGGCACGCGTGGATGGGGGCGACGGCGCTGATCGTCGGCTTCGCCATCCTTCGGAACCTTTGATCCCGAGGCCGGGCACCCGGGCTATCCGCGCTGGGTCCCGCGGTGCCGCTCGTAGGCGTGGACGATGCGCTGGACCAGCGGGTGCCGGACCACGTCCTTCTTCTCGAAGCGGATCAACGACACCCCCTCGACCCCCTGCAGTGCCGTCTCGGCCTCGACCAACCCGCTGCGCTTGCTGTTCGGCAGATCGATCTGCGACGGATCGCCCGTGATCACCGCCTTGGAACCGAAGCCCAGGCGGGTCAGGAACATGAGCATCTGCTCGGCGGTGGTGTTCTGTGCCTCGTCGAGCACGATGAACGACTGGTTGAGGGTGCGGCCGCGCATGTAGGCCAGCGGCGCGATCTCGATGATGCCCCGCTCCATGTTCTTCTGGATCTCCTCGGCGGGCATCATGTCCTGAAGGGCGTCGTGCAGCGGGCGCAGGTACGGGTCGAGCTTCTGGTAGAGGTCTCCCGGAAGGAATCCCAGGGCCTCGCCCGCCTCGACGGCCGGGCGCGTGAGGATGATGCGGCCCACGCGCGACTCCTTGAGGGCGTTCACCGCCATGGCCATGGCCAGGTAGGTCTTGCCCGTGCCGGCGGGCCCGATGCCGAAGGTCACGTCGTGCTCCCGGATGGCCGCCACGTAGCGCTGCTGGCCCACGGTCTTGGGCGTGATCGACGCCTTCTTGGGCGAGGTGCTGATCTTCTGGTGGAACAACGCCTGGAGCGCCTCGGCTCCGTCGTGCCTCACCACATGCAGGGCATGGGTGAAATCCCGCGACTTCACCGGAGACCCGTCCTTCTGCGCGGCCTCCAACAACTGGAACAACCTCACACCGCGACCCACGGCATCGGCAGGACCCTCGAGCCGGATCCACCCGTCCCGGGCCGCCGCCTTGAGGCCGAGTTCCTTCTCGAGCGCATGGAGGTTGCGCTCGTCGCCGCCCAGCAGTTGAAGCGCCGCCCGGGCGTTCTCGAAATGGAGGGTCTCGGTGGTGATGGTGGCACCCGTGGCGGGTGGGGTGGCGTGGGTGGGATTGGCCATGTCTCGCGTCGGCCGAATATCGGTCAGGTCGCGGGTTTGGCCACGGAAAAGGAGGACTCTTTCACGGCCGCGAAACCCTTCCTTCGGCGAGGTTCCGGATGTGCTCCAGGACCCGGGCATGGATGCGGTGCAGGATGGCGTCGGACCACCATCGCCAGTAGGTCTCCGGCATCAGGCCATGCCGGTACCAGGTCGTGCCGACCAGTCGGGTGCCTCCGTCGGCCGTGGGCGTCAACTCGAACTGCCCGCGCTTGGAGACCAGGAAATCGTCGAGGTGCGGCGGATGGATGTGCCGGTACGGGGTCCACTCCTCCATGGGCGCCGGATAATCGGTGACCGAGA
Organism: Verrucomicrobiota bacterium; assembly: GCA_041177965.1. Lineage (GTDB taxonomy): Bacteria > Verrucomicrobiota > Verrucomicrobiia > Limisphaerales > UBA9464 > SXXZ01. The sequence goes on along the minus strand of JBEGWF010000011.1, from coordinate 42,753 downwards.
AGGCCAGACGCCGGGGTTCATCCCAGACCTCGATCGGTTCGACGAAGGCGCCCGTGGAGAACTCGCAGTAGCGGACGGCCCCGACACCCCGTCCTTCCAGGCGGGCCCGGATCGGGTAGGCGATGCCGGTCCGGAACACCCAGTCGGTCGGCGGAGGCAGGTCGGCGAAGGAGACCACGTGCCGCCAGACGGTCTGCGGCGGCGCCGCAATCGTCACCTCGGTGCTCACCGGCCGGATTTCCGGGGGCGCACGGAATCGCAACTCGGCGAGGGTCAGGATCGGCAGCAGGAGGAAGGCCGCACAGTGGGCACCGCCCCCTTGGAGACGATGGGCCAGGCCCTGGGAAACAAGCATGTGGGCCATGGAACTGCCGATCAGGGCCAGGACCACCGCGATGGGCGAGGCCATGAGCAGGCAGATCAATCCTTCGATGGCCGACAGGATCATCAGGACTCCCAGAAGGACGAGGGCGGCGAGACCGCAAAGGCAGGACTCCCTCAAGGAACGCACCTCATGGTGGTTGTGGATCAGGGTTGTCAGGAAACCCATCAGGAACGGCAGCGCCACGAAGAGCGCCCATCCATAGGCCTCAAGATAGTTGGCGATCAGAAGAACCGACAGAACCCCCAGGACCGAGGTCAAAACGGACCCCATCGCCGCGGAGGCCCAGCGGTTGCGCGGGATCCACCGGGAACGGCCCAGCCTCGGAGGCACCGGGATCTCCGGAGGAGCTTCCGTGGGCTCCGGCAGGCCGAGCAGCAGCAGGACGAGGATGAACTTGATCCCCGGCACGAAGAACAGCAAGGCCCAGGCCGGGGATCGCCGGAGCGCCCGGAGACGCGCGGTCGTGAGCGCCAAACCGATCCACACGAAGGGCAGCGAGGCCACGAGCAGCGGCCAACCCCAGGAGAGGTCATCCTCGGTCGGCAATGCCACGCCCAGGAGGATGTCCCAGATGCGGCCGGTGAATGGAACACCCAGGAGGCGGAGGATGCCCCGATCGACGCCCTGCTTGACCAGCAGGCAGACCGCCAGACCCACGAAGAACCCCAGACGCCCGATGGGTCCCCGGAAGCGCAGGATCCGACCCCAACGGTGCCACTGGGCGTCCAGATTCACGGGGTCTCCAGAAAGGTGGTGGCGGCGAGGTGGCGGCGGCGGTCGAGGCGCATCGGGGGCAGTTCGCAGACATCCCCCAGGCAATAGCGGTTGCGGGCCACCCACCGGTAGATCCATCGGGTCAGCACATCCACTCCCGGAATCACCATGAGCACTCCCACCCACCAAAGCCACGCCACCCTCCGGCACATCCAGGCGATGGCGACCGGACCTCCCAGCACGCGACCCTCCGGCGTGAGCAGCTTCATCTCGTCCGGAAGCTCTCCCGGTGCCAATCCCAACCGTTCACGGACCCAGGGAGACTGCAGGGCCGCGAATTCGATGCGGCGCGCCTCGAAGACCCGCCTCCACCGACCGACCGTCGCCCGGCACACCGGGCATCCGTGGTCGTACAGGGCCCAGGCCTCGGCGGGTCCACGGATCTTGGAATGGGTTTCAGTCATGGCAGAAATGGTTTTTCGGACCGATCCACGTCATTCGGAGGTCAATCCCAGGAGCTTGCGCGCCTTGTCGCCCATGCTGAAGAAACGCTTGAGCACCGACGTGGGCCAACCCCGGAAGGTGGCGTACCAACCTGCGGTGGTCGCCAGGAAGTTGTGCATCTCCCGCAGGCGGTCCTCGCTGTACCGACCGGTGTCCGACGCGGTCTCGGCCTCGGCGATGCACTCGCGAAGCACGGCCATGGTGGGGTCGAATTCCCGACGTTTGCGCTCGTCGAGCACGATGCGGAACATCTCCCAGACATCCTTGAGACTCTCGAAATGGTCGCGCCGATCGCCCGGCAGGTGCACCAGGCGCACGATGCCCCAGCCCTGGAGCTCCTTGAGACTGGTGCTCACGTTCGACCGGGCGACCTCCAGCACCTCCTGGATCTGCTCGGCATTGAGGGGCTCGGGCGACAGGTAGAGCAGCGCGTGCACCTGCGCCACCGTGCGGTTGATGCCCCACTTGGTGCCCATCTCGCCCCAGTGGAGGATGAAGCGCCGTTCTGCGTTCGACAGCTGGTTCAGCGCTTTCATTTCTGTGAATACAGAAATACCCGACAGCCAGGAAGTCAAGCACCGGAAGGATCGGCGGGATCCCGATCCGAGGGCGGCCCGCGGCCCGATCCCTCGCCCCGGACGATTTCTTCATTGCAGCACCGCCCTTCCTGCCTGTTCTTTGGCTCCCGGCACCGCGCCGACTCGACATCACGACGTGAAACCCACCGACCTGCGGGGCATCCTCCGCTACATTCCGCGCTTCCGGGAGAAGGTCTTCGTCCTGGCCATCGACGGATCGATCGTCACCGACGACAACTTCCCCAACCTGCTGCTCGACATCGCGGTCCTGCGCTCGCTGAACATCCGGATCCTGCTGGTGCACGGGGCGGCCAAGCAGATCGCGGCCCTCGCCGTGGAGCGCGGGGTCACCGCCTCCAACCTGGACGGCACGGGCATCACCGATGCGGAGACGCTCCAACTGTCGCTCAACGCGGCCAACCGGCTGACCCACGAGATCCTCGAGGGGCTCTCGGCCAACGACCTCCGGGCGGTCTCCACCAACGCGGTGATCGCCCACCCGTTGGGCATCGTCGGAGGCGTGGACCACCAGTTCACGGGCAAGGTGGAGCGGATCGATGTGGAGATGCTCCAGGCCCTGCTGGCCCAGGGCATCGTGCCCGTGATCCCGCCGCTCGGTTTCGACGGCGACGGAAAGACCTACCGGGTCAATTCGGACACCATCGCCTTCGCCCTGGCCGACCAGCTCAAGGCCACCAAGCTCATCTTCCTGACCACCGTCGACGGACTGAACCGGGGCGGCGGGCTGATCCGGCAGATCATCGTGGGCGAACTCAAGCAGATGCTCAACCCGCTGCCGTCGGATTGGCCGGTCAACCTGATCTCCAAGGCCCGGCAGGCCGTGGCGGCCTGCGAGGCGGGGGTGCCCCGGGTCCACATCATCAACGGCGAGGTCGATGAGGGGCTTCTGGCCGAGGTCTTCAGCAACGAGGGCATCGGCACGCTGGTGTACGCCAACGAGTACACCCAGATCCGGCGCGCCCTGAAGAAGGACATCCGCGCGCTGCTCAACCTGACCAAGAACTCGGTGGCCTCGGAGGAACTGGTCAAACGGACGCGGACGGCCATCGAGAAGCAGGTGGGCGACTACTACCTGTACGAGATCGACCGGAATCCGGTGGCCTGCGTGGCGCTGCACCAGTACCCCGAGCAGAACAAGGGGGAGCTGGCCTTCCTCTACGTGGCGCCGAGCCACGAGAACATGGGCATCGGCTCGAAGCTGATCCAGTTCGTGGAGGCTCGGGCCCGCGAGCAGGGCCTGGCCGAATTGGTCACCCTCAGCACGCAGGCCTTCACCTACTTCATCTCCAAGGGCGGATTCATCGAGGGAAGCCCCGACGACCTCCCGCCCTCCCGACGCGAGCGCTACGACGCGAGCGGGCGCAAATCCAAGGTGCTCATCAAGCGATTGCGGCCCGCCCCATGAGAGCGGACCGCCGCCGTCACCCGCGGGGTTTTTCGGCCGGGTTGCGGGTCCTCGCCGTATCGCTGGGCCTGTGCCTGTCGGCGATCGGCGCGGCGAACCCGGAGCCCTATCCCAGCCCGCCCTCCAAGAAGGGGCTGCAGGTGCAGATGGTGGACGACGCGATCGCCCTCGGCATCCGGCATGCCGCGCTCAATTTCAATCTGGCCCAACTGGTCGATCCGAGGGGCGACACCAACAATCCCGGGATGGTGCGCGAGGGGCGGGCCCATCGGTTCCATCGCGGCTATCTGGAGGCCATGGACCGGCAGATCCGCACCCTGTCCGAACGCGGCATCGTGGTGTCGTTGATCCTGCTCAACTACGAGAGCGGCGATCCGGAAGTCCGAAGGATCCTGCTCCATCCTTTTTACAGCACGAACTGTCCCAACCACCTGTCGGCCTTCAACACGGTGACGTCCGAGGGCCGGGCCTGGTACGAGGCGTCGATGGACTTCCTGGCCGAGCGCTGGAGCCGTCCCGACGGCCGGCATGGCCGGGTCTGGAACTGGATCGTGGGCAACGAGGTCAACTCGCACTGGTTCTGGTCGAACCTCGGACCGAGCACCTCCGAGGCGTTCGCCCTCGACTATGAACGGACCGTGCGACTGACCCATCGGGCAGTCCGGAGGCATTCCGGGAACGGGCGCGTCTTCCTCTCGCTCGAGCACCACTGGAACATCGCCTATCCCGGCGGGAAGGAAGGACAGGTCTTCCCGGGGCGACCGTTCCTGGAGCACTTCGCCCGCATCGCCCGGTCCGGCGGCGATTACGACTGGCACCTGGCCTTCCACCCGTACCCCGAAGATCTCTTCAACCCGCGCTCCTGGCGCGACAGGTCGGCGACCCCCGACTGGAAGACCACCCCGCGGATCACCTTCCGGAACCTGCGGGCCCTCGGGGAGTTCCTGGACCAACCCGGATTGCAGCACCAGGGCCGCACCCGCCGGGTGATCCTGAGCGAACAGGGTTTCCATACCCCCGATGGCGCCGAGGGAGAGGCCGTGCAGGCCGCGGCCTACTGCTACGCCTGGCATCAGGTGGCCGCGGAACCGGGGATCGACGCCTTCATCCTGCACCGGCACGTGGACCATGCCCACGAAGGCGGCCTGCGCCTGGGACTCTGGACCCACACCCCGGGATCGGTCGCCACGCCCGACCGCCGCAAGCCGATCTACGAGGTGTTCCGCAAGGCCGACACCCCGGACCGCGACGCGGCCTTCGCCTTCGCGCTACCCCTGCTGGGCATCCGCTCCTGGGACGACCGCACCCGGGCCCGCTGAATCGCCACCGGAACGGACCGTCCGCGACTCGGGCGACGGGGCGAATGGATCCTCGAACCAGGGCACCTCGCGTCCGGCGGCGAAGTCGATGAACCAGGGCTCGGGAGGGACCTCGAACCCCAGTTCCGAACCCCTCCACGGAAACCACAGGCGTTCGGCATGCAACGCATGGAACGGCACCTCGAGAAACCCGCGCTGCGCGTCGGACAGGTGCCCCCCGACGAAGTCGAGGTAGATGCGCTCGTCCCCGCCATAGAGTTTGTCCCCCACGATCGGATGCCCGAGGTGGGCCAGATGGATGCGGATCTGGTGCTTTCGCCCCGTGTCCAACCAGACGCGGACCCGCGAGAAGACGGACCCGCAACGCTCGATGGATCGTTCGGTGCGCCAACGGGTGCGCGCGGACGCACCGTCGGGCCGGACGCAGTCCTTGATGGCCACCGCACTGGAGACCTCGCGACCCAGAGGGGCGTCGATGAACCCCTCGCCGGTGGGCATCCGGCCACGGACCAGGGCGACGTACTCCTTGGTGACCAGTCCGGCCGCCCAGAGCGAACGCAACTCGGCCCCGGCCTCGTCGGTCTTGGCGAAGACCATCACCCCGCCGGTCTCCCGGTCGAGCCGGTGGATCATGTGGGGTTCGAACCCCAGATGGATCCGAACCCGACTGACCAGGCTGGAATACTCGTCCCCCTTGGTCGGATGGCAGACCAGACCGGCCGGTTTTCTCAGGACCAGGAGGTCCGCATCCTCGTGGAGGATCTCGAAGAGGCTCACCATCCGGGATGGCCGCCGGTCATCGCCCGGTCGAGGTGGGTGTAGCCGCCATCGACATGGATCCACTGGCCCGTGATGTGACCCGCGCGTGGCGAAGCCAGGAACACCAGCGTCGCGGCGATCTCGTCCGGCGAGGTCAACCGGCGACCGAGGGGCACCATCCGCTCGATGGTCGCGCGGGCGGCCTCCGGATCGGGCTGCGAGGCGAACCATTTCCGGTACTGCTCGGTGTCGCACTCGGCGGGGATCACCGCATTCACCCTCACCCCCTGCGGCGCCAGGGCGACGGCCCACTCCCGCGTCAGCGCATTCACGGCCCCCTTGGCGGCGGCGTAGCCGGAGGTGCTCCCCTGACCCGTCTCGGCCACCTTGGAGCTGATGTTGAGGATGCACCCCCGGGACCGGCACAGGGCCTCCTGGGCATGGTGCGCGAGGGCGAACACGTGCAGCAGGTTGCGCCGGAGCGACGCCATGAAGTCGGCGGGGGATCCCGTGAGGGGCACGCCGTCGTTGACGCCCGCATTGTTGACCAGGACATCGAGGCGCCCGGCCTCGCGAAGCACGGATGAGATCAGCTCCGCGCAGAACATGGGGTCGGCGAGGTCCCCCTCGGCGAAGACCGAACGCGGCACCTCGGCGGCCAGCGCGCGGCCCCGTTCGGCATTGCGGTCGGCGAACCACACGATCGCGCCCTCGGTGGCGAAGGCCCGGACGGCGGCCTCGCCGATGCCCGCGGCGCCGCCGGTGATGAGCACCACCCGGTCCTGGAGTTCAAGATTCATGGGACATTCCACTCGAAGGGACGGCACCGACACGGACACCCGCCCCCTTCCGGAGGCGCGGAGGCTCAGACCGCCACCGGCGCCTTGATGGCCGGATGCGGATCATAGCCCGACAGGACGAAGTCTTCGTAGACGAATTCCCGGAGTTCCTTGCGTTCCGGGTTCAAGGTCAGGGTCGGCAGCGGCCGCGGCTCGCGGGACAACTGCTCCCTCACCTGCTCCAGGTGGTTGGCGTAGAGGTGCAGATCACCGAAGGTGTGCACGAAATCCCCCACCTTCAGACCCGTGACCTGGGCCACCATGTGGGTGAGCAAGGCGTAGCTGGCGATGTTGAACGGGACCCCCAGGAACAGGTCGGCGCTGCGCTGGTACAACTGGCAGCTCAACCGCCCATCGCTGACGTAGAACTGGAAGAGCGTGTGGCACGGCGGCAGCGCCATGGCATCGACCTCGGAGGGGTTCCAGGCGCTGACGATGAGCCTCCGGCTGTCGGGATTCCGGCGGATCTGCGAGACCACGTTGTCGATCTGATGGATCGACCGACCATCGGCCCCGCGCCAGTCGGTCCATTGGGCCCCGTACACCCGCCCCAGGTTCCCGTCGGCGTCGGCCCACTCGTTCCAGATGCTCACCCCGTGCTCCTGCAACCAGCGCACGTTGGTGTCGCCGCGGAGAAACCACAGCAACTCGTAGGCGACGCTCTTGAAGTGGACCTTCTTCGTGGTGACCAGCGGGAACCCGTCGGACAACCGGAAGCGCGTCTGCGCCCCGAAGACCGAGTGGGTTCCCGTGCCGGTGCGGTCCGCCTTGAAGGTCCCCTGGTCGAGAACCCAACGGAGCAGATCGTGATAGGCGCGCATCGGAACGAAGGAGCCCCGGGGAGCGACCCGAACAGCCGCCCCCCTGGGGGGATCAGTCCTTGAGGTTGACCAACTCGAGGGCACCCACGCCACCCGGGTTCCAGGCGGTGAAGAGGATGTACACCTTGGCGCTGCGGCCCTTGCCCACGACGTACCAGCAGGCGTCGTGCATGTGCTGCGCATAACCATAGCCCAGGTCCTCCTTGGGCTTGATGGTGCTGACCACGGCCTTGGTCTTGAGGTTGATGATGTAGATCGGGCCCGGCGTGTTGTTCGGGCCGGTGAGGCAGGGCACCAGCAGGTAGTCTCCCCAGAGATCGGTGTCGCACGCGGCGCTACCCTTGGGCAACTGGTGGATCGCCAGCGTCTTGCGGGTCTTGGGCGACCACTCGTGGACCTGCGCCTCCGGGCGGGCCGAGACGTACAGTTCGTTGCGCTTGGGATCGAAGGTGATGCCGTGCGGCGTCTGGCTCATGCGATCGCCGCCGTAGAAATTGCCCCGGTACTTCATGGGCTTGGCATCGGCATCCATGAACCAATGCCGGCCGTAGCCGTCGGTGACCCACAGGGTCTTGTCGCCCGCGAAGGCCGCATCGGTCGGAGCCCAACCCTTCTTGTCGGCATAGGGACCGCCATCGGGGATCTTGAGCTTCTCCACCGTGCGGAAGGTCGTGTCGGACAGCAGGATCTCGCCCTCGACGTTGTCGGCCGCGACCACGAGCGGAAGTTGTCCCTTGCGCGGGAAGAGGTCGGCACCGTGAAGATTGCCCGAGGCGATGGACGGGTCGCCCTTCACCACCCAGGAGGTCTTGAGACGGTCGCTGAAACCGACCCACCCCACCTTCTCGAGACCCCAGTAGACCACGTCGCGCTCGCTGTCGACGATGAGCGTGCCATGGGCCCCCTTCACGAAGGACTGGGCCTCGGCCGGCACCGGCATGGCGTTGGCGACGGGCGCGAACCTCCAGAAACCCTGACCGCTCACCTGCGGCACCGCCGACTTCTCCTGGGCGGCGGGAGCCTTCACGGGCCCCTTCTTCTCGACCTGGAAGGTCACGGGCACCGCGGTGGGGCCGTGATCGTGGGGAGCGGATCCCGTGTCGTGGGCCAGGAGGACGGGGGCGGAAGCCAGGGCGGCGCACGCCAAGGCCAGAGGGAGGGAGGTCTTCATAGGCAACCGGACAACTTTCAACGGACGATCGGTTTCTGTCGAGGATCAGAACGGATCCCGGAGGGACCCATGCCCCTTCGACTTCACCCAACTGGAACCCGAACGCGCCAGGTCGACAGGGCGCTGACCCGCCCATCGCATGAGCAGGGCGATCGGGACCAGGGCCAGCCCGTACACCGCCAGCAGGACGAGGAACACCAACCGTCGACCCAACCAGGACTGCCCTCGAGAGAGCCATCGGTGCCAGGGCTCGAAGACCGACGGGAGCAGCATTCCCAACCCCATCACGAGAGGCATCGCCATCAGGCAATACCGCACCGGAACCGGCACCCAACCGACGCGGGCCGCCAGCATCAGCAGCGCCACCGGCGGCAGGAGCGAGGCCCCGATGATGCAGCGCTCACGCAAACGAACGACTGGAAGCGGTGGGCTCATGATCAGTCGGGAAGGACCTCGAAACTCCCGGGCAGGGACGTGTGGGGTTGACGGTCGCGCTCGAGGAAACAGGGACCCACCACCAGCACATCGATCCGCGAGTTGATGAAACATCGGTAGGCATCGTCGGTCGAGGACACCACCGGTTCGCCCCGCACGTTGAAGGAGGTGTTGATGAGCACCGGGCATCCGGTCGCCGACTCGAACCGCCGAAGCAGCGCGTGGAACAGCGGGTTGCGCCCACGATCGACCGTCTGCACGCGCGCCGAGCCATCCACATGGGTGACCGCCGGCAGGGTGGAGCGGAGTTGCTTGAGACGGTCCAACCCCTCGGCCTCCTCGACCACCGGGATCCGCTGCGATTCGGCCACCGGAGCCACCAGCAGCATGTAGGGCGATTCGCCCTCGAGCCCGAAGAATTCCGCGGACCGCTCGGCCAGGACCGCCGGAGCGAACGGCCGGAACGATTCACGGAATTTGACCTTCAGGTTCATGCGGGACTGCATGTCCGGGTTCCGGGGATCCCCCAGGATCGAACGATGCCCGAGGGCCCGGGGGCCGAATTCCATGCGCCCCTGCACCCAACCCACCACCTGCCCGTCCATCAGGGCCCGCACGACGCGGTCGAGGAGGGCATCGGGCCCGAGGCGTTCCCAGACCGCCTCCCATCGCCTCAGACAGGATTCGATCGCCTCCGGGGTCTCCGCCGGCCCGAGGAATCCGCCCTCCATGGCGTCGGATGGCGACGGGGCGCGATGAGCGGCCATCCCACCCCGCTCGAGCGGGCCATGCCAGGCGGCCAGCGCCGCACCGAGGGCGGCCCCGGCATCGCCGGCGGCGGGTTGGATCCACAGGTCATCGAAGGGGCCTTCGCGCAGCAACCGGCCGTTGGCCACGCAGTTCAGCGCCACACCCCCGGCCAGGCACAGGCGGCGGGCCCCGGTCTGTTCGTGGGCGCGACGGGCCAGGCCCAGCATCGCCCGTTCGGTCACCACCTGGATCGACCGGGCCAGGTCGAGATGGCGTCGTTCCAAGGGATCCTCCGGGCGGCGCGGCGGCCCGCCGAACCGTTCATGGAAACGCTCCCGGGTGAGGTGGTCGTCGGCCAACGGATCCAAATATTCGAGATTGAGGCGGAAGGAGCCGTCGTCGTTCAGGCGGATCAACTCGTCGAGGATCGGGGCGACCCAGGTCGGCTCGCCGTAGGGGGCCAATCCCATGAGCTTGTACTCGCCGGAATTGACCCGAAACCCGCAGTAGGCGGTGAAGGCCGAGTAGAGGAGGCCCAGCGAGTGGGGGAAGCGGATCTCCTCGATCGGTTCGATCACGCCCCCTGCGCCGCGGGCGATGGCGGTCGTGGCCCACTCCCCCACCCCGTCGACGGTCAGGATGGCGGCCTCGGAGAACGGCGATGGCAGGAAGGCGCTGGCCGCATGGGCCTCATGGTGGGTGGTGAACAGGATCGGACACCCGGCGGGCAACCCGGGCAGGGCCGCACGGATGCGCCCCCGGATGTCCAGGCGCCCTCCCAACCATTCGGGAATGGTCCGGGCGAAGGCTCGGGCTCCCCGAGGGGCCCAGCCGAGGAACACCTCGAGGGTGCGGCTGAACTTCAGGATGGGCTTCTCGTAGAAGGCCACGGCCGCGAGGTCGGCGGCCTCGATGCCCGCCTGCTGCAGGCAGGAGCGGATGGCCCTGAGGGGAAACCGGGCGTCGTTCTTGCGACGTGAGAGACGCTCCTCCTGCACCGCCGCAAGGATCCGGCCATCGCCCAGGAGCGCGGCGGCCGAGTCGTGGTAGAGGCCCGAGATGCCGAGAACATATCGCATGGTCGGACGCGGCGGAGGATCAGAGGAAGGGATAAAGGAAGGGGGCGACCGCCGAACTGGAGGAGAAGACCACCACCGCCCCGATCAGCAGCAGGATCAGGATCAGCGGCAGCAGCCACCATTTCTTTTCACGGCGCAGGAAGCGGGCGAAATCTTGAAGGAGGGACCACATCAGCGTTTGCGGTTGGTGGACGAGGAAGGAGCCGCGGAGAGCATGGCGCGCGCGCGGTCCAGATAGGTCCGGGCCGAAGCGTTGCCCGGTTGCACCCGCAGGGCCGCCTCGAACTCCACGATGGCGTCTGCGAAACGCGTCTGGCGCGCCAGGGACACGCCCAGATCGATCCGGACCGAGACGTTCTGCGGATCGACCTGGGCCGCACGACGCAGCACCGCCTCCGCCTGGGCGGGTCGATCGGCCCGCCCCAGTTCGCCGGCCAGACGTTGCAGGATCACCAGATTGGCGGGCTCCCGTCGGGCGGCCTCCTCGAAGGCGGCGACGGCGGCGGGGTATTCCTTGCGGGCCGAAAGCAGTTCCCCCAGTCGGATGCAGGGCAATGTGGATTTGGGGTGCGCGGTCATGGCCCGCGACAGGACCGACACCGAGTCGTCGCGGCGTCCCATCGCCTCCAGCGTCACCGCCTTGTTGATCAGGGCCTCGAGGTTGGCGGGATCCCGCCGCAGGCTCTGGTCGAAGACCGCGACCGATTCCTGGAAGCGGCCCGACTCGCCGTACAACTGCCCCAACGCCAGGGCCGCCTCCACGAAATCGGGCCGAAGGGCCAGCGCCCGGGACTGCGATTCGATGGCCGCGCGACGGTCACCGACCTGGGCCTGGGCCTCGCCGAGGAAATGCCAGGCGACCACGTGGTCCGGGGCACCCTCGACCACGCGCCGCCAGCCACCGACCGCGTTGGTCCAGCGCCGCGCCTGACGCAGGAGCCGGGCCGACTGCTCGGCCAGTTGCCAGTCGGCCGGATGCTTCGCAAGCGAGGGTTCCAGGCCCTGGATCGAAGCCGGCAATCCCGACCTGCGGGCCGCCGCGTTGGCCTCGGTCAGGCGGTCGTCGAGGAATCGGTTCCGGGCCTCCTGGTGGCTCTGGAAGGAGAACGGAGGCTTTTGGCAGAGCGACCGGATCTGGGTCCAGAGGCGGACCTCGGCATGGGGGTTCCATCCGAGACGGGCGCGGCAGGCCGCCTCGCTGGCCCAGGCCTGGGACGACGGTCCCGGATCGGGCAAACGGGCCACCAGCGCCTGGGCGAACAATCGGGCCAACCGATCGTTGCCCTCGGGTCGCAGATGGACATGCTCGAAGAAGAGGTCGGCCCCGGGCGGACGCTGGGGATCGTCACCCCGGAGTTCCTTCGCGGCATCCACCAGAGCCACCCGGGGCGAGCCGGCGGCGGCGGCGACCTCGCGGGTGATGGCCACGATGCGCGAATCGGCCCGGAAGCGCAGCGTGTCCAGGTCGCGAGCGGCCTCCAGGTCGGCGGTGCCCCGGGCGGTGTCGCCTGCGTTGAGGCGGGCCAGTCCCAACTGGAACCGACTCTCGGCGTGGCGCGGGGCCAGCGCGACGGCCTTGGCCCAGTTCTCGGCGGCTCCCTCCCATTCCCCGGCGGCGTCCTGGGCACGGGCCCGCTCGGAAAGGGTCTTCCATTCGGAAAGGGCCTGCGGAGCCCCCTCCAGCGGCACCGAGGCGAAGGGCGGGCAATCGGGCAGGTTGACCACCATGGTCCCCAGCAGCACCTGCGCTCCGGAATCGACCCCGAGGCGCACCAGGTCGGTGAGATTGCGTCGATAGACCTCGCGGACGGCATCCAACCGGGGATCGTCGGCGGCGATGTGGTTCTTGGAGAAGGTCTCGAGTCCCGCCCATCGCGGTGCCAGCGACAGGCCATCCCCCTGCCCCTCGCGGATGCGGAAGATCCACTGGCCGATGGCGGTGCTGCGCAGCATCAACCCCGCCCGGACGACCACCAGGGACGGCGCCCTGCCCAGGGGATTGCTGGCGGGGCCGAAAGGACCGTGGACCTCGTTGTTGCCCGGATAGACCACCCACGCGTCGGCTCCGAGCCGGGTGGAATCGGCGGCGATACGCAGCAGCGCGTGGGAATTCAGGGCCGTGATCGCCGCGTTGAGCACCTCGACCTTGCGACCGGGAAACCGCGCCTCCAGTTGGGCTTCGAGGAAACGGGGCATCCCGAGACCCGGCTCCGGATCACCCAGGGCCGCCGATTCGCCCAGCACCAGCACCCGCAACGTGCCGGGTTCCTTGACCTCGCGGATCCTCAGCGGCCGGGGCATCCGCGCCTGGACTTCGCCGACATATGCGGCACCGAAGGCGGGATTGGCCCGGAGCATCCCGTCGCCGGCCTCCAGCCAGAAGGCCGTCGGTCGGTGTTTTCCGGAAAGCCTCAGCCCGAACTCGACGGCGAGCAACGCAAGCACCGGGGTCAGCAGCGCCAGGGCCCGGAAGAGCCGGAGCCTCCGGGAACCCGGGACGGCACGGCGATCCACAGGGGCCGGTGAACCTTCCGAGGACATGGCCCCGGAGGATTCTGGAGCGACCCCGTCGGCTGCAAGCCTACTCGTAGGATTTGAGCTTGAGGAAAGGGATGAGGCGCTTCTCCAGGGCCGGAAGATCCCACTGCAGGATCTCCGTCAATGGCGCCGCGTCGGCCACATCGAACCGACCGCTGGTGACCCGGCGCAGGCGGGTGAGGTGGGCGCCACACCCGAGCTTCCGCCCCAGGTCATGGGCGAGGCTGCGGATGTAGGTCCCCTTGGTGCAGCTCACCCGGAAGTAGGCGAAGGGCTCCTCGTAGTCGTCGAACCGGTAGGTGTAGACGTGGACCGGCCGGGGCTCGCGGGCCACCTCCTGGCCTTTGCGCGCCAGCTTGTACAGCGGGGTCCCTCCGACCTTGACCGCACTGACCATGGGAGGCGTCTGGAGCAGGTCGCCGGTGAACTCCGAGGCGGCCTCGTTCAGGTCGGCGAGCGACAGCGGCGGCACGGGCAGGGAATCCACGAGCTCCCCGTCGGCATCGTAGGAATCGGTCGTCTCGCCCAGGCGCATCACGCCCTCGTAGACCTTGTCCGACGACATGAGCCGCTCCGAATACTTGGTCGCCTTGCCCAGCACCAGGATCAGGAGACCCGTGGCCATCGGATCGAGCGTGCCGCAGTGACCGACCTTGGGGAGGCGGAAGTGGTTGCGGACCTTCGCGACCACGTCGTGGGAGGTCCAGGTGGCGGGCTTGTCGACCAGCAGTGCCCCGTCGAGGGGGGAGAGGGTGGGGAGGGCCATCGGGAATTCAGGGATGGAAACGGATGATGGAACCGACGGAAAGAGGGACGCTGGGACCGACGGAATCAGGCCGACGCCTTGAGGGATCTGCGCACCTCGTTGAGCACCCGGCGCTGCACCCCCAGCGGACGGCCCTCGATGCGGGCCCCGGCGGCGGCCTTGTGCCCTCCTCCACCGAACTTCTGGGCGATGGCGGCCACATCGACCCGGGGCGTCTTGGAGCGCCAGCTGACCCGGGTGACCTCGTCGCTGACCTCCTCGAAGACCATCGCCACCACCACCCCGTCGATCGCCCGGATGTGGTCGATCAGGCCCTCGCTCTCCTCGATGGAGGCCCCGGCGCGCGCGTAATCGCGCTTCCGCAACCAGAAGTAGGCCGTCTGACCGCCGTCGGACAACCGGAAGTGGGTGTAGACGTGGCGCAGCAGGCGCACCCGGGTCATCGGGTAGCTCTGGTAGACCTCCTGGCAGATCCTCCCCAACGAAGCCCCCCGCTCCACCAGTTCCGCCGCGGTGCGCAGGGTGTCCGGGGTCGTCGAGGGGTATTGGAAACTGCCGGTGTCGGTGCTGACCGCGGTGAAGAGGCAGTCGGCCATGGCCGAGGTCACCTTCCAGCCGGCCCATTTGCAGAGGTCGAAGATCAATTCACCCGTGCTGGGCTCGCGGGGCGAGACCCAGTTGAAACGGCCGTAGCGCGTGTTGGATGCGTGGTGATCGATGTTCACCAGCGTCACGCCCTCGGGCAGGAACTCGAGGACCCGACCCAGTCGGTCGAGGGCCGCGCAGTCGGTGGCGATGACCAGGTCGAAGTCGCGGCCGGGCGCGGGCCTACGGACCCGCTTGTCGGGGTCCAGGAAGCTCAGCTTGTCGGGCACGGGGTCCTGGTTCCATACGGTGACCTCCTTGCCGGCCCCCTCCAACGCCATGGCCAGCCCCACCTGGCTTCCGATGCAATCGCCGTCGGGACGGATGTGACCCACCACGAGGATCGACCGGGCCGCATCGATCGCGGCCAGGATGTTCTCCACCGCCTTGGGCATCTCGGAGGAAGGCATGGCTGGAAAAGCTGGGAAAACGGGAATCGGAAATCGGGATCGGAGGAACGGCGAAGTCAGCCCCCCGGCTGGTGCCCCTTCTCGAGGCTCTCCAGGATGGCCAGCACGCGGTTGCCCTTCTCGATGGATTCGTCGAGCAGGAAGGTCAGCACCGGGGTCCACTTCATGCTCAGCTGGGAACCGAGCATCATCTGGATGTGCTTCGACCGCTGGGCCAGCAGCTCCGGTGCCGCGCTCCGCTGCTGTCGGTTGCCCACGAACCCGATGAACACGGTCGCGGTCTTCAGGTCGGGGGCAACCTTCACCTCGTTCACCGACAGGAGGCCCACCTGCTCGACGCTCAACTCGCGGCGCAGCAGCTCGCTGACTTCCCGCTTGAGAAGCTCCGCCACGCGCTGCAGGCGCCGGCTCGGAGCCGGTGGGACATGGGAGGACACGGGAAGATCCGTTATTCGAGTTTGGCGGCGACCTTCTCGACCGAGTAGCACTCGATGACGTCACCCTCCTGGTAGTCGTCGAATCCGTCCAGGCGCACACCGCACTCCATGCCGGAGCGGACCTCGTTGACCTCGTCCTGGAAGCGCTTGAGCGTGAGCGAAACGCCTTCGTACACCAGATTGCCCCGGCGACG
The DNA here is from genome assembly GCA_041177965.1 of Verrucomicrobiota bacterium. GTDB lineage: Bacteria > Verrucomicrobiota > Verrucomicrobiia > Limisphaerales > UBA9464 > SXXZ01. The sequence goes on along the minus strand of JBEGWF010000011.1, from coordinate 26,983 downwards.
CAGACGCATCTTGCCGCGGACCAGACGGCCCGTGGTGACGGCGCACCCGGCCACCCGGCCACCCTTCGAGAGATCGAAAATCTTGCGAACCTCGGCCTGACCGACCACCACGTCCTTGAGGAGAGGATCGAGGAGGCCCGCCATGGCGTCCTTCACCTGATCGATCAACTCGTAGATGATCGCGTAGAGTCGGATCTCGACGGCGTGATGCTTGGCCTCCTCGGCGGCGTTGTTGTCGACGCGGGTGTGGAAGGCGAGGATGACCGCCTTGGAACCGCGGGCCAGATTGACATCGGACACGTTGATGGCGCCCACGGCGCTGTGCACGACCTCGAGGGAGACCTTCTGCGACTTGATCTCGCGCAGGGCCCCGACGATGGCCTCCACCGATCCCTGCGTGTCGGCCTTGACGATGACCTTGAGCACCTTGGCCGTCAGGTCGCCGATCCGGCCGAAGAGGTCGGACAGCGAGGCGCGGGTCTTGCGGCGATCGCCGTCCATCTCGGACTTGCGTCGGGCGTCGGAACGCTCCTCGGCGAGATCGCGGGCGGCCCGCTCGTTCTCGACGGCGCTGAACTCGGAGCCGGCATCGGGCACGCCGTTGAGGCCGAGCACGCGGACCGCCACCGAAGGAGTCGCCTCCTTCAGGCGGACCCCCTCTTCGTTCATCATGGCGCGCACCTTGCCGTAGTGCTCCCCGCAGATGATCACATCGCCGATGCGCAGGGTGCCCTTGCGGACGAGCACCGTGGCCACGGAACCGCCGGCCTCGACGCCCGACTCGATGACATTGCCCTTGGCGTTGCGGTCGGGGTTGGCCTTGAGCTCGAGCAGCTCGGCCTGGAGCAGGATGGAGTCGATCAGCGTGTCGATGCCCTTCTTGGTGAGGGCGGAGCACTCGACGAACAGCGTGTCGCCACCCCAGTCGTCCGGCACCAGGCCCTTGTCCTGGAGCTGCTGGCGGACCTTCATCGGGTTGGAGTTCGGGTGGTCGCACTTGTTGACCGCCACGATGATCGGGACCTTGGCGGCCTTGGCGTGCGACAGTGCCTCGACGGTCTGGGGCATGACGCCGTCGTTGGCCGCCACGACGAGGACCACGATGTCGGTCACGTTGGCGCCGCGGGCGCGCATGGCCGAGAACGCGGCGTGGCCCGGGGTGTCTAGGAAGGTGAGGCTCTCCAGCTTGCCCGTGTTCGGGTGCGGGTACTGGATGGTGTAGGCGCCGATGTGCTGGGTGATGCCACCGGCCTCGCCCGAGGCGACGTTGGCCTTGCGGATGACGTCGAGGAGCGAGGTCTTCCCGTGGTCGACATGGCCCATGATGGTGATCACGGGCGGACGGGGCTTCAGCGTCTCGGGCTTGTCCTCGGTGTCGAGCTCGAGCTTCTCCTCCTTGGGAACGTTGACGACGTGGGCCGCCTTGTCGCGCTTCTCGGTCTCGAATCGGATGCCGTGCTTGGCGCAGATCTTGATCGCCGCCTCGGCGTCGATGGTCTGGGTCACCGTGGCGAACACCCCCATCTGCATGAGGTCGCCGATGATCTGGAAGGGCTTCTTGCCCATCTGCTCGGCCAGTTCACGCACGACGATCGGCGGGCGCATGACGATGGTCGGGGCGTCGGCCGCGACCTGCGGGCGTGCGGGCGCCGGAGCCGGTCGGGCACCTGATCCGCCGGTCTGACCCAGTCGGCCGACGGGCTGGCCCGGGCGGAACGGAGCGCCGGGGCGCTGCGGGAAACCCGGGCGGGCACCCGGGGCGCCCGGACCGCCTGGTCGGACGGGAGCCCCCGGAGGACCCCGTCGATCATCACGGGCAGGCGCGGCACCGGGTCGGGCCGGCGGCTGGGAGCTGACCCCGCGGGTGGTCCGGCCGCCATAGCCGAACTGGCTGAGGTCGATGCGACCCACCAACTGTCCGGTCTGGACGGCGGCAGGGGGCTCGGGAGCCGGCGGGGCCGCGGGCGCGGGGGCCGGGGGGGCCGGAGCCGGAACGGGTTCACGGGACGGGTCGGCGATCACGGCGACCACGGGGGGCTCGGGCGAAGGGGGCGCGGGCACGACCGGCTCGGCCGGAGGCTCCGGGGAGATCGCAACGGCGGGCTGGGCGGACGCCTCGGGGGCCGGTGGGGGCTCCTCGGCGGGGGCCTCGTACGCCGGCGCGATCGCGGGGGGAGCCGCAGGGACCGGGGCCGACTCGGCGACCGGCTCGACCGGGGGTGGCGGCGCGTGGATGATGGTCACCGGCACCACCTCCACGGGCTTCGGCGGCTCGGGAGGCTTGGCCAGCGGAGCCAGCTGCTCCTCAAGGAACTCGGCCGTGATCTTGTCGAGCGTGCTCGACGGGACCTTGGCTGCGGCTATGCCCAGTTCCTTGGCCTTGTTGAGCACGAACTTGCTCTCAAGGTTGAGCTTCTTTGCGATCTCGTAGATTCGAACGGGCATACTGCTTTTGGTTTCAAGACCGGGCGTTCCCGGTCCGACCCGGTCTCATTCCGGGTCTGCTGGGTCGGGTCGGCCGGGTCAGTGGACCCCGGCGCCGTCGCCACCGGCGGTGCGACGGGCGATTTCTCCGCGGATGGCCTCCAGGATCGACTCGGCATCCTGGCCGATCCCCTCCATTTCCTTCAGGTCCTCGATGCCGATCTGCTGAACGACGTCCTCCAGGCTGTGGAAACCGGTGGTGACCAGGATCCGGGCCTGCTCTTCGGTGATCCCGGGGACCGATGCGAAGTCCCGGACGGCGTCGGCCACCTTCTGGTCGAAGCCCGGCAGCACGGAGGCCTCGGCCTCGATGTCGATGCTCCAACCCGTGAGTCGCGAGGTGAGTCGGGCGTTCTGGCCCCGCTTGCCGATGGCCAGCGACAACTGGTCGGCGGAGGTGTGGACGAGCACCCGCTTGCGCGTCTCGTCGACCTCGAAGGTCTTGAGCTTGGCGGGAGCCAGGGCGTTCTCGACGTACTTCCGGATGTCGGGCGACCAGGGGATGATGTCGACCTTCTCGTTGTTGAGCTCGCGGACGATGTTCTTGACCCGCTGGCCGCGCAGTCCGACGCAGGCCCCCACGGGATCGACCTTGGGATCTCGGGAGAACACCGCCAGTTTGGTGCGGAAACCGGGTTCGCGGGCGATGCCCTTGATCTCGATGGTGCCATCTCCGATCTCGGAGACCTCGACCTTGAAGAGCTTGATGACGAAGTTCGGGTCGGCCCGGGAGAGGATGATCTCCGGACCGCGCGGGGTCTGCTCCACGGCCTTGACGTAGCAACGGATGCGCTCGCCGATCTGGTATTCCTCGGTCGGGACGCGCTCGCGATTGGGCATGATCGCCTCGAACTTGCCGAGGTCGAGCACCACGTCCGAGCGCTCGAAGCGTCGGACGGTGCCATTGACCAGCTCGCCCACCCGGTCCTTGAACTCGTCGTACACCATCGCCTTCTCGGCGCGGCGCAGCTGGGCCATCATGGCCTGCTTGGCGAACTGGGCGGCGATGCGACCGAAACCGGCAGGGGTGACCTCGACCTCGATCTCGTCGCCCACCTTGGCCTCGGCATGGCCGGCGCGGCGCGCGTCGAACACGGTGATCTGGTCGTGCTTGGAGAGCACCTTCTCGGCGACCACCAGCTTGGCCCAGGCCTTGATGTCGCCAGACCGCCCGTCGATCGTCACCCGAAGCTCACGGGCGGGACCCACGGCCTTCTTGGCGGCCTGCATCAGGGACTCCTGGATGGCACCGAGCAGGACATCCTTGGGGATGCCCTTCTCCTTCTCCCAGAACTCAACCACCGCCAAAATCTCCGCGTTCATAGTCGTCAGCCGTTCCCGAAAACCGGGGTAACAAAAAAGCCGGTGTTGAACCGACTCGTGCATGTCGGCACAGGCCGACAGAAAGTTCCTAACGGTCTGCAAAGGTAGGGAACCCCTCCCTCCCCCGTCAAGGTCGGATTCGGGATCCGGAACCACCCCGGAAGACTCGACGACTCCGGGATTGACGGGAACGGCCCGGTCCCGACTGTGGAGCGGTGGACCCGACGACCGCCCGCGAACAGCTCGAGACCATCCGAACCCTCATGGAGCGGGCTTCGATCTACCGACGCGCACTGGCACCGGCGATGACGGCGGTCGGGCTGATCGGTACCCTCGCCGGCCTCTTGGCCCCGATGGTGATCCGGGACACCGCCCGCGCCTTCGCCTTCTACTGGCTGGCCGTCGGCCTGTTGGGGGCCTCGACCGCCTTCGTGCTGATGCGTCGGCAGGCCTTCGCGGCCAGCGAACCGTTCTGGACGCCGCCGGCCCGGCGGGTGGCCTCGGCGCTCATGCCGGCGCTGTTCACCGGCATGGCGGTGGTCGGACCGCTGGTCAACATCCATCAGGAAGGCGCCATGATCGCCGTGGCGCTGCCGCCGCTCTGGCTGGTCCTCTACGGCTGTGCGGTCCATTCGGCGGGCTTCTTCATGCCTCGGGGCATCCGACTGTTCGGCTGGGGATTCGTCATCGCGGGCCTGCTCAGCGCCCTGGCCGCGGCCAACCCGCACCAGATCGAACCTTCGATCCGGATGGCCCACCATGTCATGACGGCGACCTTCGGCGGCGGACATCTCGCCTACGGCCTCTATCTGCGCTGGACGGAGAAGAAGCCCGTCGCGTGAACCCGGAACCGTTCCCCAACCTGGACCGGGTCATCCATGAAAAGGCCCGACTGGCCATCGTCTCGGCCCTGTCGGCGACGCCGTCCCTGAGCTTCACCGACCTCCGGAACCTGCTCGGCATGACCGACGGCAACCTCACTTCGCACCTGCGGATCCTTCAGGAGGCGGGCCTGGTCTCGCTGACCAAGTCCTCCGGCGAGGCCCGGCCCCAGACCACCTGCGCACTCACCGAATCCGGCAGGACGTCCTTCACCCAATACCTCGGCCATCTCGAGCAGATCGTCTCCCAGTTCCGGAAATCGCCGCCCTCCCCTTGATTATTTTTGAACAAACACGAGTGTTCGTAGCCAGACACTTTGCATCACAAAGTATCCTATGAAGATTCTGAAGGCGGAGGCGATGGGCATGTGTTTCGGCGTCCGAGATGCCATTGAATTGGCCCGGGGCCGCGCGGCGGCCGGTCCGGTCACCGTGCTGGGCGATCTGGTCCACAATGAGACCGTGCTGGCCGACCTCCGGGCCCGGGGCGTCCTCATCCGCCAGGACGCGGCCGACATCCCCACCCGCGAAGTGATGATCACCGCCCACGGTGCGTCCGACCGTCGCAAGGAGGGGCTTCGACAGTCGGGACTCAACGTCATCGAGGCCACCTGCCCGCTGGTCCACCGCGCCCACCGGGCTCTCAAGAACCTCGTCGACGCGGGGTACCATCCGGTGGTGATCGGGCAGGCGGGGCATGTGGAGGTGCGGGGCCTCGCCGAGGATCACCCCGGGTGCGATGTCATCCTCGCCGAGGAGGAGGTCGACCGACTTGCGGAACGCCCCCGCTATGGCGTCGTGTCCCAGACCACCCAACCGGTGGTCCGCGTGAAGGAACTGGTCGAACGCCTTCGGTGGCGTTTCCCCGGGTCGGAGGTGCGCTGGATCGACACCGTCTGCCAACCGACCAAGGACCGCCAGACCGCCGCCGAGGATCTCGCCGGCCGATGCGACGTGGTCCTCGTCGTCGGGGGCAGGCACAGCAACAACACCCGGCGCCTCGTGGATACCTGCCGTGCCCGTTGCCCCCGCGTCCACTGGCTTCAGACGGCGGAAGATCTCGACCCGTCCTGGGTCCGCGACAACGACACCGTGGGGATCACCGCCGGGACCTCGACCCCGGACGGGGTGATCGACGCCCTCGAGGAGGCCCTGCAACGGTTGACCGACCGCACGACCCGCCCGCAGGCCGAGGCCGCCTGAACGCCATCGGCGCCGCCCCACCACCCGCAGGTTCAGCGCGCCAAGCCCCGCTGGCTGGCCCGGATGAAGACGACCAGCTCCTGCACTTCAGGGACCGACGGCGACTCCGACTCCAGTTGCGACAGGGCGTTCTCGAGGGTCAGCCCGGAGCGGAAGACGGTCTTGTAGGCCTTGACGAGCGTGGCGATGACCCCGGCGTCGAAACCGGCACGCTCGAGGCCGACCTTGTTGATGAACCGGGTCTCGGCCGGGTTCCCATCGGCCATCATGAAGGGGGCGACATCCTGCACGAGCTTCGAGCATCCCCCGACCATCGCGTGCCGGCCGATCCGGCAGAACTGATGGACGGCCGCCAGCCCTGCGATGATCGCATGGTCTTCCACGATCACATGCCCCGCCAGGGTGGCGAGGTTGGACATGATCACCCGATTGCCCACCTGGACGTCGTGGGCCAGATGGGTGTTGGCCAGGAAATGGTTGTCGGAACCGACACGTGTGACCCCTCCGTCGGCGGTCGCGCTGTGGACGCTGACGTACTCCCGGAAGACGTTCCGGTCCCCGATCTCCACCCGGGTGAGACCGCCCTTCCATTTCAAGTCCTGGGTCTTCATGCCCAGGGAGGCGAAGGGATAGACCTCGTTGTCGGATCCCAGGGTCGTGTGCCCCTCGACCACCACGTGGCTGTGGAGATGGCAGCGATCTCCGAGGACCACATGCTCACCGATGACGCAGTAGGGACCGATCCGGCAATCGGCCCCGATGCGGGCCCCGGGGTGGACGATGGCGCTGGAATGGATCATCGGGTTCGGGTGCGAGGGGATGGTCGGGAATCTCAGTGGTCCGGGTCTCAGCGGTCCATCAGCATGAAGGTCACCTCGGCCTCGCTGACCACCTCGCCGTCGACGGTGCACCGGCCCTTGGCCTTGCCGATCTTGCCGCGGGCCTTGGTCATCTCCACCTCGATCATCAGGATGTCGCCGGGGCGGACCGGCTTGCGCCATTTGACGTCCTCGGCCGACATGAAGTAGGCCAGCTTTCCCGCGTTCTCGGCCTGCCGCATCATCAGGATGCCCGCCACCTGGGCCATGGCCTCGAGCTGCAGGACCCCCGGCATGATGGGATGTCCGGGGAAGTGCCCCTCGAAGAAGGGTTCACCCATGGTCACGTTCTTCTGCGCCACGATCCGGGGCCCGTCGATCAGGGTCACCTTGTCGACCATGAGGAACGGGGGGCGGTGCGGGAGGATCCGCATCACCTGCATGGTGTCGAGGGTGGCACCATCGCGGACCAGGTTCTCGGTGGGAGTCGGTGAATTCACGGTGGAAACGGTGTCGTTGGCGGCGGCGGGCGTCTTGGCGGGCTTGGTGGCGGGCGGCTTGGCCTCGGGAGCCGGGGTGGGAGGCGGAGCGAAGGTCTGCGCGGCCTCCAGCGGTCGCCTCATCCGGGCCACGATCGCCTTGGCCAGGTCGGTGTTGGCCCGGTGGCTGGGACGGGTGGCGATCACATGCCCCTGGATGGGGCGGCCGACGAGGGCCAGGTCCCCGATGATGTCCAGGATCTTGTGCCGGACGAACTCCTCGGGGTACCGGAGCGGCTCGTTGGTCAGCACGGCATCCTCGCGGATGACGATCGCGTTCTCGAGGCTGCCGCCCTTGATCAGCCCGTTCTTGATGAGGAACTCGATCTCCTCGTAGAAGCAGAAGGTCCGGGCATGGCTCAACTCCTTCTCCCAGGAGGCGGGTGTCACTTCGAGGCTGAAGAACTGGGTGAATCTGCCGCCCTTGTCGGAGCTGGTGCAGGTGATCTTGAAGCCCGTATGAGGGAACACGGCCATGTGGGACTCCCCGGCCTGGAGTTCGATCGGCGCATCGATCCGGTGGATCTCGAGGGGCTCGGCCTGCGGGACCCGGCCGGCCTCCCTCAGCAGCCGGGCGAATTCCCTCGAGCTGCCGTCGGCGATCGGCGGTTCGTTGGCGTCCAATTCGATCACCGCGTTGTCGATCCCCGCGCCCACCAACGCCGCCAGGACATGCTCCACCGTGTGCACCTTGACGGGACCCTTGCCCAGGGTGGTGGAGCGCTGGGTGTCGACCACGGTCTCGGCCCGGGCCTCGATCTCAGGCGTGCCGTCGAGATCCACGCGCCGGAAGCGCAGGCCCGTGTTCGGCGGCGCGGGCTGGAGGGTCATCGACACGCGGTTGCCGCCGTGGAGCCCGATTCCGGCGAACGAGACCGCTTGCTTGAGGGTGTGCTGGGACGACACGGCCGCCTGTTCTATCCAAGGGAAAACCGTCGAAGCAATGACCCTTTGCGGGGCCGTCGCCGTGACCTTCTCCCGCCGGAGCGCCTCAACCGGGGCCGGGACCGTTCGTTTCGTAGCGATCCTGGTCGACCTGCAGGCGCATCCGGAGCGAGCTGAGGAACTTCCGGCCCTCGAGGGCGGTGTGGAAGCGGCCGTCCACCCAGCGGCCATCCGGCAGACGGAAGCGCTCGATCAGCAGGGTCATGCGTTGGACGGAACCGACCACCCCGGCCAGCACGTCGAAACTGCGACCCAGTCGCGCCTCCACCTTCGCCAGCTCATGCTCTTCGACATCGACCCAAAGGCGCCCCTCGAGCAACGACATCAACCGGTCGGCAAAGCCCGGTGCCTGCCCCCTGCCCGGGTCGGCCGGACGGGCGGTGAACGAGAGCACGTGGTTGGTCCGGCCCGCGATGACCTCGAAGCCCAGCCAGGTGTAGTCGAAGCGCCGGATCAGGGACTCGTCGATGACCTCGACGCCCCGTCGCTTCCGGAACGAACCCGACCGCCCATAGCGTTCGCGGGCCTCACGATCGCGCCGCTCCTCCGCGCGGGCGTCGGATGCGGGAGGCTCCCGGTCGTCCACGCGCAGCAACCGGACCGTCTCCACCCCGTTGGTCATCGCCACGCGGTACTCCTTGGTCTTGCGTTCCGAGACGCTGCCGTCGGCCTCCAGCGTCTCGATCACCGCCATGCGACGGCAGACATGGGCGCGGCCCTGATGCCTGTCCGGCAGCGAGCGCAACCGCTCCACCATGGCGCGGACCACCTCGTCGGCCGAGGGATCGGCCCCGAGCAGGGCCGGGCCCACCGCCATCCAACAGAACGCCAGCATCCGGATCCATCGACGCGACACCATGGCCTTAGCATTGGTCGAAACCCCGGATTGCGCAACGGAACGCCCGTTGCCGCTGGACGCGACGGACGACCGGCACCACCGTCGGCCCGATGCAACCGGCCGACATCACCGCCTTCGCGCAGGAGCTGGCCATCCGATGGGAGGATGGCCGCGAGGATTTCATCCCACTGGAGAGCCTCCGACGGTTCTGTCCGTGCGCCGCCTGTCTGGGCGAGAAGGACATCTTCGGAACCACCTACCGCCCTCCCCAGCGTCCCTACTCGCCCGAGTCCTTCCAGCTCCGGAAGCTGCCCCGGGTGGGCAACTACGCGGTGCAACCCCTGTGGGGCGACGGGCACGCCACCGGACTCTTCACCTGGGAATGGCTCCGACGGGTCGCCGATGCGGTGAATTCTCCGGAAACGGAGTCCCAGTGAAGCGACCCTCACGGGTCGCCGCCGCCCATCCGCGCGATCCCAGCCCATGATCCCCTCCGCGGAACGCGCCCGGATCACCTTCCGGATGGAGCGCTGGCGCTCGGCTTTCGGAGGGATCATCGAGACGGCGGGCAACACCTTCCTCCTGCTGATCGCCACCCGGGTCTTCGACCTCGGACCCTGGGCCAAGGCCCTGATCGCCGCCGGCACCTCGGTCGGCCTGCTGGTCTCCCCGCTGGTGGTGAACGCGGCCCGGGGCCTTGGCGTGGAGCCCTCCAGGGCCGTCTCCTTCCTGCTGGGGCTCGGAGGCCTGAGCTGCCTGGGGGTGACGCTCCTGCCCCATCCCCTGGTCTACACCGCCGGCTGCGTCTTCGCCCTGCTCACCTCGACCTGCGCCATCCCGCTGATGACGCAGATCTACCATGACAACTACCCGTCCGAACAGCGGGGCAGGCTCTACTCCAGCGCCTTCATGGTGCGCATCGGATCCGCCATGGTCTTCGCCTGGATCGGTGGCCAGATCCTGGGCGGAGGATCGTCCGCCACCTTCGCGTCGCCGGTCGGCACGTCCCTCGCCCCGGAACGCTGGCGGTGGATGACCGGGATCTTCGCCCTCGCCTACCTGGCCGCGGCCGCCGCGGTGCGCCGGATCCCCACCCGCCCGCTCGATGCCGGCTCCGCCATCCACCCCCTGCAGGGACTCCGTTTCGTCCGGGAAGACCCCGTGTTCCGCAACGCGCTGATGGCCTGGATGCTGATGGGGTTCGCCAACCTCGCCATGCTGCCGATCCGCGTCGAATACCTCGGCAATCCCCGGTTCGGCCTCGGGCTGGACGCCGCCCGGATCGCCTGGCTCACCCTCGTCATCCCAAACGCGGCCCGGTGGATCATGAGCCCGATCTGGGGCCGTCTCTTCGACCGGATGAACTTCTTCCGACTGCGCGTCACGCTCAACGCGGGGTTCGCGGTGGGCATCGCGACCTTCTTCATGAGCGACACCGCGTGGGGGCTGGTCATCGGAGCCCTGTTCTACGGCATCTCCACGGCCGGGGGCGATGTGGCCTGGGGGCTGTGGGTCACCAAGGTGGCTCCGCCCGAACACGTGACGGACTACATGGCGGTGCACACCTTCTCGACCGGCATCCGCGGCGTGCTCGCGCCGCTGTGCGCCTTCCACGCGGTCCAGGTGCTGTCACCCGCAACCATGGGCTGGATCGCCGCCGCCATGATCGTGGCGGCCTGCGGGCTGCTGATCCCGGAGATCCGCGCGGCCGATGCCCGGGGTTCCCAAGCAACGACCCCGATCCGGTGAAGGCATCGGGGTCGGCTTCGGAAAACGTGGGGCAGGGCTTTGGAAAAGCGCCTCTGCGAAAGCCTCTGAGAAACGGACCCGCGTCCGTCGGTTACTTCTTCGGCTCTGCCTTCTTGGCCTCGTCCTTCTTGGCCTCGTCCTTCTTCTCGACCGGCGGGGCGACCCAACCGGTGTTGATGTCGAGTCCGGGCAGGGCCTCCTGCAGCTTCTTCACCCCGTCGGGAGTCACCTGGGTCTGCCAGACGTAGAGGTTCCGGAGGTGCTTGAGACCCGCGAGCTTGGCCAGGCCGGCATCGGTCACCTTGGTGCCGTACAGATTCAGATAGACCAGGTTCTGGAGACCCCGGATGTGATCGAGGCCGGCGTCGGTGATCGCCGTCAGCTCCAAGCCGAGCGTCTGGAGGTGGGTGAGGCCGGAGACCTGCTTCAGTCCGGCATCGGTGATCTTGGTATTGCCCAGGCGGAGCTCCACCAGGCTGTTCATCCCGGAGACCGGGGCCAGGGTGGCATCGGTCACCTCGGGACCCTTGAGGCGGAAATTGGCCTCCTTCCAGGGCACCCCGAGGGCGATGGGACGGGCCTCGATCCCGGACTTGGCCAGGGCGGCGATGCCGGCGGCCTCCGACGAGGCCGGCTGGAATTCCTTGGGCAACTGGGGCAGCGGCGGCACCGGGCGGGCCGGTTTTGCCGGATTCGCGGCCACGGGGGCCGGCGCTGCGACCGCGGCCGCCAGCACCACGCCATCGGGCCACTGGGCGCCGCCCTTCACCCACTCCTTGAGCTTGGCCCGCAGGGGCTCGGCCAGGGGACCGCCCTCGGGCGGCATCAACTCGTCGTTGTCCTTGGCCAGGAAGATCCGGTGGATCATCTCGCTCTTGTCCGGATCGCCGGCGACCACGGCGGCCTTCTCGCTCTTGCCTCCCTTGAACGCGGCCTCCTTGGAATCGAGCCGGTACTTGCCCTTCTGCTTGTCGGTGCCATGGCACTTGAGGCAGTGCTCGGTCAGGATCGGGGCGATGTCCTTGGAGAAATCGACGGCGGCCTGGGCGGACAGCGCCGTGAGGCTGGCCGCGATGACGGTGGAGGAGAGGAACTTCATGCGAACTCGGTTGACGAACGGTTTTGGTGAAGGCTTCACGCGACTTTCGATCCAAACCGTGCCGAAGGGAATCCCAAAGACGCGTCGATCGAGCCGAATCGCCAGGAGCCCGCGATTGCCCGGAGACCGGAGCCGTGGTTGTTTCGAGGCGTGAATGTCCACCACTTGGAGCTGTTCTACTACGTGGCACGGCACGGAGGGATCATGGAGGCGGTCCGGAACATGCCCTACGGCATCCAACAACCGGCCGTCAGCGGGCAACTGCTGCAATTGGAGTCGCACCTCGGCGTGAAACTCTTCCGCCGACGCCCGTTCGAACTGCTGCCGGCGGGCATCGAACTCTACGATTTCGTCCGCCCCTTCTTTGATGGTCTCGGTCCGGTGGAGGAACGACTGCGGACCGGGGCCAGCCTCGGCCTTCGCATCGCGGCCCCCGCCCTGGCGCTGCGGGACCACCTGCCCCGCGTGCTGCAGGAGGTGCGGAGGCGCTTCCCGGGACTCCGGCTCAGCCTGCGGTCCGGACAACAACCGCAGGTCGAGGGTTGGCTGGAGCGCCAGGAGATCGATTTCGCCATCACCCTGCTCGAGGGCCAGGGCGCCCCGGGACTGCAGCACCTGCCCCTGTTGGAACTGCCCATGGTCCTGCTCGTGCCGAAGTCGTCCCGCTTCCGGCGCACGGAGGAGATCCTCGCGGCGCTGGCGGACGAGACCCTCGAGGAACCCCTGGTGTCCATCACCGCCCACGAGTTGGCGCCCCGGCGTTTCCGCGAATTCCTCGAAGGCCGATCCCTGGAGTGGCCCTCCCGCGTGGAGGTCACCGACCTGGAGTTGGTCGAGGTCTATGTCCGGAACGGATTCGGCATCGGCCTCGGACTGGACATCCCCGGCGCTCCGCGCGCCAACGACCTGAGGGCGCTGCCGATCCCCGACCTCGCCCCCTTGCGCCTCGGGGCCGTCTGGCACGGAGCCCCGACCGCCGTGATGACCACCCTGCTCGAGGCCCTGCGCTCCGGGGTCGCCGAAGTCCAGGGGGCCAGCAAGACACCCGGCAAGGCCCCAAGACCCCGGCGCTGATCCCCCGGCGCTGATCCCCGGTCCGCATTGCGGGGCGATGACGACGCTTGCGCCCGATCACGTAAACCACCGGCGACAGGGCTCAGGGAACGATTTCCGATTTTCGGAAATGTGATCTGTGGATTTGCTTCCCCGTCATCCATGCCTGAGACCCTGGCCGACTGGGACACCCGGTTCCCCGCTTGAGGGGCGATGATCGGGCGACGGTCGGCGGCAGATCCGTCGCCTCTGGCAACACCGACGGCAGCGGGATCGGACCGGAGCGAGCTCTGGAAGCGATCAACAAAACCCCTCGCGCGCAGCGCGAACGCGTTTCCTCCTTCGAGCTTCCCTGCGAGCGCAGGTCTGGTCCCGCGGGGTCGACACCGGGCAGCCGCCCGATCCGCCGCAGCCGCCCCACGCCCCAGAGACCGTTTCCCATCGATCGCGGCGCGACAGGTGGCGATCATCAATGGATGCGGTCACCGAAGGATGACCCGGGCAGGATGAGATCCACCCGATTTCGCTCGATGACACCCGCTCGTACCGATGGTATTTTTCATTGAAAAACCACAATTGCGTTACGGTTTTTCAATGATTATTTTCAGCCATGCTTCACCGCCAAGAAGCCATGACCCGGCTCGAAACGGCTTTGGAAGAAAACCCCGTCGCCGCTCTGCTGGGGCCACGCCAGTGCGGGAAGAGCACGCTCGCAAGGATGCTCACCGACCGTGAAGGCGGTCACTGGTTCGACCTGGAGAGCGCTGAAGATCGAGGCGCGCTGGCCCAGCCGGAGCTGGCGCTCAAAAAACTCTCCGGACTCGTGGTGATCGACGAAATCCAGCGCATGCCGGAGCTTTTCAGCACGCTTCGCCCGCTGGCCGATCGCCGCGGCAGACCCGCACGATTCCTGATCCTCGGTTCCGCCTCGCCGGACATCGTCAAAGGGGTTTCCGAGACTCTGGCCGGGCGTGTCGGGTTCGTGGATCTGGCTGGCTTTCACACCGGCGAGGTCCACCCGGATCAACTCGACGACCTGTGGCTGCGCGGCGGCTTCCCCCGCTCCTTCTTGGCCAATGGCGATGCCGCAAGTGGGCGCTGGCGCTCGGACTTCATCCGCACCTTCCTCGAACGAGACCTGCCCCAACTCGGCATCCGCACCCCCGCGTCGACGCTGCGACGCTTCTGGACGATGGTGGGCCATTGCCACGGCCAGCAGTGGAATGCAGCCGAACTGGCCCGCTCCCTCGGCTCTTCCGAAGGCACCGCCCGGAACTACCTCGACCTCCTGTGCGGCACCTACGTCGTGCGGCGGCTCCAGCCCTGGCACACGAACCTGGGCAAACGCGAAATCAGCGCCCCGAAAGTCTATGTGCGGGACAGCGGACTGCTGCACAGCCTTCTGGGCATCAAGACCACGAAAGACCTTCACTCGCACCCCAAACTGGGTGCCTCCTGGGAAGGCCATGCGCTGGAACAGGTGCTGGCCCTCTGCGGCAGCGCGGACACCTACTACTGGGGCACGCACGCAGGAGCCGAACTCGACCTGCTGCTGCTCCGCGGTGGCAAGGCCTACGGAGTCGAGTTCAAGGTGAATGACGGCCCGAAGATGACCCGATCCCTTCACATTGCCCTCGACGATCTCAAGCTCGAGCGTGCATGGATCATCCACCCCGGAGAAAAGAGCTATCCCGTGCATGACAAGGTCGAAGCACTGCCGCTGAAGAAGCTCGACGTCCTGCGCAATGCCGTGGGAGTGGCATGACACCTCCCCTTCGCCTGCCGCTGATCGCGGAACATCAAACAGCAAATCTCCAGTCATTACCCGGAATCACCGACGGCAGCGGGATCGGACCGGAGCGAGCTCTGGAAGCGATCACTCCCAGCCCTCGCGCGCAGCGCGAACGCGTCTCCTCCTTCGAGCTTCCCTGCGAGCGCAGGTCTGGTCCCGCGGAGTCGACGCCGGACACACACCGAGTCCGTCGCAGGCGCCAGAGACTGTTTCCCACCAAACCCGGGCAAGGGGGCCCAGCGATTGATCCGGCGACCGGGCGATGACACGGTTCCCGGGTGAGCCACCTGAAACTCGCCCGCCAGGTCTTCGATATCGAAACGGCCGCCCTGCGTGCCGTCAGGGATTCGCTCGACGAGAGCTTCGGACGGGCCGTGGAGATGATCTGCGCCTGCCTCGCCGACCGCCGCAAACTCGTCGTGCTGGGCATCGGCAAGTCGGGCAACATCGGCCGCAAGATCGCGGCGACCCTCAGCAGCACCGGCTCCACCGCCGTGGTGCTCGATCCGGTGGACGCGCTGCACGGCGACCTCGGCCTCGTGCAGGACGGCGACCTGGTGCTGGCCCTGAGCTATTCGGGCGAATCGTCCGAGTGGACCGACCTGCTGCCGGCCTTGCGCCGGTTCTCCGTGAAGATCATCGCCCTCACCGGCAACCCCCGCTCCACCCTCGGGGAACACAGCGATGTCGTCCTGAACGTCCGCGTGCCCAAAGAGGCCTGCCCGTTCAATCTGGCTCCCACGGCGTCGACCACCGCCACATTGGTCATGGGGGATGCACTGGCCCTGGCGACCATGACCGCCCGCGGGTTCAAGAAACAGGACTTCGCCCAGCGCCACCCGGCCGGGGCCATCGGACGGGCCCTGCTCTACAAGGTCGGGGACATCATGCGCCGCGACCAGCGCAACGCGGTCGCCCGCCAGGACCAGAGCGTCCAGGACGGACTCCTCGCCATGACCCGGGCCAAGACCGGCTCGGTCAGCGTGGTCGACCCCAAGGGCCGCCTGGTCGGCGTGTTCACCGACGGAGACCTCCGGCGCCGCCTGGCCGCACACGAGGACATCCTCCAACGCCCGCTCAAGGAGGTCATGACCCGCAACCCCATCACCCTCCGCGACGACGCGCTGGCCGTGGATGCCCTGAGGATCTTCAACGAGCGCAACATCGACGACCTCATCGTGGTCAACGCCCGCAAGGAACCCGTGGGCCTGGTCGATTCCCAGGACCTGCCCAAGCTCAAGCTCATGTGATCGATCGGACGTCCGGAGGCCGCGGGCAACACCGGGTGTTTTCGGGCGTTTTCGGCATTCCCGCCGCGCCCCGCCGCCCCTAGGCTCACGGGCATGGTACACGTCGGCATCGGATACGATGTCCATGGACTGGTCCCCGGCCGAAGGCTCGTCCTCGGGGGTGTCGAGATTCCGCACCACAAGGGCCTGGATGGGCACTCCGATGCGGACGCCCTCCTGCACGCCATCACCGACGCCATCCTCGGGGCGGTCGGCGAGGTGGACATCGGACACCTCTTCCCCAACACCGACCCGGCCTGGAAGAACGCGCCGAGCCGCATCTTCCTCGAGGAGGCGGCGCGAAGGGTCCGGGCGCGGGGTGGACGCATCGTCAACATCGACGCCACCCTCATCGCCGAGCGACCCAAAATCTTCCCCCACCTCGCCGCCATGAAGGCCCACATCGCCGAGGCGCTGGGCATCCCCGCGGGGAAGGTCGGCGTGAAGGCCACCACCAACGAAACCCTCGGGTTCGTCGGCCGCGAGGAGGGCATCGCCGCGATGGCGGTCGCCTCGGTGGACCTGCCCGAGACCGAATCCTGAACCACGATCATGGGAGCCAAGGCAGACATCGGGTGGACCACCCCCGGACCCGACGGGGTCAAACGCCACGTCTACGCCCAGCACGTGGGCAGCCAGTGGAAATTCTTCGAGCGTCCCAAGCGGCGCGGATCGGACATCGAATGGGTGCCGATGCCAGAACCGCCCCTGCTGGACTGGCTGGAGCTGCTCGACGCCCTGGAGCGCGGCTACGTGCGCCGACGGTATCCCCCGGAACACATCGAGGCCGTGCGCAAGCGCATCCGGGAACTCTTCCCGGAACACCGTCTGGATTGATCGCGGCGCTCCGAGGGGTGGCTTTCCCGTTTGAATCGCCCCGGTTTCAGGACACAGTGACCCCATGAGCCGGCCGATCATCCTCGTGACGCCCAGCACGCATGCCGCGGGTGCGGAGTTTCCGGATCACTCGATCAGCGTGAGCAGCCGGTACCTGGAGGCGGTCCTCGACGCCGGAGGGTTGCCCGTCTCGCTGCCCCAGTGCACCCATCGGGACCGCCTTGCCGACTACCTTGAACGGGCCGACGGCGTGCTGTTGACCGGCGGCGACGACATCCACCCCCGGCTCTACTGGCCCGAGGTTCCGGCCGACCTCCTCGCGCGTTGCGAGTTCCCCGAACCGGATCGGGACGTGATGGAGTTGACCCTGCTGGACGAACTGTTCCGACGTCCCAAACCGCTGCTGGCCATCTGCCGCGGGCACCAACTCGTCAATGTGGCGCTCGGCGGCTCACTCTACGTGGACCTGCCGACCCAGCGCCCGGGCGACATCCCGCACGCCCAGATGGACCGTCGATTCGAGCCCGTGCATCCGGTCGACATCTCCCCCGGCACCCAGGCGGCCGCCATCTACCGGACCCGCTCCCTGGGGGTGAACAGCACCCACCACCAGGCCATCCACCGGTTGGCCGATCCCCTCCGGGTGACCCTGAGCGCCGCCGACGGCGTCATCGAGGGCACCGAACTCCGGGAGGAGAGCGCCGATCTGCTACCGTGGTTCGCCTCGGTGCAGTTCCATCCCGAGCGCCTGTATTCGACGCATCCCGAGCACGCCCGGTTGTTCCGCGCATTCGTGAAGGCCTGCATCCCCGGTCGATGACCCATGAGAACGATCCCCCGCCTCCTCCGCCTCCTCTGCGTCCTGATCGCCGGATGGACCCTCGCCCGGGCGGCCGAAGCGCCGACCGCCCCACCGCGGTCCTCCGAATCGGCGCCAACCTACGAGTTCCGGCCCGGCTCCTTCGACGGCACCGGCAAATGGTTCCTGGGCCGTGAGATCGCCCACTTCATGTCGCACCAGGGGGCTCCGTGGCTGGAACGCGACGAACGCGAGACCGAGGAGGCGCCCCATCGACTGGTGACGGCCCTGGGCCTCCGGGTGGGTGATCGGGTCGGCGATGTCGGGGCCGGCAGCGGTTACCTGACCTGGCGGATGGCGCGGGTGGTCGGCCCCACGGGCCGCGTCTACGCGAACGATATCCAGCCCGAGATGATCGCCATCCTGAAGACGAACATGGCGGCGCGGGGCATCACCAACGTGGTGCCGGTGCTCGGCACGACCACCGACCCCCGGCTTCCCGCCAACACGCTCGATCTGATCCTGCTCGTCGACGTGTACCACGAATGCGACCACCCGTGGGAGATGACCCGGCGCATGATCGACGCGCTCAAGCCCGGGGGGCGGCTGGTGTTCGTCGAATATCGCGGCGAGGAGCGCTGGATCCCCATCAAGCCGCTGCACAAGATGACCGCCGACCAGGTGCGCAAGGAGATGGCTCTCCACCCGCGGCTGACCTTCGTGGAAAACCTGACCCAACTGCCCCGGCAGCATGTCCTGGTCTTCCGGAAATCCGCAGCCACGCCGCCCCAACCGTAGCCACCCCGACCGCAGCCGGCCGCCCTGAGCGGACCCCGAATTGTCCGTGGACCGGAACCGCTTCCCGTCATAACCTGCACAACAGATTTCCCTCCGCGATGAGCGCTCCCCGGACTCCCTGCAACGGCCCCTTGGGCACCCGACGCGAATGGCTTCGGGTGGGTGGCTTGGGAGCATTCGGATTGTCCTTGGCCCACCTGCTCGGCCCGGCCATGAGGGGAATGGGTTCGCCGACCGCCATCGCCGGCGGCAACCGCTTCGGGCAGGCCAAATCGTGCATCCTGATCTTCCTGGCCGGAGGCCCCCCGCAGCACGAGACCTTCGACCCGAAACCCGACGCGCCCTCGGAGATCCGCGACCATTTCCGATCGATCCCCACCCGGGTTCCCGGCACCCACTTCTGCGAGACCCTGCCGTACACCGCCAAGATCGCCCACCGGCTCAGCGTCATCCGTTCGATGACCACCGAGATCGACGCCCATTCCACGAGCGGGGCGTTCATGCTGACGGGCTACGAACCCCAGACCAAGGCCGAGAACGTGCCCCCCGGGCCGCAGGACTGGCCGAGCATCGCCTCGGTGGTGGGCATGCTCAAACCCAGCACCCGGTCGCCCATGTCCTCGGTGGTGCTGCCCGAACCGCTGGCCAACGACGGCAACATCCTGTGGCCGGGGCAGAATGGCGGATTCATGGGACCGGCGTGGCACCCGATGCTGATGCGCTGCGATCCGACCCGACTGCCGATGCAGATCGAGGGCCTGAGCCGACAGCCCGGAGTCTCGGACCTGCGCCTCGAGGATCGACGGAGCCTCCTCGAACAGTTCGACGCCCAGTTCCGCCAGGGGACGGGCAGCGGGGCTGTCGCCTCCTGGGACCAATCGCACCAGAAGGCCTTCGAATTGCTCCACGCCGAGAACAGCCGCCGAGCCTTCGAACTCGAACGCGAACCCGCGTCGGTGCGCGAGGCCTATGGCCCGCACAAATTCGGGCAGAGCCTGCTGCTGGCCCGCCGGTTGGTGGAGGCGGGCACGCGCCTGGTCCAGGTGAACTGGCCCCGGGAAGGCAAGGCCGAGGTGGCCGGCAGTCCCCTCTGGGACACCCACGCCAGCAACGCGAGCCGCGTCCGGGATGTGCTGTGCCCGCAGTTCGACCGGTCCTTCGCCACCCTCATCGACGATCTGGCGGCCCGTGGCCTCCTCGACGAGACGCTCGTGGTGGCCATGGGCGAGTTCGGGCG
This sequence comes from Verrucomicrobiota bacterium, assembly GCA_041177965.1. Classification (GTDB taxonomy): domain Bacteria; phylum Verrucomicrobiota; class Verrucomicrobiia; order Limisphaerales; family UBA9464; genus SXXZ01. The sequence continues at coordinate 7,299 of JBEGWF010000011.1, read as the reverse complement.
ATCCCCGAAGATCAACGCCGTGGGCGGACGCGACCACTGGGGCGCCTGCTTCTCGCTGGCCCTGGCCGGGGCAGGCGTGCCTGGAGGTCAGGTCATCGGCTCCAGCGACCGCATCGGCGCCTACCCCGATTCCCGCCCCGTGCGTCCGCGCGATCTCTCGGCCACCCTGTTCCACCTGCTCGGCCTCTCCCCGAACGCCGAGTTCCTCGACACCCTCGGACGCCCCCGCCCCATCACCGACGGCGGCGTCGCGCTCCGCGAGATCGTGGGTGGCTGAATCCATCCCCGATCGGCGACGATGGCCCCGCGACCCAAGGGCCTCCGGCAGGTTCGTCAACGGGGTCGATCGGCAGGAAATCCGCGAGCGACGTCGTGGCGAGCGGGATGCGACCCGACCAGGAATCGCTGGCCAGATCGTGGAGCACGGACGTCGATCGGATCTCACGGGCGCGGCACTGGCGCCGGACCGCCGCCCCGAATCCCGAGGACGGAAGCTGGAACAACCGTCTCCCCTGCCCCAGGGCCGCGGAAGCGATCTCACGCCTGCGGTCGCGGATGGCCCGCAGCATCCGGTCGCGATGCTCCTGCGGCATCGACCGCCGACCCCGCCCCCTGACGAAGCCACGGAGGAGGAACAGGTCGTGCTCCTGGCCCAGACGTTCGGCGAGCCCCTCCAGGCCCGAGGCCCAGGCCGCGAGGGACAGGGACTCGGCGGGCGCGATCAGCGACAACTGGTCCGACAGGCGTTTGACTCGGACCCGCCATCGGTGGCGATTCCGGGGCGACGGATCGGCCTCCAACCGCCGCAGGGCCGCACGCCCACGGCGATAGGAGTCCCGGATCGCACCCCCGAGGCCCTTCCAACCCGGGATCGAGGGACCCAGGGAACGAAACTCCTCCTGCAACCCCCGGAGCCGACGCCGGACGCGACGGGATCGCCCACCCCCATTCAGTCCCCGGATGCGGACGGTCCACGCCTCCTGCAACCGCCGGGCCAACCCCTTCCACGACCGGACGGGAATGTCTGCCGGGGCCGGAAGCAGGGACAGGCTCTGGATCATGGCACGGGCATCGCGGGCGCCGGCCAACTCCGTGGAACAGCGCCCCAACTCGCGCCGCCACCGTCGCAGGTCCTTCCGGCGCACCCCGTCTCCGAGCAACTCGAGCATGGCCCGCACCCGCTTCAATTCCCGGCGCGCCTGATGGATGGCCGGATCATCGAGGGTGTCCGCAAGTCGGGAACGGGCGCGCCGCGTCCGCTCACAAAGCAGGCGATGGAGGGCGGTCTCGGGGGATTCCCCGGCAGGGATGCAGAACGACATCCCGGGAGTCTCGGGCACGGGACCGGAATCGCCGCGTCGGGCGGGTTCCGACCCGGGATTAGGGACGCTCCCGGGGTGGACGCCGGGACTCCGTCCGGGACCGAATCCTCCACCGGCGGCGGCGTCAACGGTCGGAAGGACGACGAAGCCACGACACCGCACCCAACCCCAGACCACCGAGGAGCAACAGCAGCATTCCCCGAGGTTCGGGGATGATCGCGCGAGGGACTCCCCGGACCTCCCACTCCACCAATCTGCCGGTGCCTCCGGCCTCCAGGTCGGCCACGAAGAGCGTCCAGGCACCGTTCGGATCGAGGGAGCCCAAGGGCTCGAGGGGCGCGGTGCGGGGCGAGGTGTCGAGGCTCACGTTGGGATCGACCCGGCGACCGTCCGGTTGCCAGGCACCCGTCAGCGCGCCTTCGATCGATCCGCCCAGGGCCACCTGATAGCGGTGGATGTCCCAGGAGGCCTGGTCCGAGAGGCTGACCCGGAACCCCGAATCGCTGTACCCGCTGGGGGAGTCCGTCGTGCGGCCCACACGGTTCAGCAGCACCGCGAGCATCGATTCCCGCCCCTCGGGGGTGTCGTGGCGCAGGTAGGCGTAGTAGTCGCCGTTGAAGGCTCCGAATGCGGCCCCTTCGATCACCAACCGCACCGTGAGGTCGTAGACCAGTCCCGTCTCGAGTCCGGAGACCGTCTGACTGCGGGCGAGTCCCGAGGGATCGAGGTCCGGGATGGCCAGTTGCAGGGAGCGCTCACCAAGGACGAATCCCGGGTTCGATTGCGCCAGAAGGCTCGAACCGCAGAGGCCTAGGGCGACCGCGGATGTCAGGCACAGGAGGGAATGGAGTCTCATGGGGTTCATGGGCTCGGTTTCAGGGGAGTGCTTCGACACGGTAGAAGCGGGTGGCCCCGAGGCCGTCGGCATCCCGGATCTCCAACCGTCCAAGGTCGTCGGACCATGCGGTGCCGATCGGTTTCCAGTCCTCGCCCGAACCGAGGCGATCCGAGGCGGAGACGAGGTATCGCTGGGCCGGGATCACGGAGAACCGCAACCCGACGCCCACCGTGAGCGGAATCACCCGGATCAGACTCTTGGCGGTTCCGACCCGCCAGGGCTCGCCGATCAGGTGCACCCGAGCCTGGGCGGACTCGTTGCCGTCGCTGACGGTGTAGGCGAAGGAATCGATCGCTTCGTCGGCCAGGCCCGCGGGAGGGGTGTAGATGATCCAACCCCGGTCCAACACCAGCGTGCCGCCCCGCGCGGAGCGCGCGTCCACCTGGTTCACCCGGGGCGACCCGAGACGGACGAGGTCGTTGCCGAGGAGTTGGGCCACGGGGATCTTCAACGGTTTGCCCGGCACCCGAGGCAGCAGGTCGTCCGTGGCCACGACACGGGTCTGGACCCACAACTCCAGGGAGCGGCTCCGAGGACTGACATTGCCGGAGGCGTCCGTGGCCGTGGCCTCGAACAGGAATCGGCCGTCCGGCAGATCCTGGGTCGGACGCAAGGCCCAACGACCGAGTTCGTCGGCCCGGACCAGACCGATCGGCTCGTTCCCCGAGTACACGCGGACCATCGTGAACGGCTCGGCGGTGCCCGCGAGCGGGGGCCTCGGCGTCGACACCCTGCCCGACGGAGTGGTCCAGACCGGAACCTGTGGCGGCACCGCATCGCGCTTGGCGACAAAAACCGGATCGACCAGCACCCCGTTGACCCGCCCGTCGTCGTCACCCCGCTCGCCGTCCCGATACACCAACCGCAGGAGATCGGCCCTGCCGTCGCCGTTGGTGTCGATGAACTGGCCTCCGGTGCGGCCGTCCCAGTTGAACTCGTAGAAACCGGGCTCCGGATCGGCCGGGTTCCGTCGGCCGAACTTGTAGACCACATCGGCGTTGTTGGGTTGGTAGAGCACCAGCGTCACCACGATGGAACCGTCGGGACGCGGGGTCGGCGAGGTGACCTTGAAGTGGATGATCTTCGAGATCTCGGTCAGGCCCGCGGGCGGTTCCCCGAATTCGGAAACCTCGCGCACCTCGACCTGGTTGAAACGGGCCGGAGTGTCGACCACCACACCGAATCCATCGGCCAATCGGTTCGTGGGTTCGTAATCGCCCACGATCATCGAGACGAAATCGTTGGTCGGCGCCGATGTCCCCAGGCCGAAACTTCGCATCGGGAAGGTGGCGACGGCGTTCTGGTAGGCGTCGTCGATGCCGTCCCGGTTGAGATCCCTCACCGTGTCCTCGACCTCGTCGGGGATGGCGTCCTTGTCGGCGTCGTAGATGACGGTGATCGCATAGACCGGATTCGCCGTCGGGTCGTCGGGATCCGAGATGACCTGGATGCGGATCGTGGCCTGCGAGTTGAAGGTCCGGCTGAACTCCAGACGCAGCCTCGAGCCTTCGAGGCCCGCCGTCACGTTGTCGACCCCGACCAGCGCAAACCGCAACGGGCGGCCGAACGGATCGATGAACAGGGGTGCCAGATCGATGTCCAGCGGATCGCGGTCCCCAACCATGAAGGTGAGCCCGTCCGGCGACACCGGGTAGGGGACGGACGGCTTGGGTGCCACCCCCGGGACGCCGACCCGCAATTCGTCCGAGGTCGGATCGGTGGCGGAGTTCCCGAACCGGTCGCTCGCCGTCGCCTCCACCGGATAGACGCCGGCCACGAGACGGTGCTCCGGAGGGATCGGCAGGCTCCATCGACCGGTGGAGCGGTCGATGGACACCGAACCACTCGAGGATCGGTAGATCCGCCCTCCGACCGACACGGTCAACTCGTGGGTCTCACGCGCGTCCAGGGTTCCTCGGACCACCGGCACGCCGGTGGCCTCCGATTGGAACGACACGGTCGGCACGGCCATGCCGGCGCGCTGGATGAACATCAGCCACGACCCGCTCCGGGGGCTCCGGACACCGAAGCCGTTGATGACCTCGGCCTCGACGAGATGACCACCGTCCTCCAGAAGCACCTCGGATGCGAGGACCCATCGACCCTGAGCGTCGGAGACCGTCGATCCGAGACGCACCTCTCCCTCCCAGACGACGACCTGCATCGCAGGCGGCGAGAACCCGAAGATCTCGGGTGTGCCGTCCTGGGTGAGTCTCGGCCCTTCGATCACCGGCGCCTCGGGCGGGTCGCTGAGGATGGTCAAGGTCCACGGGTCGCCCGCGGGCCCCAGATTGCCGGCCCGATCACTCGCCCGGGCGACCAACACCTGGGGACCACCCTCGAGATCCCGCTCCGGTCGCAACCGCCAGACCCCGAGGGCGTCGGTCGTCGCCGTGCCCAGAGGCATCTGCCGGACCGTCACCGTCACCGTCGATCCCGGTTCGCAGGTGCCCAGGATCTCGGGGCGGGGAATGGATGAGGTGACGGGCGATCGGATGACGGGAGCGGTGGGGGCGGTCAGATCGACCACAAGTTCTGCGGGCGCGCTGGGACCGCTCAGATTGCCGGCGAGATCGATGGACGTCGCGCGGAGCGCATAGACACCCTCTTCCAGCGCCGAAGCGGGGCGCAACCCCCAACGCCCCGAGGCATCCACTGGTGCGATCCCGAGGAGACGTCCATCGATCTCGACCTGCACCCGCCCCCCCGGTTCGCCGGTCCCTTCGATCCACGGGAAGCGATCCCGGGTGGGACTGTCGACCGCGATGGTGGGTACCTGCGGCGCTCGGGTGTCGATCACCAGAGGAACCGGGGGGCATGCGGGGCTGGTCTGGTTGAAGCGATCCGTCGAGGTGGCGATCAACGTGTAGGTCCCATCGGCCATGGGCGCGACGGGGATCAGGCTCCAGACGCCCTGGGCGTTCGACTGAGCCGACCCGATCAATCTGCCATCGGCATAGACATCCACCCGGGTGTCGGGCTGGGCGGTGCCACCCAACGATGGACGAGGAGTGGCGGTCGGGCTGACCGCCACCAGTGTGGGAATGTCGTTCACCGGGGCGAGCGTGATCAGCACGGTCGCCGGAATTGACCACAACGCCCCGTCGGATGCCGCGACCCGGAAGGAGCGGCGGGTGTCGTCGTTGGGATCGGGAACGTAGGTTAACGAACCGAGGTCGACGACGGGGATCCGTCGACCGATGGCCACGGGTTGGCCGTCCATCCGAAGTGTCCCCGCGTCGGGCAGCGACAGCACCTCGATGGACTGGAGCGCGGTGCCCTCGGTATCCGAGTAGCGTTGCTGGAACACGGTCGCAGGCAACGCGACCGGGCTGTCTTCGACACCCGCGACGAGCAGGTCGGTCAGCACCGGTGCGTCGTTGACAGGCCGGATCTGAATCAGCACCTCGCTCTCCGTCGATTCGAGCGTGCCGTCGGACACCCTGAAGGTGAACCGGTCGGAACCGTTGACATCGGCGTGAGGCCGATAGGTGAAGACGGGGCCGTTTCCGGCGAGGGTTCCCCGCGCCGGTGCCGTGACGATCGAGAACGCCAGCGAGGTGGAGTCGGGATCGACGCCTGCAAGGTTGATGTCGAGGGTTCCGTCCTCGTCGACGGCGAGGTTCTGGGACACGCCGGTCGGCCGGTCGTTGACACCCTCGACGCGCACGGTCCAGGAACCCGGGCGGGTCGCGGTCCCATCGTCGACGGTCACCGGGAAGGACTCCGACTCGGTGGTCTTGAGGGCGTTGATGGCCGTCGCATCGGGCTGGAAACGCCAGCTTCCATCGGCATGGGTGACCGTCAGCGTGCCATGTCTTCCGACAAGGATCGAGACACCCTGAGTGGGCACCACCCCGGAGATGCCGTAGCGCAGGACGGCACCGGAGTCCACATCCCTGCCGATGAGGCTCCCGGTCAGGGGTTGGAACGTGTCGGGATCGGCGGTATCGCGAATCGTGACGAGGGCGGGCGTCTCGAGGGTCGGAGCATCGTTGGCCCCGGAACGGGTCACGGTGTACACCCGCGTCACCACCGGGCCGTCGCCGTCGCTGACGGTGACGGTGAAGGTGTCCACGGCTGAATCCGAGACGGCTCCCGACTCCACCGCGACCCCATCGGGCGCATAGGAGAACGCGCCCGATTGACGATGCAGTGTGAGGATGCCGAAGCCGCCCGTCTTGCGGACCTCATCCCCCGAGACGGCACCGTCCAGGATGCCGTAGGTGAGGGTATCGCCATCCACATCCGCGCCCGCCAAGGTGCCGACCAACCCGGACACGCTCACTTCGGATGACAGGTCCAGTTCGGCGAGGCTGCCGGAGCTCACTGCCACCAGCGTCGGAGCGTCGTCACCACCCGTCACGGTCACCGTGTAGTTCCGAGTCGCAAGGACCCCGTCGCCGTCGCCGAGGGTCAGCGTGAAGGTGTCGGTGTCCGTCTCCCCGACATCGAGCGCCTCGATCGCCGGGACGTTCTTGGTGTAGATGTAGGTGCCTGTCACCGGGTCCAAGGTCACCGTGCCGTAGTTGCCGGTCTTGCTCACTTTGCCGTTCAAGGCCGTCTCGCCAAGGAGGCCGTAGGTCAGCACATCTCCATCCGTGTCGCTGCCGACCAATGCCCCGGTCAAGCCGGCATCGGTGGTTGCGGAAGACTGATCGACTTCGACGATGGTGCCCGGAGTCACCGGGGCCAACGACACCGGGTCGTCCGCACCGGTCACCGTGACGGTGTAGGTTCGAGTCACCGGCGAACCGTCCCCATCGCCCACGGTCATCGTGAAGGTGTCCGTGCCGCTTTCACCCGCATCCAGAGCTTCGATGGCCGCCGTGTTCTTGGTGAACGCGTAGGCGCCGCTGGCCGTGGTCACCGTCAGCGTGCCGAAGGTACCCGCCTTGGTCACCGCGCCAGCGGATCCCGCGGTCCCACCGTCGATGCCGTAGGTCAGCGTCTCGCCGTCCACGTCGGCACCCACCAACGTGCCAGCAAGGCCCACATCGGTCGTGGTCGCCGATTGATCCACCTCGGCAATGGTTCCCGGAGTCACTGATCCCAGGGTCGCCGGGTCATCCGCACCGG